>CAIMTB010000361.1 GCA_903844265.1 uncultured Verrucomicrobiota bacterium
GCATTGTCCTCGGCAAGGAGGACCCTGAACCCGGAGAGATCAGGGGTGGCGTCCGATGCATCAACCCGTTGGGCCGCGCGGAGAATGGATTTCGCGGGGGCTGGTTTTTCTGAGAACACCTTCGCCAGAAGGTCGAACATGCGGGATGGATTGACTGGCTTGGGGAGGAAGCCGTCGATGGCGAGGCTCTGGGAGTTTTCCTCGATGCTCTCGCGATCGTAGGCGGAGACCATGATCACGGCGTGTGCGTCCCTGGAACCGGCGATCGATCGAATTCGCGAGATCGTTTGGATGCCGTCCATGCCGGGCATTCTCTGGTCCACGAGGATGAGCGGGAATTCGTTGGGGCCTGCATTCTCGAGGATGTTCAGGCCTTCGGCGCCGGAGCTGCCGGTGACGACTTCGAAGCCGAAGTGTTGGAGGTAGGTCCGGAGGATCTCGCGCGAGGTGGCGTTGTCGTCGATGACGAGCGCGCCTCTGCCCCGGAAGTCTCGCGCTATGAGGGGGCGGGGTTCATGGGCACTGGCATCGGCCAAGGGAGCGAGTGGGACGCAGAAGTGGACGCGGGTGCCCCGACCGGGTTCGCTTTCGAGCAGGATGCCACCGCCCATGAGTTGGACGAGGCGTTGGCAGATGACGAGTCCGAGGCCGGTGCCGCCATAGCGTCGGGAGATCGAGTTGTCGGCCTGGGTGAAGGCCTGGAACAATCGGTTGCGCTGGTCCTCGGTGAGGCCGATGCCGGTGTCGGTGACCGAGAAGGTGCACTGGAGAGTGTTCGGCGTGGTGGTGGGTGACACGGATTCCACGCTGCAGGACACGAGCACTTCGCCTTTGGCGGTGAACTTGATGGCGTTGGAGGTGAGATTGATCAGCACCTGCTTGAGGCGCAGGGGATCTCCCATGAGCTGGGTCGGGATTCGTCGATCCACCTTGAACAGGAACTCGAGCCCCTTTGCTTCGGCGGAACCGACGAGCATGTCGGCGACTTCGGAGAAGAGTTCCTCGACGCTGAACGGCACGGACTCGATGGCGAGGCGGCCGGCCTCGATCTTGGAGAAGTCGAGGATGTCGTTGATCAGTTGGAGGAGGAGCTTTGCGGAAGACTGGATCTTGGAGACCTGATCGGCCTGTCGTTCGTCCAGGCAGGAGCGGCTGAGGAGGTGGGACAATCCGATGATGCCGTTCATCGGGGTGCGGATCTCATGGCTCATGTTGGCGAGGAACTCGCCTTTGGCGCGGGCTGCTTCCTCGGCGGTGCGGCGGGCCTGATCGACCAAGGCCTCGGCCTCCTTGCGCTCGGTGATGTTGGTGAAGACGCTGATCCAACCCGCGGCCCCGCCTTTGCCGTCCTGCCAGGATGAGGCGCTTGCGATGAGCGGGATGCGTGTGCCGTCCGGCCTGACGCAGACGGTCTCGAAGGCGACGTCCTTGCCTTGGAGCATGGCGTTATCGAAGGCCTCGCGCTGCTTGGGGCGTTCCTCCGGAGGGAGAAGATCGAAGACGGTGGTGTCTTCGAGATTTTCGGGTTTGAGGGCCCACATCACATGGAGCGCGCGGTTGGCGCTGAGAATTTTGCCCTCCAGATCGACGGCGCACATGGCCTCGTGCATCGAATCGAGGTAGATGGCTGTGTTCCGGAGATCATCTGCCATCGCCGTCTGTCTCGAGAGCGAGAGGGAGAGAGGGCGGACACTGCGGTAATAGAGGACCGGGGCGAGGACCGCCGTGAGGAGCAGGGTGTCCAGGAGTTCCTTCCAAGGCTGCAGGAATGCCGGGAGTCTCGGGATCAGGAGCATGATCGCGCCCTCAGAGATGAAGATCGCGAGCAATAGACTCACGAGGAATTGGGCGGTGCTTCGCACCCGGGCTTTCTCGCCCTGGACGGTCGAAATCGCCCTGTAACCGCATGAGCCGCACGACATCCGCCCCATTTTCATGGGGTGCGCGGCGGGGTTGGACCGAGGCATTGACAGGCCGGGACCCGGGGTCGGTGAACATGGATCACGAGTCATCGGGTCGAGAATCTCTCGCCGTTGTGAGGAACGCGACCCTTCGGTGGCGAATGGCGGTGGGGGCGTGTCTGGGTGCGTCCGCGAAGGGCGGCGCGCAGCGGAGTGCGCTCCCCACCGTCAATCTGTGGATGCACGGGGGATTCTCAGGATGACGCTTGGCTGTTGCGCAGAAGTGGGGACAAACGGCAGCATCCGCGCGAACTTATGCGCGTCATCATCGTTGACGACGAGCCGCTCGCTCGCGACCGGCTTCGTGCGTTATTTTCGAAGGAAGCCGACATCCAGATTGTGGCCGAATGTGGCGATGGCCGGGAGGCCGTCAGTGCCATCCGCCGTGAGGCTGCGGACGTCGTGTTTCTGGACATCCAGATGCCGGAACTGGACGGGTTCGGGGTGTTGGCGCAGCTGAAGGGGACGAAGTTGCCGCTGGTGGTTTTTGTGACGGCGTTCGACGAATTCGCGGTGAAGGCATTTGAGGTCCACGCCTTCGACTATCTGCTCAAGCCCTTTGACAAGGAGCGGCTGAAGACTTCCGTGGCGCGGGTGCGGGAGCAGTTGAAGGCGGCGAGTCCCGTGGATCTGGCGGATAAACTGGCGGCGCTGCTGGAGACTCTCAACCAGCCTGGGGCGGGTGGCGTCCCCTCGAACGAGCGGATCGCGGTCAAGCTCGACGGCCGGGTGATCTTCGTGAGGCCGGGGGACATCGACTGGATTGAGGCGCAGGACAACTACGTGAAGCTCCACGTCGGGCGCGAGGCGCATCTGGTCCGGGACACGCTTTCGAACTTCGAGGGGCGGCTGGACACGAAGCGGTTCATCCGGATCGCGCGGTCCACCATCGTGAACATCGACCGCGTCCGGGAGATGCAGCCCATGTTCCACGGCGAGTACGTGGTGATTCTCCACGACGGCACGAAGCTGACGATGAGCCGCGGGTACCGGGACACTCTGCAGCAATATCTCGGGGGAAAATAGGCGGGTATTCGAGGGTTCATCGCGATGGAAGCCCGAAGCCTTGGTTGGATCGGGGTGAAAGGTGCGGAGGGGATGACTGATGATGAATGTGGATGCCATCGCCAACCTGTTGCTGGACTGGTACGCCGCGAACGCGCGGGATCTGCCCTGGCGGCGGACACGGGATCCGTATGCGATCTGGGTTTCGGAAGTCATGCTGCAGCAGACCCAGGTGGCCACGGTGATCCCGTATTGGGAACGGTGGATGGGCCGGTTGCCGGACGTGAAGTCGTTGGCCGAGGCGTCCGAGCAGGTCATTCTCAAGCTGTGGGAGGGGCTTGGCTACTACCGGCGGGCGCGGAACCTGCGGTTGGCGGCGCGACAGATCATGCAGAGGAGCGGTGGGGTATTCCCATCGGACCTGGGTGGCATGCTTGAGTTGCCCGGGGTTGGGCGGTACACGGCGGGAGCTGTGTGCAGCGTGGCTTTTGATGAGCCGGAGCCGATCGTTGATGGGAATGTGGTCCGGGTTTTGAGCCGGATCGAGGCGGTTGCGGGGGATCCGGCGGAGCCTTCCGTGAACCGCCAGATGTGGGGATGGGCGCGACAGTTGGTGGAGGCTGCTTCAGTGACGGGACGTGCGAAGGCCTGTTCGCATTTGAACCAGGCCCTGATGGAATTGGGGGCGACTGTGTGTACGCCCCGGGAGCCTGAATGCACCCGGTGTCCGCTGGCGCTGGAGTGTCGTGCGTATCGCGCGGGGAACCCGGCCGGGTATCCCAAGGCCAGGTCGACTCCCCGCGTCACCCCGAGGCATTTCGTGGTCATCGTGGCGGAGCATGAGGACCTTCTCTGTATCCGACGTCGCCCAGACAACGCGGTCAACGGGGGGTTGTGGGAATTTCCGAACATCGAGGTGAACTCGCCTGAGGCCGATCCGTCCGCGATTGTGCGGCGGTTGTTCGGCGTGCGCAGGGTGAAGCCCGAGCCGTGGTGTCGCGTTCGACATTCCATCACGCGCTATCGCATCACGCAGCATGTCCACCGCGTCGCGTTCTTGGGGGTTCGGCCGGCGACGAGGGCTGCGGGGGAATGGCGGACCCTGGAGGAGTTGCGGTCTCTTGCTTTCAGCGCCGCCCACCGCCGCATTGTTGATCGTCTTGGGGAGGCCAATGAGTCAGCCGATTGAACTTGAGGGACTGCGTGTCACGGTCGACCGGGTTGTCTTCCACCCCGAGGCCAAGGCGCCGCCTGAGAGGCCCTATTGCTTCGTCTATTTTGTCACCATCCACAACGATTCCGAGGTGCCGGTGACCATCCGGGGCCGCAAATGGGTGGTTCGCGGGGACGATGGGGACGTCAGCGTCGTGGAAGGCGACGGTGTGGTCGGCCAGACGCCGCTTCTTCAACCCGGCGACGAATTCAACTACAACAGCTTCCATCTCCTGCACACGTTGTCCGCCGTCGCAGAAGGTGCGTATCTGGGGGTGGATGGTGGCGGTCGCCCGGTTTTCACCCGGATTCCGCGCTTCTCAATGGTGGTGCCGCCGACCGACTGATGGTCACGGGCGAGGCGCCGTGGTTCATGGGTAGCCGGGTTTTCCAAAATTTGGACACGCATTGGGACCATGAACCACGCGGGGATCTACCACGAAGGTCACGAAGAGCACGCAGGCCAGAGGATCTGTGTTCCTGCGTGTCCTTCGTGTCCTTCGTGGTGCCACTCCGTTCATGGAGAGCCGGGTTTTCCAAAAATTGGACACGCGTCGCGACCACGAACTGCGCGGAGATCTACCA
>CAIMTB010000362.1 GCA_903844265.1 uncultured Verrucomicrobiota bacterium
ATCGCCGGGGACGCCGAGTGCCGGACCGGTCGTCCGTACACCGCGCAAATCCGCGTCGTCGCGCTCAGGGCATCTGGGGTTCCGTTGGCCATGTGGGCCGCGGTTATAGGCACCGCGGCATTGAGCGGTGAAGTATAAACTCCAGCGTCTGAATCCGGTTGCGGTGCCGATCGTCCATTCCTAGCGTTGGCCTGCCATGCATCCGCGTGGGACAGACCGCCCGATCCCGATCCACATGCCGAAGGTTGTGCAGCCGACTCCGATCCGATCCCGAACCCGGCCTCGACCAGGCCATGACCGGAATCCTTTCGCGACCGTTGATTCGTTTCGCATCTCACGAGGTCCATCTCACTGCCTGCTGGCGCTGCCGCAGGCACTCGTGAGATTCGTCGCGGTCGTTGTCCTGGCCCTCGTTTCGACCGGTTGCAGCACCTACGCCACAAAGACCGAATCCTACCGGCAATCGTGGCAGGCCGGGCAATACGAGCAGGCGGCGAAGGCTTTTGGTGGCAAGGCCGACAGCGTGTCCAACGGTCGGGACGCCGTGATCTGGCGACTCGAACATGCGACCGCCCTCCGTGCGGCAGGCCGCTACGAGGAAAGCAACCGCGCCTTCGAACAGGCTGAAGGGCGGATGGCCGAATACGCCAACCGCGCCCGTGTCCGCGTTGCCACCGAGGCCATGGCGACCATGACCACGCCCGCCAACCTGCCGTACGAAGGCCGGGCCTATGACCGGATCATGGCTGCCACCTACCGGGCGCTGAATTACCTCGCGCTGGGTCATCCCGAATCGGCACGCCCCGCCTTGATCAAGGCCTACCAGTACCAGATCGACGCCGTTGCCCAGAACGCCCGTCGCATCGAGCGCGCCCAGCGCGATGCCGAAGGAAGTTCGCACGCGGATTCCGTCAAGAACACCCGCGACAACCCCCAATTCCAAGGCACCGTCAATTCGCTCTACTCCAAGAACGCCTCCCTCCGGCCCTATCTGGAATACGTGAATCCTTTCACCGTCTGGCTCGATGGCGCGTTCTTCATGGCGACGGCACAGGACCTTTCAGACCTCGAGCGCGCCCACAAATCGTTGGAGCGCGCCCTATCCTTCAACCCCGGCCACGCCGCGATCCGCGCCGATCTCGAGGCCTGCGACCGGCTGATCAAGGGGGAGCGGCCGGAGTCCGTGACCTACGTGATCTTTGAGACCGGTCGGGCCCCCGTTCGACAGCAGATCCGCATCGATATCCCCATCATCTTCGCAAACGTGTCCTACATCGGCACCGCCTGGCCCGTGCTCGAACCCCAACCCGGGTACCTTTCCACGCTCGCCGTCAACACGAGCGAATACCGGCTCAGCACCGGTATCGTCTCGAGCATGGACAGCGTGGTCTCCCGCGACTTCGAGGACGAGAAACCCGCGATCATCACCCGCACCCTAATTTCCACGTTGGCCAAGGGCGCCGCGGCATTCGCAGCCAACGAAGCCGCCAGCCAGCAGGATCAGGGACTCGGAATGCTCGTCCGCATCGCCACGCTCGCATATCAGGCCAGCGTCAACATCGCCGACACCCGCACCTGGACCACGCTCCCCAAGGAATTCCAAATGGCGCGCTTCCCAACCCCCG
>CAIMTB010000363.1 GCA_903844265.1 uncultured Verrucomicrobiota bacterium
AACCCTCCGCCTCGCCCCCATCGACCACGGTCTCACCCCACGGGTTCACGAGCATGGAGCGCCCGGCGTACCGTTGCGAAGGATCCTCCCCCACCCGGTTCACCCCCAGCACCCACGCCTGGTTCTCGATCGCCCGCGCCTGGAGCAGTTTCACCCAATGCGCCGTCCGCGTGTCCGGCCAGTTCGCGATGACCACGAAAAGCTCCGGCCGCCACCGCGCCGCGGCAGCCCGGAAAAGCTCGGGGAACCGCAGATCGTAACAGATGAAGAGGCCCACCGGGATCCCGCCCCAGTCGAACATCACCGGTCCGTCGCCGGCCGCGTAATGGAGATGCTCCCCACCCGGCGCGAACAACCGCCTCTTCCGGTATCGCGCAACCACATCGCCCGTTGGCGAGAAAACCACCGCCTCGTTCCGCGCCGGACCACTTTTGTAATCCACGGCAAGCCCGGCGACGATCCAGAGTCCATGTTCCAGGGCCAGGCCGGCGATGCGCGTTTCGACGTCGCCCCCGGGCCGCTGCGCGGCTGCGGCGGGATTGAGGCTGAATCCGCTCGAGAACATCTCCGGCAGCACCACCAGCGTCCCGGGCAAAGGGACACGAGCGGCCAGCCACTGCGCCAGCCGCTGGCCATTGGCTTCCGCGTCCTCCCAGGTGATCTCGCACTGCAACCCCAGCACCCCGTTCATCTTGAAGCCCGTTTGTCCCCCAAATCCCTCCACAAAGACAAGCGCGCCGGCACCGGGATTGACGCCGCCGATCCCTCGACGCCGATTCCCAGCCGTGGCCCCGCATCCATCCCCGGCACAATCCTTGACGCCCGCCCCCATCCGTTGAGGTTGGGGCACTGAAGCCCTCGACATGAACACGCCCCACCACGCCCGTCCCCTGATTGCCCTGGGACTCCTCGTCACCTTCCTCGCTGGCGGGACCCTCGACGCCGCCGAGATTTCAATTGTGATCCCACAGGACGCTTCGCCCATCGAGCAACTCGCCGCCCGCGAGGTCCGTCGTTACACCTGGCTTCGCACCGGCGAACTCCTCCCCATCCACAAAGCCGCGGCGCTTCCGCGCGATGGCAACCTGATCGTGGTGGCCCGGGAGTCCCGGGGACTCGTCCATTTGCCGCCCCACACCGGCCCGGCGCTCGGCGACGACGGCTTCCGGCTGCGCAGCATCGCGGACGGAAACCGGAAAATCCTCGCGCTGACCGGGACGCGCGACCTCGGTTCGCTCTACGCCGCCTACCGTTTCGCCGAACATCTCGGCGTCCGCTTCTACCTCCACGGCGACGTGCTCCCCGATGGCCACGTGCCGCTGAAAATCCCCGATCTCGACGAGGTCCAGCGGCCGCTGTTCGAGTTGCGCGGCATCCAGCCGTTCCACGATTTCCCGGAAGGACCCGACTGGTGGAATCGCGACGATTACCGGTCCGTGATCTCACAGCTGCCGAAGCTGCGGATGAATTTCTTCGCGCTCCATACCTACCCGGAGGCGCGCCCGAACGCCGAGCCCACCGTCTGGATAGGCCAACCCGGCGACGCCGAGCCCTCGGGTCACGTGAAGTTCGCCTACCCGTCGAGCTACCAGAATACTCGGCGCGGCAACTGGGGCTACCAGTCCAAGCCCACCTCCGCCTTCACACACGGCTCATCCGCGCTGTTCGAACACGACGACTTCGGGCCGTCCGTCATGGACGGCTTCTGCCCGGAACCCGCCGAACCCGCCGGCTTCGAGGCCGTGTTCAACCGGACCGGCGACCTGCTCCGCGATGCCTTCACCCACGCCCGCGGCGTCGGCGTGAAAACCTGCGTCGGCACCGAGACCCCGCTCATCGTCCCCAGGCGCGTCGCCGAACGACTCAAGTCCCAGGGACTCAACCCCGAGGATCCCGCCACGCTCCAGCGCCTCTACGAAGGCATCTTTTCACGCGCCGCCGCCGCCTATCCGCTCGACTATTACTGGTTCTGGACGCCTGAAGGCTGGACCTGGGAAGGCACCCAGGGCGCGCAGGTCCGCGCCACGACCAACGACCTCGCCGCAGCCATCGCCGCCCACGCCGCCGTCCATGCCCCATTCCAACTCGCCACCTGCGGCTGGGTCCTCGGCCCTGCCCAGGACCGCGCGTTGTTCGACAAGATCCTCCCCAAGGAGATCGCCGTCAGCTGCATCAACCGCGAGGTCGGCAGGACGCCCGTCGAACCCGGCTTCGCCGAGGTCCAGGGCCGCGGCAAATGGGCCATCCCGTGGATGGAAGACGACCCCGCCCTCACCTCCGTCCAACTCTGGGCCGGACGCATGCGGCGCGATGCCGCCGATGCATTGGATTACAAGTGTGGTGGGTTGATGGGCATCCACTGGCGCACCCGCGTCCTCGGACCCGCCGTCGCCGCCCTCGCCCAGGCGGCTTGGGACCAGTCTCCGTGGCGCGACGACCTCCGACGTCGCCGCGGCGAAACCAGTCCCGACCCGAAAGGCGTCGTGATAGGCGGCCGACCCGCGTCATTTACCGGCCACGAAATCGCCGACACCGACGACGACACTGTCTACCAGACCGTCCGGTACGACCTCACCGCCTACCGCGTCCCTTTCGCGAACGGAAAATGCCGCGTCACGCTGCGCTTCTGCGAACCGCACTATCGCGAGGCCGGCAAACGCGTGTTCGACGTCTCGATCAACGGCCGCCGCGTCGCGGAGAACCTCGACGTCTTCGCCCGCGTCGGCCTCGACCGGGCGCTCGACCTCGCCTTCGACGATGTCTCGATCACCAACGGAGTCCTGGAAGTGCGGTTCACCCCCAAGACCGAGTATCCTTCGATCGCGGGGCTTTCGATCGAAGGCCCGGCAGGATCGCGGCACATCGACTGCGGCGGCCCGGGCGCAGGGAAATTCGAGGCGGACCTCCACGAGGAGATCGGCCCCAGCAATGTCTTCGCAGACACCACCGATTTCTATCGGGACTGGGCGACCGCGGAATTCGGCGCGTCGGTCGCGGGTCCCGCAGCCGAGATCTTCGCCCGCATCGACGGCCACCTGCCGCGTCCATCGGACTGGACGGACGGGCCAGGCGGGCTCAAGCCGGATCCGCGGAACTGGGCCGAGGTCCAGCGCGAATATGTCTTCGTCGACCAGTTTGCCGCACTGACGACCAAGGTCTCAGGCCCCGCGCAGTCCGCGCGATTTGCCTGGTGGCTTGACACCTTCCGTTACCACCGCGCGATCGGTGAATTGGACTGCCAGTGGGCCGTGTTCCAGAAAACGCTCGTCGCGGCGACGAACAGCGCCACGGCGACGCCTGCGGATCGTGAGCGCGCGCTCGCCGCCCGCCGCGGGATGGTTCGGATTACAGGCGAAATCTACAGCCACCTGCTCGCCACCGTGAGCAACCCCGGCGAACTCGGCACGCTCGCGAACTGGGAACAGCACATCCTGCCTTCAGTCTTCGGGGCGACCGACGACGCCGTCAGAAGACTCGCGGGCGGCACCGCACCCACGGGGAGCACCTTGCCGATGGCCTACCACGGCCCGACCCGCCTCATCGTTCCAACCGCCCCCACCAGCCTGCCAGCATCGGAGGCGCCGGAGATCCGGATCCTCGTCCTTTCCGAGAACACGCCCGGGAATGTGTCCGTCTTCAGCCGCGAAATGGGCCAGGGCCGCTTCGCCGGACACGCGGCGCAACAGGTTGGGCGCGGGGTGTATTCCGTCCGCCTTCCCAAGCCGGGCCCGAAAACCGAGGACCTCGAATGGTACGCCGAGGCGACCGATGCGTCGGGCCTCAAAACCCGATGGCCCGCCACCGCGCCCGGGACGGGCCACACGGTCGTGATCGAGCCTGACTAGAAGATCTCGCGGTAGATGTCCGGATGCGGCCGGGCGATCACCACGGAATTCACGAGCACGCCAGCCGCGCTGATCACGCGCTTGGCGGCGTCGACGGCGTCTTGGACCGAGGCGACGTCGCCGGTGAAGGTGGCGAACGCCTTTCCACCCAGGGCCATCGCGAGCCGGAGATCGAGCAACGTCACGTCGGCGGCCTTGACCGCAGCATCGGCGGCCTCGATCAGCGTGGCCACGTTGAACGACTCGACGATTCCGAGAGCGCCCTTCGGCTCCCCCGCGTTGCTGCGGCCGATCGCTGCGAGGACATCGGC
>CAIMTB010000364.1 GCA_903844265.1 uncultured Verrucomicrobiota bacterium
AATCGGCGAGGATCAGGTCTGCGTTCGTCAGCTGGGAGGTGACAGGGACCACGAAGAGATCGCCGGGAAAAGTACCCAAACCCACCACCACTGCCGGCCGCACCTTGCTGCTGCTCAGATCCGTGAACGGGATCGGCAGCAAGACAACGTCACCGCGTGAGCAACTCATTGTAGACATCGTCTGCCGAGTTCTCCCAGACGGCCCGCAACCTGCGCTCACTCTGTTCCAGCCAGGCTTGGCGCTCAATGTCCCCGCCTACCGGCATCTCGATCGCCACGCGCACCTGGGTGTTTTCAGGCAACGGGAGGGGTTGGAGCAGGCGCAGGTGCCCGTGTTCATAAATGGCATCGACCGCAGTCTGCATGGGCGAACCGTGCCATCCCGAGGGATTGGCGCAAGGCTGCATCCGCCCCAGGCCGGGACCCGGGTTGTGATCACGTGCTTCCGCTGGGGACGTTGTGCCGGGGGACGGAAAGAAAACCGTTCAGGCTGTCTGAAAACTATCAGACACACCGCTGGTGCCGCTCGGAACTCACGGCCACCGCCACTGCTAAGTGCCTCTGGCGGAGAGGGAGCGAATCGAACACTCCACCCGACCTTGAGGTCGGATCGTCGGTTTTGAAGACCGCGGGGGCCACCAGGCACCCTTCACTCTCCGGCAAAGACAATGCTGAAGCGGAGACCGGAAGCCGTCCAGTTGACGATGACTGGCCCAGAGAAAGGCCCCTGTCGAGAAGCACTTCGGGGAATGCTAAGGATTGGGGAGCTCCGGCTTCGAGGCGTTGAGGCTCTGGGTCCACATCCGGGCGAAGTCCTCGGCGGAACGGAACAACACGCTCAAGTCCCTCGAATCAAGGCCGACGTTGGCCAGGTCCTGCAAGAAATCAGGCAGCAGACCGTAATGGGCCACGCCTTCAAAGTTGATGTCCCATTGCTTGAAGCCGGTCTGGCACCGCTTCAGGGGTATGTTTGAACCAAAGATCTTCTGATAATCGTCCCAGATCCTCAGGAGATCGACGTACCGGCCCAGTCCCGCGATCTGAGGAGGTGGCTGCGAGCCGCGAACCTTACTGAGATAGACAAACTTCCCGAGTTTTGTCGTGGCGGTCTTGTCCGGCTGAAAATCATCGCCGATCGGCCAGTCATAAATACCCGCCAGCAATCCAGCCGCGTAATTGGCGATGTGCGCCCCGGAGCCTCCGGAGGTGTCGAAGTCGGGGTACTGGCCGCCATAATTCCCGCTCAAGGAATTCACGATGGTGGTGATGGGTTGCATCAATGTCTGGAGGGAAACACGGCCGGCTTCGACGTCGGTCTTGAGTGAGTGGAAGATGCTCAGGGCAGCGAAGAAATCCGCCTGGTCGACGGTGTACACATAGCCTTGGGTGGAATCGACGGAGCCCGTCAGATTCTTCGGGTGCATGGCGGCGCCGCGAAAGGCGCCGGTGGTGAGGGCGGGGCCGTGCCTCGGTTCGTAAAGGACGCCATTGTCCTGATCCTTGATTTGAGTCCCGCGGAGGGCGACGTCCTCGGTTCCCAGGCCAAAGGCCGCCTGGGGGCCGAACCGTGGGCCGGGCGATATGACAAACCCATCGATATCGGTTCCTATGGCGACGTGGCTGCCTTCGAGACGCTCGAGCGCGAGCAGATAGGTCTGGGCGAATGTCCTGGACGTTCCGGCGCAATCGTTCGTGACCACGGAATGGCTGAACTGCCGGCTTGGGGCCTCGGCGCCAATTCCCTTGGTGAAGCTGCCATCCTTGGAGTTTTCCCAGCCGACTCCCATCATGCCGCCCAGCGCGCGAAGCCGGTTCATCTGGTTGGTTGACCGGCTGTTTTCGTTGCGGTCATGCAGGCTCAGCTCGCGAAACCCGTTGTGGCCGCAGTTGACTGGATACGGCATGGACCGGCCCGACGCGAGTGAGAGGACGCCCTGGGTGCCTTCGATTGCCTCCTGCGACATGTGGTCCACGTCGATCATCATCCCCAGACTCATCATTTCGCCGACAGCGTATTGGCCGAGTTGGGTCAGGCCGCGCGCATTACGGACGCCGTAGGGTGCCTCTGCCTTGGTAGGATAAGTGGGATAATTGTCGGGCAGAGGAATGATGGCCTGCACGACGTCCCCCTGGTCGATGCCGATGATTGTGAGAAGCACCGGCAGGCTGGCGGCGCCAAACACGGCGAGAGGCATGAGGCCTCCCGACATGGGTGCGCCGGCCGCCGCCGGGGCCAGGATCGATTGCGCTGCCGTCAGGATCGG
This sequence comes from uncultured Verrucomicrobiota bacterium, assembly GCA_903844265.1. Classification (GTDB taxonomy): domain Bacteria; phylum Verrucomicrobiota; class Verrucomicrobiia; order Limisphaerales; family CAIMTB01; genus CAIMTB01. The sequence continues at coordinate 2,265 of CAIMTB010000364.1, forward strand.
GACCGCGAGCGAAAGCAGGGCAGGCAGGCAGGGTGACCCCGGTGCCAGGCACGCCATGAGACCTGCAAGCTCATCCTTCTTGCTGCCCAATAGATTCAAGTTTTCCAGCCAAAACTGCAGGTTGTCGCCCTCTGTCGCCCGCTGGACCTGGAAGCCAACCCCATTGATATATTTGTTGGCCATGTTGAGCATCATGCTGTCGGCGATGGCTGTTCCAGCAAACTTGTTGTCCACGAGGTGGACCGGAAAGATGTAGCGCACGCCGGCGGCGTGGAGGCGCTTAAGCTCAGCCGACACGAGTTGTTTGCTGACGTCGTCTGCGTCTGTCTTGACCTTCGGGTCCTGCGCGAGGTCACCGATGTCATCCAGTTCCGAGCCGATGACGACCGCCAGTTTGCCGCGGCGCACGATGTCGCGAAGCTGGAACGGATCGTAGGCGATCTCCATGAAGTCCCCATGGCGCCCGGCAAAGGCCTTCAGTTCCGCGATCTGCGAATCCCCGACGGCCTGGTCGTTCCGCGGCCGGTCCCCTTTGCTCACCCTGGCCAGCAGGCGGTTGTTCACGCATAACGCAACCATCACCCTCAAGCCGCCGTCGCGCGCGCGCTGGATCCACTCGTACCACATCTGCTGATGCGCGATGGTGCTGAAGACCGGCCAGTTCCGGAACTGCACCCGCGGTTCACTTGACCAACCCTCCTGATGCGGATCGGTTCCCGCATTGTCCAAAGCTGACATGAGAATCTGGCGCCAGTAATCGCCCTGGGGATTGTCCAGACCCCAGCCGCCATGATTGGCTTTGCAGTTGCCGAGCGCGACCGACATATCACCGGGAGCGGCTGCGCCACCATCGGGCTGGCCGTGCATGATTTTACCTCCAAAGCCCAGATAACTCATCGGATGCGTGTGGAGGTCTGCAAAGCCCCAGACGGGCGAATCCGAATCCAGCTCCTCTCCCTCGAACGTCATGATCGCAGGATACGGCTGGCCGCCGAGGGTGATGCGTTCATTTGCGGGCGTGGAGTCCTGAAAGCGGAAGTCGTCGACGTTGAGGTGGCCGCTGGCCGAATCATCCACGATGCGGATGCGCGCCGCTTTGCCAGTCAACCCGGGTGCGTTGACGTCCCAATAGGCGCGGCGCATGGATTCCTTGCCGTGGCCTGTGGCGTGATCCGCTATCTCGTAGTCTGCGTTGTCAATCGCAAGGGTGTCAGGCCCTGGATTGGAGACCTGCACGAGCAGTTCCACGCGGAGCCTTGCGTCGTCCTGTCCGCCGCCGATCAGGAACGTGACGATTGGCTTTTGAAGGATGAAACACTTTGAGATCAGCGTGCCGGTCCAGGACTCGTCAAGAGTGTCGGTCGGCAAGCTGCGCGTTCCTGCCTGGACATACACCGCCGTGCTCAGCCACTGCCGGCCCTTGTGACCCACCGGATAGGCAAGGTTCCGCCAATAGTCACCCCCGATCGACATCGCCATCTGCTGCCATAAGCCGGGGATGTGTTTGACGGTGAGGTGGTCGCCGACCACCGGTCGCCAGTCGCTGAAATCGCCGGTCGACTGCCATCCCGGCAGCGTGGGATTTTCGAAGCCCCAATCATCGGATAGACTTTGAGCCAGGACCGGCCGGAACCCGGAGGTTCCTGCGGCCGTGTTTGGCGCGCGGGAGGATCGGCTTGCCGAGCGGCAGAAGGCTCCGGAGTTGGACCAGGAACCCCCGCGCAACACGCGGTACGAGCCCGTGGTCGGGCCCTGGGGATCGGCCGCGGTTCCGCCTGGATAGGTGTCGTACCAATCGAGGCACCACTCGGACACGTTCCCGTGCATGTCGTACAGGCCCCAGGCGTTCGGGGCATACGACCCCACCCGGGTGGTGGATCCCAGAGAACGGCCCTGGGCGGCTCCGGCATACGGTTGGTCCCCCGAGAAGTTTGCCTGGGTTGATCCGAGGCTGGTTCCCATGGCGACGGGGGTGGT
>CAIMTB010000365.1 GCA_903844265.1 uncultured Verrucomicrobiota bacterium
CCGGACCACAAAACCACTACCGATTTCCAGTCCCATTTCAGCGAGGAAAACAAGCGCCACGGCATTCGCTTCCTCACCAGCAAGCGCCCCAGCCTCAAATCCTCGCCATGAATTGGCCGTGCGGGGACAGAAGCAACTAAGCTGCTTCCTTTACTAACTACGGGTTATGTGTTGACCCTAGCGGAGGGGTGCCGCTTTTCAAGTGTGGATTGCAAGATTCTAAGATTTTCAGAGAAGACAGGCACGGCATCGCCATCCATGACGCGCCGACTCCGATGGGAGTCGGCCCGGCTGGATTCTCAGACAAGAGGGGGACTGTGAGATCCGCGGGGAGCCTTCGCGATGGCTACCAGCACCGGGCGGAGAGCCTGGCTATGGGGTTGAGCTGAGCGCGGGCCGGAAGCCCAGGTTGTTGCTACGGAGGCCGTGGCCATACCCGCGCCGGAGGGCTGAGCGACAGAGCCTGGCGCCGTAGTACCAACTGCCCCCGCGGGACACGCGATTGGAGCCCGAGCTGGGTCCGGTTGGGTCAGTGACCACGCCCGACGGGTAATCCCCATGACAGTCCGAACACCATTCCCAGACGTTGCCGATCATGTCGTACAGCCCCCACGCATTCGGCGCCTTCTGCTTCACGGGATGGGGTTCATTGCCCGAGTTGCCGGAATGCCATGCAATCGCGTCCAACTGGCCATGCCGCGGACCTGGGGTCCCGGCTCGCGCTGCATACTCCCACTCCGCCTCCGTGGGCAACCGCCACGCCCAGCCCTTGGGCGTGGCTTCGACCTGCTGATGCAGGATCGTCAGCCTCCGACAAAACTCCGTCGCCTCATCCCAATTCACCTGCTCCACAGGTTGGTCCGAACCCTTGGACCGGGACGGATTGCTCCCCATCACCACCTTGTATTCCTGCTGGGTGGTCTGATGGTCGCTGAGCCAGAAGCCATGGGTCAGCATCACCGTGTGAAGCGTCTCGTCATCGAACCCGTCTTCTTCCTCGGAGCTCCCCATCTGGAATGTCCCCGGGGTGCACCACGCGCACTCGACACCACCAAAATTGTGCTTTTGACCGGCCGCGAACCCTTCCAAGCCTGAATCAGCGGAGGCCACTACCTTGGAGAGCATGGCGGCAGGGTACCCCTTGGTTGTGCGCGTTGGAAAGCGGTTCTCGATGACGTGGAAGCCAGACGTCACCTGGGACACGTCACACCGTCGTAATAACCCGCTCAAGGCGATCCAGCAGGCGCTCCTCAAGAATGGAGTGGGCCTCTTCCCGGACTCTCTTAATCAAGTCCATCACTGATTGGCGGCCAACCCCATCGAACGCATAAAGGATACAGAGCGCCTTTAAAATCATGGATTGGACCGCGGCGCACTCGCCAAAATACGCATCGATGAGGTCGGAAAACACATCCTCCTTCGACTTGTTGTAATGCTGCACGCAGACGTTCGGGAATTGTTCAAACTCGTCCCAGCGACCCACGAACTCAAAAATCGAGTTTTGCTGGTCATGGACCGATCCTTGCGAAAACGAATTCGTCATTTGAGAAATTCCTCCCTTCTAACGCAAAGATTGAGACGAAACCGAACTCTTAACCACTTCGCCGCGGCAGCCCGGGCAATCGTTGCCACCACCACCTGTCAAACCGCACACCTGATTCCAGCGTGCCACAAGCTTAACAACCGAAATACCCCGCTGCCATACCCAACATAGTGCGGCCCTAATCATATTCAAGCATCGTACAGTCCGTAAAATTGCGGATGCGCGCAGGATACTTTGGGTAATAGAAGCATTATAATCCACCCGAGATGTCGGACTTTACCCAATTGAAGACAACTGGCAGCGGCGGCCTGGAAACGGGAGGGATCTGGCGGCCTGGAAATCCGCCTTCTTCGATCGCATTTTCCACGAGCACTTCAGCCAAGGCCCCTTCTCCGCCTCCGGTCTTCTTCGCGACCGCTTTTCGGTTGAAGCCTGTGCCACGTGGCCGCAGTCAGCGGGGTTTTGTCAGGAAACTGTCTGAAGGGCCGCGAAACGACCTTGCGGATCGTTGTAAGCGCTTGGGACTGGAGGATGGAAGTTGGAGCGAGAGAAGGGATTCGAA
>CAIMTB010000366.1 GCA_903844265.1 uncultured Verrucomicrobiota bacterium
ATCATCCCGGAGAGAAGCTCCACCAGATCTCGATCCATGCCACGCCGTTGCACATGGAATGGCTCGGTCGGAAGTTCAACGCGATCGACACCCCGGGCTACATGGATTTCATCAGCGAGGCTCTGGTCGCGCTGCAAGTCGGCGACTTCGCCCTGGTGGTCGTCCACGCCACCCACGGCCCCGCCCTCGGCACCGACACCGCGTGGCGCTACGCCACCCGCTACGGCATCCCGAAAATCATCGTGGTGAATGGTTGCGACCGCGAGAACGTGAATCCCGACGCGATGCTCGCGAAATTGCGGTCCCAGTTCGGGCCGCGCGTGTTCCCGATGACCTGGCCGATCAACCCGGGTCCAGGGTTCAACCAGGAACTCGACGTGATGCGCAACGAGATCGTGACCTACGCCGGCGATGCCTCGGGCAAGTACACCGAGATCCCCGCCCACGGCCAGTGGAAGGATCGCGTCACCGCGCTGCACCGTGAGTTGATCGAGTACACCGCCGAGGCCGATGACTCCCTGATGGAGAGATTCTTCGACAAGGGCAGCCTGACCGAGGAGGAACTCCGCGCCGGCGAACATACCGCCCTCCAAAAACAGGCCTTCATCCCGGTCTTCTTCACATCCGCGGAAACCAATGTCGGCGTGGCGCGCCTCATGGATTTCATCGCGAAGTACGGATCCTCGCCCATCGACCGCATCAAGATCGCCGCCGAGACCGTCGACGGCAGCCCCGTCGACGTCTCGCTCACCGGCGACAATCCGGTCCTCTACGTCTTCAAGACCACCCACGAGGACCAGTTCGGCGACCTGTCCCTCTTCCGCGTCTACTCGGGAACGGTCCACGTGAACATGGACCTCTACAACAGCGACCGGAAGATCAACGAACGCGTCGGCCAGGTGTACAGCCTGAACGGGCGCAACCGCACCGCGGTCGACATCCTGAACGCTGGCGACATCGGCGCCGCGGTGAAGCTCAAGGACACCCACACCGGCAACACGCTTTGCAGCCCGAAGCGGATCGTCGTGGTCCCGAAGATGGTCTTCCCCAAGCCCAACGTGCACATGGCCCTCAAGCTCAAGGTCAAGGGTGAGGAGGACAAGCTGGCCGTCGGCCTGGCCGACCTCCACGACGAGGACCCGACGTTCCAGCACCACGTCGATTCCGCCCTGCACCAGACCGTGATCTCAGGCCAGGGCGAGTTGCACCTCCAGATCGTCTCCGAGCGACTGAAGCGCCGTTACAAGATCGACTTCGACCTCAGTGAACCGCGCATCCCGTATCGCGAAACCATCCGCGGCCGCGGCGAATCCAAGTATCGCCACAAGAAACAAACCGGCGGCGCAGGCCAGTTCGCGGAGGTCTGGATGCGCCTCGAGCCTCTCGCAAGGAACAGTGGCGTCGAGTTCCTCGAGAACCTGACCGGCCAGAACGTGGATCGGGTCTATGTCCCGTCCGTCGAAAAGGGCGTCCACGCCGCCTGCGTCGAAGGAATTCTTGCGGGCTATCCTGTCGTCGACGTCAAAATCGACTTCTACGACGGCAAGACACACCCGGTGGATTCCAAGGACATCGCGTTCCAGATCGCCGGCAAGGAAGGATTCAAGGAGGCGTTCCGCTTGGCGAAACCCTGCCTCCTCGAACCGATCTGCCTCATCGAAGTCCGCGTTCCGGATGAATTCATGGGCAACGTGCTCGGCGATCTCTCGAGCCGTCGCGGGCGCATCCAGGGCATGGACACCGCTGACGGTTACCAGGTGGTGAAGGCCCTGGTTCCCCAGAACGAACTGTATCTCTACTCCGCCTCCCTCCGGTCGCTCACCGGCGGCCGGGGTTTTCATTCGGAGGAATTGAGCCACTACGACCACGTCCCCTCTGATCGCGAGGCGACGATCGTCGCCGAGAGCAAGAAGCTGCACGAGGAAGAGAAGCATTCCTGACCGGTTTTCAGGACGAGACCATCCAGAGGGGCGCCGTCCGTGGGTGCATCCGCAAGGACGGCGCGCAGCGGAGTGCACGCCCTACC
>CAIMTB010000367.1 GCA_903844265.1 uncultured Verrucomicrobiota bacterium
CATCCCAGGTACTCACCACCAAGCCAGCCAGCGACCCGGTATCCTGGGCGGTGACGTCAGAGACGAACACCGCCAGAAGGAGCAGCAAGATCCACACAACTCTGGATCCCGAAGTGAGGGTGCCGATTCCCGGGCGCGACATAAGTCAGAGACGTCCCCCGCGGGCGAGTTGCTCCACCTTTTCCAGGTACCGCTGGACGTTGTCGCGGGGCTTGGCCTTCTGGGCCTTCCGCAACCACTCGACCGCCTGGGGATACTTCTGCGACTGAACGAGCAACTGCGCACGCTTCAGGAATCCGTCGGACTCAAAACCCTGGAGCTTGCTCGCCATGTCGTACCTGGACTCGGCCTTCTCCGGCTGTCCGTTCTTGGCATAGTAGTCCCCGGCCATCAGGAGAGCCTCGCCGTCCAACGGACTGCGCTCGATGATCTGTTCCAGGACACGGACGGCATCACTGCCGGCCCCTGTCCCCATGGCGACTTTCGATTCCAACTTCAGCAGTTTCACTTCCTCGCCGCCGGCGACAGACGGTGTCGTGGCGCGAATCCTGGCCAGCAGCTTGGCGGATTCGTCCCACGCACCTCGGCCGATCAGGATCTGCGCGGCACGCAAAGCCTTGGAGGCATTCTGTCCGTTGTCGGCCGCGATGGCCTCCAGGTAGGCGCCAAGCGCCAGGTCGCGGGCCTCGACGGCGAGGTACAAATCACCGAGCAGATACAGACTCTTCGGCGTGATCTTGCCCAATCGTCGCAGCATCTCCAGGCTGGTGGCCGCCTTGGCGGGTTGTTCCCGCTGGATGTGGATATTGGCCTCGAGCGTCCAAAGGTTCTCACGTTCAGGATAATCCTTGAGCAACTCCGCGAGGAGGGCGAGCGCGTGATCGTAATTCGCGCTTGCCACCGCGCACTTCACGGCTCCCAGCCTGAAGTCGACGTTGTCCGGCTCGTAGACCATGGCCTGGGAGTAGGCGGCCTCGGCAGAGGCATAACGGGCCTGGTTCATGTAAGCGAAGCCGAGCAGGCCATAGACCTTCCCGTCCGCCCCGCCCAAGGATACAGTGCGAACGAGGGGTTTGACCGCGGCGTCATACTTGCCGTCCCGGACCAGGGCGAACGCCAGATTCTTCTGGGCGCGCCGGTAGTCGGGAAACTTGCTCAGCGCGGACTCGAAGTACTTCACGGCGTTGGTGAGGTCCTCGCTCTGAAAGTAGAGATTGCCGAGCGTGAAGTCGAACACGGCGCTGGAACCGGGCTTCACCAGTGCCTGGAGCGCGGGGATCGCCCTCTGCCCGTCCTCGCGCAGGAGTGGAACAACCTTCTCGCGGTAAACGGTCTGCTCCTCGGGGGCCATGCGCGGCTCGGCGTCCGATGCAAACCCGTAGCTGCCCAGGAGCCGGCGCGCGAAGTCGGGATCATTCCAAACGGACGCAAGCTCATGGGTCGCGGGCAAAGGGGCGAACTTCGGCTCCGCTCCGGTCGCCAGAGACCCCATCATCAAGACGCCTAACAGCCCGTCCAACAAGAGCCACTTCCTGGGAGCAGTCGACGTAAGGAGACTCCGTTCCTTGGCATTTGGCCCAAGTTTGAGTCTCCTGACGTCGACTGCTACGGATTCTTGACGGTCTGCTACCGCCCACGCGGCACGACTCAGACCGAGCCGGGTGAGAATGTGTTTCGGATTCATGCGGAAGTAGGGAATGGGAAGGATACGCGGCTCAGCTGGAGGCCACCCGGAAGCGCATCGGGATGCGGATGTAGGTCCGGACGGGCTGGCCGCCCTTGACGCCCGGGCGGAAGCGCCACTTGCGAATGGCCTCGAGCGCGGGCTTCTCGAACTCCGGGCGTGACGAGTTCTCCACCCGCGGCTCCTCGACTCGCCCGTCCTCGCCGAGCACGAAGACCAGGGTGACGGAGCCTTCGATCTTCGATTTTCTAAGTTCGGCCGGGTACAGCGGGGCCACCTGGGTGACTGCCTCGGGGCGTTTTTCGAGCTCGGAGACATCGAAAGCCTCCTCATGCAGCGCCTGACCTCCCGTCAGTCCCCTCACCTCCCCAAAGCCAGCCAAGGCACCGCCGCTGCCCATCGCCACTTCCAGATCGGCGCTGAGCGGAACCTGCTGCAGCGAATCCACCAACTGCGGCTGGGCAACCGCCTCCGCCTCTTTCTCGGGCTCGGGAGGTGGAGGTGCCTGCTCCTGAGCGGCCACCGGAATGTCGACCGTACCGGTCTTCACAATCTCGATCGTCCGACCCGGCTTATTAACGAGGTGCGAGAAGGGAATGATGCAGAAGATCGCCAGCGTCAGTCCCCCGGCCAAGGAGACAGCGACGGACATCCCGAGGGCGTTCTGGGGTGCATGGTAGACTTTCCTCATCACGCCTCTTGCCGATCAGGACTTATCCGTGGCCAGGCTGACGTCCTTCGCCCCGCCCAACTTGGCCTCGTCGATGACCCGGATCACCAAGCCCGATTGCGCGTTCGGGTCCGCGCGGATGACCACGGGGAGTGGCTGATCGCCGCAGAGGCGCTTCACTGTCGGCCGGACTCCGTCGACGCCGATTTGTTGGTTGGCAAGGCGGACCGTGCCATCGCCATGCACGGTCAGCAGGATACTTTCATTCTGGCCGTGACTGGCCCCCCCGGCCTGGGGTTTGTCGACGCTCAGTCCCCGCACCTCCATGAAGCTGGTGGTGGAGATGAAAAAAATCAGAAGGAACATGATCACGTCGATCAACGGGATCAGGTTCAG
>CAIMTB010000368.1 GCA_903844265.1 uncultured Verrucomicrobiota bacterium
CCGTGGTGAAATCCTTCGTGATCACCCCCAACGAGTGCATCGGGGACATCATGAACCTCATCTCCGAGAAGCGCGGAACCATCCAGCACACCGAGACCCTCGACACCCGCCGTGTCATGCTCTCGTCCCGGATCCCGCTCAGCGAAATCCTCATCGATTTCCACGACCGCATCAAATCCATCACCCGCGGCTATGGGTCGATGGACTACGAGACCTCCGGGTACGAGACCTCGGACATGGTGAAGCTCGACATGCTGGTGAACGCCGAGTCCGTCGACGCCTTCTCGTGCATCGTCCATCGCTCCAAGGCGGAGGGCAGGGGACGTGCCCTCGCCGCCAAACTCAAGGAAGTCATCCCGCGCCAGCAGTACCAGATCGCCATCCAGGCCGCGATTGGCAGCAAGGTCGTTGCCCGCGAAAGCATCAGCGCGCTCCGCAAGGACGTCACCGCGAAGTGCTACGGCGGCGACATTTCCCGCAAACGGAAGCTCCTTGAGAAACAGAAGGAAGGCAAAAAGCGGATGAAATCCATCGGCTCCGTGAACATCCCGCAGGAAGCCTTCATCGAAGTCCTCAAGGCCTGACCCGAGGCCGCACGACGTCACCGCGTCTCCCCATCCTCCATGGCTTCCGATTCCATGACCGCACCCGCCGGCGACAGTGCCGCCGAGGATCTTCAACCACTCCCGGCGGGGGGGCTTCGGCGATGTCTCCGAAATCCCGCCATGCTCGTCCGCTGGTTCGCTTCACGGCGTTTCCGGCATGCGGTGGAAGTCCGTAAACACATCTGGAAAATCCGATGTTTCCAGCGTGACCAACTCGCCCCCAAGGCCCGGGCCAGCATCGACGACGGGATCCGCTCCTTTGACCGGTTGCTCCAGTCGAGCCCGTCCGCGGACGCGCTGTCCGCCGGGCTCAAGGAACTCGATGTCTGCGCCCAGAAATGGCTCCAGCCCTACGCCAACGCCGCCATCCGCGAGAATGTGGAGGTCTTCCTCGTCGCCATCGGCGTGGCCATGGCCATCCGTACATTCGTCCTGCAGCCGTTCAAGATCCCGACCGGCTCGATGCAGCCCACCCTCTTTGGCGTGCATTTCCAGGATCTGCGGAGCCAGCCCGGATCCAAGGTGCCCGGATTTCTGGGCCGGCTGTACGCAGGCCTGATTCTCGGCCAGTTCTACCACGAGATCGTCGCCGAAGCAGATGGCGAAGTCGTTGGCGTCGAGCCTCGGGAATCGATGATGTTCGTCACGTATCAGGACGTCCGCCTCCGCTATAACGAGCCCGGAAGGTCCTACGAAAAGACCGAACGCATCTGGTTCGCACCGGTCGACGGACACGAAGGTGACCTCCGAAACGGACTTCGTGGCTTCATCGGATGGGACCGTCCGGAGCCGTTCCTCCCGCTCGCCCCAGGCATGGCGTTCAAGAAAGGCGAGGTCCTCCTCCGGATGCTGGACTCGGCCGGGGACCATCTTTTCGTGGACCGGGTGACGTTCAACTTCCGGTCGCCAACCCGCGGTGAAATCGTCGTGTTCGAGACCCGGGGCATCCGGAACCTGGCGCAGGACCAGTTCTACATCAAACGACTCGTCGGCCTGTCTGGAGAGACGCTCCGCATCGGCGATGACCGGCACCTGGTGATCAACGGCAAGCGCCTCGATGCCTCGACGCCTCATTTCGAGAAGGTCTACGGAACCACCAACCAGCCGGCCGACAGCCAGTACTCGGGCCACGTCAACGGCACCGTGGCGCGGTCACTGAACAAACATCCGGGCCTGGCGGAATATTTTCCAACCGCCCAGACCGAGTACGCTCTCCCCAGACAGCGATACATGGTCATGGGCGACAACACGCTCAACAGCTACGACTCGCGGGGTTGGGGCGACTTCCCGCAGACCAATGTCGTCGGAAAGTATTGCTTCGTCTTCTGGCCGTTCACGAGCCGCTGGGGAACCCGACCGAACTGACCTCGGACAGCAGCCACTAGGGGCCGCTTTTTGCCCCATAATTTATTGCGCACAATAAATGTTATATTCTGTTCAGAAGTGGATCGCCCGGCCGGAGACTGCCATCGCCGCTTCCTTGAGCGTTTCGGACAACGTCGGGTGCGCATGGCACGCTCGTGCGATATCCTCGCTGCGTGCGCCCAGGGACATCGCCGTGGCGGCTTCCGCGATCAGATCGCCGGCGTGGGCGCCCACGATGTGGACCCCCAGGACGCGGTCCGTCGCGGTGTCGGCGAGAATTTTCACGCGGCCTTCGGTCCGTCCGATGGCGCGTGCGCGCCCGTTGGCCATGAATGGAAACACGCCCTTGCGGAACGCGACGCCGGCCGCCACAAGTTCGTCCTCGGACTTTCCGACCGACGCCACCTCCGGTTGGGTGTAGACGATCGAAGGAATGACGTCGTAATTCACGTGGCCGTGGCCGGTCGCGAGGATCTCGGCGAATGCGACGGCTTCCTCCTCGGCCTTATGCGCGAGCATGGGTCCGGCGATCACGTCACCGATGGCGTGGAGGCCCGGACACGAGGTTGCGAATCTGGCGTCGACCGGAATACGCCCGCGCTCGTCGGTCTGGATTCCGACCGTTTCCAGCGCGAGTCCTTCGGTGTTGGGTCGGCGGCCGGCGGCGAGGAGGACGCGGTCGCAGGACAGGGTTTCCTCGTCTCCGACGTCCACGAGGCAGCCATTGTCTCCGGTGTGAACCCGGGTGACGCGGGTCTTCAATCGAAATTGCAGGCCCTGCTTTTCAAGGATTTTGCGGGCCTCGGCGGCCAGTTCCGAGTCCATGCCCGGGAGGATGCGATCGCAGTACTCGAGCACGGTGACCCTGGAGCCGAGCCGTCGCCAGACGGAGCCCAGTTCGAGTCCGATGGCGCCGGCGCCGATCACGACAAGGTGGCCGGGGACGCTCGCGAAGCTGAGGGCGCCGGTGCTCGTGACGATCCGCTGGCCGTCTGGTTCCACGCCGGGGAGCGAAGCGCAGGTGCTGCCGGTGGCGATCAGGATGTGTCTGGCCTCGAGCGTTGTGGTGCCTGTGCTGCCGGTTACGGAGACCCGCCCCGGTCCCTCGAGTCGCCCGTGTCCGCAAAGTCGGAGGATCTTGTTTTTCCTGAACAGACCGTCGATTCCCTTGGTGAGCGCGGAGACGACCAGGTCCTTGCGGCGCATCATTGCGGCGAGATCCAGTCCGATCTCGCCGGTGGTTACGCCGTGGAGTTTCAGTGAATGCCGGGCTTCCTCATAGCGTTCGCTGGATTCCAGAAGCGCCTTGCTTGGAATGCATCCGACGCGAAGGCAGGTTCCGCCAAGGACATCCTCACGCTCGATGACGGCGACCTGAAGTCCGAGTTGGGCGGCGCGGATGGCGGCGACGTAGCCGCCGGGTCCGGCACCGATGACGACGAGGTCCAGGGGGGCTTCGGGCATGTCGGGTCTGGTGTACGGTGTATGCGGAGGCGACCGGGGTGAGCGCGGCGGCGTGTCTCGCGCGCCGAAGGCGGGACGAGCCTAACGCTCGTTGTCATGCCAGCAAGCCTGTTGCAGACTCCGATCCGAATTCGATGGCGGCCAAACGGAAATCGCTGCGCGGTCGGCTTCTTCTCGACGGCGGGAACTTGTCGGGTTCCTGGTTTCATCGTGCCGTGGTGCTGGTGTGCCAACACGACGCCGAGGGAGCTTTCGGCCTCGTGCTCAACCGCCTGACGGGTTCGAGCCTGGGTGATGCGGTGGAGTCGGACCTGCCGGAATCGGCGAAGTCGCTGGGACTGCGTGCCGGTGGTCCGGTTCAGACGGAGGCGTTCAGTTTCCTGAGTGGCGGTGATTTTTTGCCGAACGGGTCGGTTATGCCGGGGATCGACCACGGTCATTCCATCGAGGATTTTATGGAACTTCTGGCCGCCGGCCCGTCCTCGCAGCGCCTGCTCGCGTTCGCCGGGTATTCGGGATGGAGCGCGGGCCAACTGGAGGAGGAACTCGCGCGGAGCGCATGGGTGGTGCACCCCGCAACGCCGAAGCTGGTCTTCGATCCGGATCCGACAACGCTCTGGCGCCGGATCCTCCGCGGCAAAGGCGGGCTGTTCCGGTTGCTCTCCGATTCTCCTGAGGATCTCGGCTTGAACTGAGGGGCTTGCTTGTTCGCGATCAATCCGGCAACCGTTCCGACCCCATGGATTCGTTGCCACGGCCGGATGTCATCCTCACCCACGAAAGCGACCTTGACGGGTTTGTTGCCGGGCACTTGTTGCAGCGGCTCGCGAAAAAACTCTTCAGTTCCGAGGTCCGGCTCGAAGCGTGGAACACCCAGGCCTGGCGCCAGCGCGCGCCGAAGGAGCGATCGGCATGGGTCTGCGATTTCACGTTCGACTCGCGCCTCGATCGACCGGATTGGGTCGTCATTGATCACCACCCTGCCCTCGCGAAGCCGGCCCATGCGCGATTGATCCACGACACCTCGAAGTCCGCCGCCCTGCTCTGCTACGAGCTCTGCAAGTCCCACGGGATCGAATCGCCACAACTCGACCGGCTCGTGGCGCTGACGGACATCGGCGACCTGTTCCGCGAGGACGATCCCGACTTCGACGCATCGCAGGATTATGCGGCCCTCCTGAAGACCTACTCTTTCTGGAACCTGAGCCGCCTCATCGATGCACAAATCGAGTCCCTGATCGATCATCCGCTCCTCACGGTGATCCGCACTCGCCGTGCCGTGGAGGATCCCCTGGGCTTCGAGTGGAGCCATTCACGAATCGTCCCGCTGGGGAACGGTGTGGGTTGGGTCGACGTCGTCGTGGGCAACAGCAACCTGATCGTGCATCGCCTTCTGCGCGCGCCCGAATGCGCGCACAAAGTGCTCCTCACGATGGCCCGGAAGGGCTCTGCCGGCGTGGTCGTGAGTCTTCGCAGCTTGAACGGCGAGGCGCTGCCGATCGCGCGCATGCTCCAGGGTGGTGGCCATCCGAACGCCGCCGGCGCCACGCTCCCGCGCGGCGTCCAGGGAGTTCCCGAGGCGGTCGAGTATCTCCGCGGGATTTTCGATCCGAGGCCGGTCCCCATCACGAAGCTCGAGGACGCCTTTGCCGGATTGACGCTGGGCCGCTGATCGATGCCTGTCTCTTGCGGTCGCCGATCGCCCAGGCCATTGACCCGCGCAGTTGGCCGTCGCTAGCCTGATGGGCAGTGATCATTGCGCCATCGCTGTTGGCGGCGAATTTTGCCCGGCTCGAACGTGAGGTGGCACGTGCCACCCGCTCGGGAGCGGAGTGGCTTCATCTCGACATCATGGATGGCCATTTCGTCGAGAACATCTCGTTCGGGCCGGTCGTCGTCGCGAGCCTGCGTGGATTGACCCGGCTTTTCTTCGACGTCCACCTGATGTGCTCGCGTCCGGAGATCCTGCTCGAGCCGTTCGCCAAGGCTGGTGCCGGCCAACTCACAATCCACGCGGAGCTTGGAAATCGCGTCGAACCGCTTCTGTGGAAGATCCGGTCGCTGGGGCTCCGCGCCGGGATCGCGGTCAATCCCCCCACCCCGATGCGTTCCGTCCAACCCTTCCTGCAGCAGGTCGACACGGTGCTGATCATGACCGTCAATCCGGGTTTCGGAGGCCAGTCGTTCATCTACGAGACGGTGCCGAAAATCCAACAGGCACGACGTTGGCGGGACGAGCTCGGGCTCGATTACGACATCGAAGTGGATGGCGGCGTCACCTTCGATACCGTCGCTGAATGCGCTTTGGCGGGAGCGGATACGTTCGTCAGCGGCACCGGGCTTTTCGGTCAGGCCAGCATGAAGTCCGCCGTGCGCAGGATGCGACGACTGGCGACCGCGGCCGGACCGACCCGCGCGCGCGCCTCCACGTCGGCATCCGCGTCTCCATCGGTTTCCGCAGTGGCCAACTGACCCTCGTCGACGGGGTTCGCCATGGGCATGAGTGGATCCGCCGCGATTTCCACAGCCGACCGGTGGCGCCTCCTCGGGTTGCTGGTCGTCGTCGCAGTGCTGGGTTCGGTGCTCCTGACGCGACGAAGAAACGCCACGGGCGATGCGGTCCCGCCATCCACGAATGCGCCCGCCAATCCCTCCACCGGGGCCGCACTTGCCCCCGGGATTCTCCAGGAATTCACCGCTCTCGAAGAGTCCGAACGGGAGGCCGATCGCACGGTGTGGTCCGTGGAACGTCGGGCCGAGCAGCACGCCCTCCGTGTTGAAAGGCTCTGGGAAAGCCTCAACGCCTCTCCGGAAGGCCTTGCGCTGCTGCAGGACCTGCAGGTCCGACTGCTGACGCGGGTCGATCTCGCGGGTCCGGAGGCCTTGCCCCACGGCATCCAACGCTGGCGCTCGGCGGCAGGGAGCCCTCGGATCGGATGGGACGGCTGGCGGGAAAGCATCGGGGATTGGCGATCGAAGGGATGGCGCCTCGTGCAGAGCGAATGGCGTCACGTGCGCTTCGTGCCGGCCGCGGCCCCTGCCCCGGATGCCAGCGAATTCGAGGTGCGGCTGGATGTCTCCCGCTCGACACCCCCCGAACGTGCCCAGGTGCTGGCCGTCGTCCGGATCGAGTGGCCCGAGTCGGACACCAGCGAATCCATGGGGGACGTGCATCTCGATTCCGTCGAGATTCTCCGGCGCGCCGGGCGGCCGCTTTTCGAGCCGACGTTCGATCGTGCGATCGCCCCATTCCCGCGGACGTCGTGGATCGATCCGGTGCTGGTCCGTGACCTGGATGGCGACGGGATTCCGGAGATCATCCTCGCTGCGCGAAACCTGGTGTTGTGGCGGAACCCCGGTGGCACCTGGGAGGAGCGCCCGCTCAGCGCGCATCATCCGGGCCTGATCTTCACCGCGCTGCTCGCCGACTTCACGGGCGACGGAATTCCCGATCTGCTGATGGCGGTGCGAAGTGGACTGGTCCTGTTGCGCGGGTCCGCCGGCGGCCGATTCGAGACGCCGCCCGTGATGGCATGGACCGCCCCCGACCGCCTGCAGTACGCCCAGGCCTTCACATGCGGGGACATGGACGGTGACGGCGATCTCGACGTGTTCCTTGGCCAGTACCGGACGCCCTATCAGGGAGGGCAGATGCCCACGCCCTACTTCGACGCCAACGATGCTCCTCCCGCGTACCTTCTACGCAACGACGGACACGGACGCTTCGAGGATGTCACGGCGGGATCGGGACTCGAAGCGCACCGTCATCGGCGCAGTTATGCGGCATCCCTCGCCGATCTCGATGGCGACGGCGATCTGGACCTCGTGGTCACCAGCGACTTCGCGGGCATGGAGGTCTACGGCGGTGATGGACGGGGTCGCTTCGCGGAACGAACCGGATCGTGGCTGGGCGATGCGCGCGGCTTCGGCATGTCGCACGCTTTTTCGGACTTCAACGCAGACGGCTTCCTCGACGTCCTGCTTGTCGCCATGCCCCAACCAACCGCATCCCGCCTGTCGGCTCTCGGCCTGGAACGGCCGGGCCATGAGGCGTGGTCGAAGGAACGTATTCGGATGACGGTGGGCAATCGGTTGTTTCTCGGCGGGCCGGGCGGATTTCGTGGCGGGCCGGGCGGTCGGGTCCTTGAGGACGCAGGCTGGGCCTGGAGCGCGGCTGCGTTCGATCTTGATGCCGACCGCTTTCCCGACCTGCACGTGGTGAACGGCCACGAGACACGGCGGTCCGTGCATGACTACGAATCGGAGTTCTGGACCCAGGACATCTACCTGCCACCGACCACGAAACCAGCGGTGGCCGATGCGTTCTTCGCGTCGAAGTTCGCGTCCACGCGTGGGGCTGGCTGGTCCTACGGCGGGCATCACAAGAACCGTTTGTTGCTCAACCTCGCCGGGACAGGATTTGCCGATGCCGGGCATCTGGCCGGCGTCGCGTTGGGCGAGGATTCGCGGAACGTGGTCGCAGACGACTTCGATGGCGACGGCAAAGTCGACCTGCTGGTGACTACATTTGAAATCTGGCCCGAGGTGCGTCAGACCGTCCGGATCTTCTCGAACCGGGTCCCGGACGCAGGTCATTGGATCGGTTTTCACCTTCCCGAGGTGGGAGGATCGCCGGGGCCGGTCGGCGCGACGGTCCGGATCCGGGATGGCCGTGGGCAGCAGGCTCGCAACGTGGTTGCGGGTGATGCCTATCGGTCCCAATCAGCACCGGTCGTCCGCTTCGGACTGGGCGACGTCGATCACGTGGATTCCGTCGAGGTTCGATGGCCCGGAGGTTGGCGGAGTGTGCTTGGGCCCGACCTTGAAGCCGACCGGTTCCACGCGGTTCCCCTGCCCCGCAAAGGCGAGTAAGGCCCGTGGTTTGACGGCGAGGCGGCTCGAAACGTGCCTTGTCAGCCGGATGAACCGCCCTATCGTCCCGGCGCATCATGCCCGCACGATTCCACGAAGACTGCCCCGCCTGCCCGGAGCCACGCCCTTTTGCGAGGGCCGGCCAGGTTGCCGCGCGATTCGCCTGCCTCCTCGCTGTGACGGTCGCGATCCTCGTCGCGGGAAAGTGCGGCGCCGCCGAGGAATCGCCCGCGCAATCGTTGCGGAAGCTGGCCGACGGATTTGTTTCGCCTGTGGTGGTTGTGTCGCTCGACGCCCACCGGTTGCTTGTCGTGGATCAGATCGGACTCGTGTCCCTCGTGGCTGAGGACGGAGCGAAACGGCCGGAGCCGTTCCTCGATGTCCAAACACGGCTGACAAAGCTGAACAACGGCTTCGATGAGCGGGGTCTTCTCGGTCTCGCGCTGCATCCGCGATTTGTCGAGAACCGGAAGGTCTATGCCTACTACAGCGCGCCGCTGCGGCAGTCCTGCCCGACAAACTGGGATCACACCAGCCACCTCAGCGAGTTCACGGCGAGCCCGGATGGGGGGCGCGTGGACATCGCCAGCGAAAAGCTCCTGCTGGAGATCGACGAGCCCTATTCCAACCACAATGGTGGCCGCATCGCCTTTGGACCGGACGGATGCCTCTACATCGGCATGGGCGACGGCGGCAACGGGAACGACGAAGGCCATGACCGGTCGCTGGTCGGCAACGCCCAGGATCTCACGACCCACCTCGGCAAGATCCTTCGCATCGACGTGGATCATCCGGACGCCGGCCGGGCCTACGGCATCCCGAAGTCCAACCCGCTCGTCGGTCGCGCGCATGCGAGACCGGAGATCTTCGCGTGGGGCATCCGCAACCCGTGGGGCATGTCCTTTGACCAGGGAGGTGACCACGAACTTTTCGCGGCCGATGTCGGACAAAACCGCTACGAAGAGGTGAACATCATCCGGCTCGGCGGGAATTACGGATGGAACCAACGCGAAGGTCACCACCCGTTCGACCGCAAGAACCCCGGCAAGCTCGACGACAGCGAGGTCGCAACCCCGTCCGACCGCTCGGGATTCCTTGAACCGATCCTCGAGTACAAGAATCTCAACGCGTTTCCCAAGGATCCCGGGGCGATGGGTATCAGCATCACAGGCGGCCACATCTACCGGGGCCGCGCTCTGCCCCACCTCCAGGGACGTTATGTGTTCGGCGACTGGACCCGGCAATGGGTCCAACCGGATGGACGCCTTCTCGTCGCAACGCGACCGAAGGAAGCCGCGACCGGGGAATGGACCCTGGATCCCCTGCCCGTTGCGTCGCATCCGGAATCCAAGCTGGGAGCCTATGTGCTCGCGTTGGGCCAGGACATGGACGGTGAGATCTACGTCCTGACCTCGCAACGGGCTGGGTTGCTCGACCGGACCGGTGCCGTTTGGAAGCTCGTGCCGGCGAAGTGAAAGGGAGAACCCTTGACCCCGGCCCGCCGCAGTTCGTAGCTTGGATCCCGATGTTGGTGAGTTCGCAATCCAATCCAAAGGTCTCGCTGGTACTCGTCGTAGTACCGGGCTCGGCCCGAGGCTTGCGTTGCGACTAGAACGATTCGCAACCGCAACCCACGGCCGCACCGGTCGTGGGTTTTTTGTTACTCGCGAACCGCCGGCCACAACGTCCTGAATCCATGAGCAGCAAGTCCAAGTCCGCACCCAAACGGCCGGCCGCATCCGCGCAGCCCGCCAAGGCCAAACCTGCCCCCCGCGCAGCCAAGGTCGCAGCCACTCCGGCTGCAGGAGGTTCCAAGGTCGCATCCTTGATGTTCGGCCGCGACATCTTCGTCGAGGCACTTGAGCGCGAAGGCGTCGAGGTCATCTTCGCCTATCCCGGCGGAGCCTCGATGGAACTCCACCAGTCCCTCACCCACTCGAAGATCCGGACCATCCTGCCGCGTCATGAGCAGGGCGGAAGCTTCGCCGCGGAGGGCTACGCCCGTTCCACCGGCAAGGCTGGCGTCTGCATGGCCACCTCCGGGCCCGGCGCGACGAATCTCGTCACTGCGATCGCCGACGCCTTCATGGATTCATGCCCGCTGGTGGCGATCACCGGCCAGGTGCCCCAGTCGATGATCGGCCGCGGCGCATTCCAGGAAACCGACATGATCGGAGTCACGCTTCCGATCGTGAAGCACTCCTATCTGATCACGGACATCAACGACATCGCGTGGATCGTGAAGGAGGCATTCTTCATCGCCCAGACAGGCCGACCCGGCCCCGTGGTCATCGACTTCCCGAAGAACGTCCAGCAGGCCAGGACCCAGCCCGTCTGGCCAACCGAGGAGCAGATCCGCTCGAAACTGCGCGGCTATACCCCCGACATCTTCGCCGACGAGGCCGCCCTCAATCAAATCATCGGGCTCATCGAGAAATCCGCGCGCCCGGTCCTCTACACCGGCGGCGGCGTCATCACGTCGGGTGCGGCCGCGGAGTTGCGCAAGTTCGCCGTCTCCGCGGGGATTCCTGTGACCACCACGCTCATGGGCATCGGCGGGTTCCCCGAGGACCACGATCTGTCCCTCCGTTGGCTGGGGATGCACGGCGCAGCGTTCGCGAACTGGGCCGTCAGCGGTGAGTACGAACAGCGGAAGAATCCGAGCGATCCGCAGGTGAAACTCAAGGATGGCGCGGATCTGCTGCTCGCGTTCGGCGTGCGTTTTGACGATCGCGTGACCGGCAGCTTCGCGGACTTCGCGAGCGGCGCGACCATCGTGCACCTCGACATCGACGCGTCGGAACACAACAAGAACAAGCGCGCGCACCTCACGGTCCACGGCGATCTCCACGATGCCCTCACCCGGTTGAACCAGCTCATCGAGCTCCGTGGAGGGATCAAGAAGCAGTTCCCTGCGTGGCATGCCCAGATCGTCGAGTGGAAGGCCAAGGCTCCGTTCCAATACACGCAGAAGGCCGAGATCACCGACTCCAACCACATCAAGCCCTTCGCCAAGGCCGGCGAGGAACACATCCTCCCCCAGATGGTTATCGAGGAGTTGTACAAGCTCACCGGCGGCGATGCCTACATCACCACCGGAGTCGGCCCGCACCAGATGTGGGCCGGGCAATGGTACAAGTATCGCCGCCCTCGCCAGTTCATCTCATCCGCAGGTCTCGGTTCCATGGGCTTCGGCTTTCCCGCCGCCCTCGGCGTGAAGGTCGCCCACCCGGACAAGCAGGTCGTCGACATCGACGGCGATGGATCGTTCCTGATGAACGTCCAGGAACTCGCCACCGCCTACGTCGAGAAGATCGCCGCCAAGGCCGTCATTCTCAACAACCAGCACCTCGGCATGGTGATGCAGTGGGAGGATAAGTTCTACGGCGGCAACCGCGGCCATACCTACCTCGGCGACCCCGAGGACCGGCAGTCGATCTATCCCGACTACGTGAAGGTCTGCACCAGCTTCAATGTCCCGTGCGAACGGGTCGTTTACCGCAAGGACCTCCGCGCCGCGCTCCAGCGCATGCTGGATTCGAAGACAGCCTATGTCCTCGACGTCATCACGCCGTACACCGAGCACGTGCTGCCTTTCATCCCCGCGAACCGAACCGTCGCGGACATGATCTGGAAGTAGCGGTAGCCGCAATCGGACGCTTGAACGGGTGGGGTGCCGGGACGTGATCCCCGGCACCCCCGTCCGTTTCCCCGTCACTCCAGGAAGAAGTCGACCGTCGTCACCACGCGCAGGACCTTCTTCTCCGGCGACGCGGCGTCACGATCCTCGATCTCCATCGCGCCCTGGATCGCCTTGCGGATGCGGCCCACCTTGCTGCCTGAATCCTTGGCGAATTTCTCCGCCGCCAACCGCGCGTTCGCCGTGGCTTCCTCGATCATCCCGGGCTTCACCTCGTTGACCCCGTTGAACAGGAACTGGATGCGGTCGGTGAACTCGTTCCCCGCGAGCGTCACGCCCTTGCCGAGCAAGCCGTCCGCGCTCTGGATCGCCTTCTTGACCACATCGACGTTCACGCTTCGCACCACGAGGGTGACCACCGCCCGGTAACGCGGCATCGATGCCTGGTTCGCCCGGATGCGTTCATCCTCCCGGTCGTTCACGATGGGCAGGCCCTGGTTGATCTCCTCAGCCGTGATGCCGTTCTCGCGAAGGAACTCCGTGACCAGAGAGCGATCCCGCTCCATCGCACTCTTGAGCGAGGACAGATCCTCCGCAGCCACGGTGAAACGCAGCGGCCAGATCGCCAGCGTGGCCTTGACCTCCCGCTCCGACAACCCGCGGACAGCCAGGTAGCGGTCGAACTCCCGACCCAGCTTCACGGCCCGCTTCACCTGCCATCCAAAAAGACCCAGGCCGAAAATGAGCGAGAACCCCAGGACTGCAAAGGAGCGGGTCGTGACCATGGAGGTTGGTGCTCCCACGCCCCGGGGCGTGGGAGCGTGCTGCGGTTCAGGCCTTCCAACCGTGGTTCTCG
>CAIMTB010000369.1 GCA_903844265.1 uncultured Verrucomicrobiota bacterium
CCCCGGCAGGGCGGCGGGCAAGGGACTGCCCGCCCTACCTTCACGGTTCATGCGTAGGATTGTTGCTTTCAACTCAGTGCCTGGCCTTGGCTTTGCGTGACAAAGTGGATGAGTGAGGTAGGCGTGGGTTCAGCGGCTGGGGAGTGGGGGACGTGTCTGGGCGACGATCTGCTCGAGGAGTCCGACGTAATCGGCGAAGGCCCTTCGGCCGGTCTGGGTCAGGGCGTAACTGGTGGCGGCGCGGCCGCCCTCGAGGGATTTGGTGACGGCGACGTAGCCGGCCTCGAGGAGTGTGCGGAGGTGGGCGGTGGCGTTGCCATCGGTCATGCGCAGGGTGTCTCGGATCTCGGTGAAGAGCAGGGTGGGGGCGGCGGCAAGGAGCGACATGATCGCGAGCCGGCCTTTCTCGTGGATCGTTCGATCCAGCTGGAGGAAGGGTTCGGGGTTCACGCGCCGGCTTTGGGTTTCTCGGTGGCGGCGAGGTAGAGTCCGTAGGCCAGGTGCAGTCCGCCGAAAGCAGCGCCCATGACGAGGTGGGCGAGGCGGAGCGAAGGCAGGCCTGCGTTTTGGCCCCGAGAGCCCACATACAGGAACAATGCCGCACCAAGCAGGGCGAACAGCCAACCGAAGGTCTTCATCCCGCGGGGCATGAAGAAGCCCGCGGCGTGGGACGCGATGCCGAAGAGCATCATCCACGCGCCCGGCAGCCACCAGCCGTGGAGCGGATCGCGCCACGCCGGGAGGACGATCACGAGGCCGGCCACGAATCCCGCGAACAGCGGAGGCATCATGGCCTGGGCGATTCGTCGGGCTGGCGGTGACCAGAAGGTCTCTGCCGCGCCGAGGGCCTGACGCCGCATGATGAGCAGGCTGATGCCGAGCCCGGCCAGAGCCATGGCCATCCAAAACCAGGCAAAGCCCCTGGCGGTGTCGAGGCCGAGCAGCCACCCCGTGGCCCCGCCCGCGAGCCCCAGTGCCCCCGTGGCCAGTGAGACCGGGGCGAGGGCGCGTCGATACAAGGCCGAGCGCTCCATCAGCGTGCGGATGACGTGCAGGTTTTCCGAGGCCCAAGCATCGCTCACGGCGTGCACTTTGTACCGCAAAGTGAAAATTGTCAACAGTCGGGGAACCCGTTCGGGTGGCCTGCGTGTTGAATTGGTGCTTTCTCGATCGCGGTTGGCGCAGTTGAATCGGTTATCTGCGTTTCGCCATGGCTGCTCCTTCCTCCTTGTTGAGTCCGGGCATGCTTCGGCAGCTCGAGCAGCTTGAGTTGCTGGCGCGGCGGCATTCGCGGAGCGGGGGGCGCGGGGGGCGGAGGAGCAAGGCTCGGGGGCAGTCCGTCGAGTTTGCCGACTACCGGAACTACGTGGCGGGCGATGATCTCCGGCACGTTGACTGGAATCTCTTCGGTCGGCTCGACCGGTTTTTCGTGAAGCTCCACGAGGAGGATCGGGAGTTGCCGGTGGATGTGTTTCTCGATGCCAGCGAGTCGATGGTGTTTGGTGCGCCCGCGAAGTTCGATCTCGCGGTGCGTCTCGCCGCGGCGATGGGGTACATCGCGTTGTGCGGATTTGATCGGGTCAGTGTCCGCGTGTTCCCGGAGGGTTTGGGGGACGTGGCGGAGGCGGGGGTGCGGTCGGCGTTGGTGGGCGTGCGGGGGCGGAAGTCGGCTCTGGATTTCCTTGGGAATCTCGCGCGGGTCCGGGTCGGTGGTGGGGCTGACTTCAACGAGTCGCTTCGGCGGGTGGCGTTGCGGGTGAAGCGCGCCGGGTCGGCGGTGGTGTTGAGCGACATGCTGGATCCGCGTGGATACGAGGCTGGGCTTGAGGCGTTGGTGGCGCGGGGTTTCCAGACTCACGTCGTGCAGATCCTGGCGCCGGAGGAGTTGGAGCCCGCGACATTCGGTGACCTGCGGCTCATGGATTCCGAGACCGGGGCGGAGCAGGAGGTCACGTTTGGCAGGTACCGGTTGCGGGCGTATCGGCAGGTGGTGGAAGACTACACGCAGAAGCTTCGGGAATTCTGTCGGGCCAGGGGGATCCGGTTTTTCCGGACGACTTCCGACACGCCACCGGAGACGTTGCTGTTGCGGGAACTCCGGCGTGGGGGTGTGTTGGGGTGAGGTGCGGGCATGAGATTCCTCGCCCCTGCAGCCGTCTGGTTTGCCGCCACGATTCCCGTGATCGTGGTCTTCTACCTGCTCAAGCGGCGTCGTGTCGTGCTGCGGGTTCCGAGCACGGTGCTCTGGCAGCGTTACCTCGCTGAAACGCAGGCGAGTGCGCCGTTCCAGAAGCTCCGCAGGAACGCGCTGCTCCTCCTGCAGATCCTGCTGCTCCTCTTCGCCGTGTTCGCGTTGGTGCGGCCGTATGTTGAGGGCCAGCAGGTGCCGAGCAGCCTGCGCATCATGATCCTGGATGTGTCGGCCTCGATGCAGAGCACGGATGTCGTGCCTTCCCGCTTCGAGGCGGCGCGGGGGGAGGTGTTGCGGTGGGTTGACGGTTTGAAGCCGGGTCAACGGATGGTGGTCCTGCAATCGGGGTCGCGCACCGAGACCCGGCAGTCGGCCACCTCGGACAAGCTGGCGTTGCGTCGCGCGATCGAATCGTGCGCTGTGACGGACGGCCCATCACGCATGGGCGATGCGTTGAAGATGGCGGAGAGCCTGGTGCGCGATGTTCCCGACGCGGAGATCCACCTGTTCAGCGACGGCTCGGTCGGCGGCCTTGACGAATTCGAGAACCGCAATCTCCCGCTCGTCTATCATCGCTTCGGCGAACGCGCGAACAACGTGGCGATCACGTCGCTGGAGGTGCGCGCGAATCCCGAGAATCCCCTGCAGCGGGCGGTGTTCGCCAGCATCGCGAACCTCTCCGCGTCGCCCGTGTCCACGCTCGTCGAGCTGTCCTTCGAGGGCGAGCCCCTCGACGCCCGCCCGGTCCAGCTTCCGGCGCACGAGTCCGGATCCGTCGTGTTCGTCGTGAGCCAGTCGCGTGACGGCGTCTTCACGCTCAGGCACGACGCGCCGGACGATCTGGCCGTGGACAATCGGGCCAGTGTTTTCAGCGAACTGCCCGCGCCGGTGAAGGTGCTCCTCGTGACCCGCGGAAACCGGTTCCTCGAGAAGGCGATCCGCGCCGCTGGCGAGGTGAGGCTCACGGTCGTCCCCGCGGTACCGGAGGGGTCGGCGACGTGGGATTTCGTGGTCCTGGACGACGTCATGCCGGCTCGTTGGCCCGAGGGCAATGTCCTCGCCATCCGGTCCGCGGCGACGAACTGGTTCCAATCCACGACGGTTCTCCGGTCGCCGCCCATCGTCGACTGGAAGGGGACTCATCCGCTGCTGCGGTTCGTGAATCTCGACAATGTCGTCGTGTCCGAGGCCATCGGAGTGAAGGCGCCGGCCTGGGGGACGGTGATTGCGGATTCGCCGCAGGGCCCGTTGATCATCGCCGGGGAGAACGGGCGGCAGCGGGTGGTGTGGATCGGGTTCGACGTGTTGTCGAGCACATGGCCCCTGCGCGTCTCGTTCCCGATGTTCATCGCGAACGCGGTTTCCTGGCTCAACCCGGCCACCGTGCGGGCTGCGCAGCTGAATATCCGCGCCGGGGATCCGTTTCGTCTTGAGCTTCCGCAGGATGCCGGGGCAGTCGCGGTGCGGCCTCCCGGTTCCGGCTGGCAATCCGTGACCGTGGGCTCCTCGGCGCGTGAGGCGGTGTTTGGCGCGACGGATCGCCAGGGCGTGTACGGGCTGAAGTGGAGGACGAACGAGACCGCATTCGTGGTCCGCGCGCTTGATCCGATCGAGAGCGACACGGCGCCCCGTGCGGAAATCAAGGTCGGCCGCTACGGCGCCGCCGCGGCCACCACGCTGCGGAGGGGCAACCTCGGGTTGTGGCGCTGGGGCGCTGCGGTCGCCCTCGGGCTGCTGATGCTCGAAGGGTGGGTCTATCATCGCCGAACCGCATGAGCCCGGGATATTGGATGACATCTGGGGTACGCAGGCTCCGGGGACGACTGGCTCGGGTTGTCCTCCTGTTGCCCGGCGTTTTTCTGGTGTCGGGGTGCGGGGGGCCTTCCGGTCCCAGGGTGGTGGTGTACGCGGCCCAGGATCGTGTTTTTGCGGAGCCTGTGTTCCGTGATTTCCAGCGGGTCACCGGCATCGAGGTGTTGGCGGTGTACGACAACGAGGCCACCAAGACGACAGGTCTCGCGAACCGGCTGCTTGCCGAGAAGGGCCGGCCGCAGGCGGACCTGTGGTGGAGCAACGAGGAGATGCGCACGCGCCAGCTGGTCCGCCTCGGCGTGCTCGAATCCGGAGGGGCCCGGTTCGGTGAACGCCGCCGCGTGTTGGTCTGCGCATCGAACCGGCTTGCCAGGGTGCCTGTGCCGGCGACGTTGTCGGCGCTCACCCAACCCGCCTTCCGCGGCCGTGTCGCGATGGCGTTCCCGCTGTTCGGGACCACCGCCACGCACCTGCTCGTGCTGCGCCAACGCTGGGGCGAACCCGCGTGGCGGGTCTGGTGTCAGGCCCTCCGCGACAACCGGCCACTGCTCGTCGACGGCAACTCGGTCGTGGTCCGGCTCGTGGCGTCCGGTGATGCGTGGATCGGCGTGACCGACACCGATGATGTCGCGGCGGCGCAGCGCGAAGGACTGCCAGTCGTGGCGATCCCGCTCGGGTCGGCAGAATCGATGGCCATCCCGAACACCGTCGCGGAGGTCCGCGGTGCCCGCCATCCCGAGGCGGCACGGCGTCTCGCGGATTTCCTGGCGACTACGGATGTAAGCCGAAGGCTGGCCCGCGACGGCGCGTTCGATCTTCCCGGGGAGGGGCGGATCGTCCCGGAGGAGCCGGAGATGCGGGAATGGGATTCCCTGATCGATGGACTGGATTCGGCACTGGGGTGGCTGGGGGAGGTTTTTGGCCGCTGACGGCGGCGGTGCTTCGACCATGAGCTGGAACCTTCTCCTCAACAGCGTCGGCGTGACGGCGGGTGCCGCTGCGTGGGCGGTTGTCCTGGGCGTGCCCGTGGCGTTGGCGATGCAGGGCGCTCGTTTCCGAGGGGTCCTGCTCATCGCCTCCGTGGCGGTGCTGGCCATGCCCGCGTTTTTCGTGGCGGGAATGTGGATGCAGCTCGTCGGGTTCGCGGGTGCCTGGCGGCTGGGCGTTGGCGACGGTTTTGCCCGGTGGTTTCCGATGGCGCTGTCGGCGTTCGTGCTCGGACTGATGCTTTGGCCGGTCACCGCGCTGATCCTGGCCGGGGCGTGGGATCGGCTCGACCGGCGCCTGGTGGAGGCGCATCCGGGTCTGCGCGGTGCGGCGTTGCTGCGGCATCTCCTGTGGCCGCAGGCACGAGGCGCGATCGTCCAGGCTGCGGGACTGACGGCGGCGTTGGCTCTCGCAAACTTCTCGGTGCCGTCGCTGTTCCAGGCCCGGGTCTGGCCTGAGGAAGTGTGGGTTGAATTCTCAACGCGCTTCGATGCGGGCGCGGCCTTCATGAAGTGCTGGCCGCTGGTCATCCTCGCGCTCGCGCTTGCCGCGGTGGCGCTGCGTCGGCCGTTGGCCTGGCCGGTCCGGTCCGGGCTTGCGGACTCCGGACTGCTGGCCCGTCGCCTGGGGCGCGGGTGGGTGGTGGTGGGGATCGTCTCGACCGTGGTCGTGATCGGGGTGTCGGCGGTTTTGCCGCTGGTGCTGTTGGCGGGTTCACGCCGGACGTGGATGGAATTCGTGCCTGTGCTGGGGGCGACGTTTCCGGTGATGCTCCGGTCCGTCGTCTATGCGGGGTCCGCGGCGACGTTGGTGGTCGTGTCGGGCGTGGCCCTGGCGCGTTGGTGGTGGCCGGTAATCCTGGGGCCGTTGTTCTTCCTTCCGGGGTTGTTTGAAGGCATCGCGTGGGTTGGGTTGTTCGAGTGGGTGCCGCTCGATGCAATCCGGGGGGGGCCGCTGATCGTGGTCCTGGCGCTTTCGCTGCGGTATGTGTTTGTCGGTTGGTTCCTCGCGCGACGTGCGTTGTCCGGGGCTGATCCCTTGCTGCGCGACCGGGTTCGCCTTCACGCGGGTGGTTTGTGGCCGCAATGGCTCCATGTGCTCTGGCCTGCGATGCGGGCGAGGGCGGTCGGTGCGTGGTGCGTGGTGTATGTGCTGTGCCTGTGGGATGTCGAGACCCTGGTGCTCATCGTCCCGCCGGGAGGCGACTCGCTGGCGTTGATGATCTTCAACCTGTTGCACTACGGCCACAACGCGCAGGTCAGCGCCCTCTCGGTCTGGCTCGGGGTCCTGGCCGTGCTGCCGCTGGTCGTCGCTGCCGTGGCAGGTGCGTGCATTCGGGGCCGGACGACGCCCCGGCAGGGGGGACGATGGGCGGGTGTTGCGGTTGCGGCTGCGATGGGCGGTGCCGGTCTGCTCACGGCGGGTTGCGTGCCCGGGGATGTAGCCCGGACATCGGCCTCCGGGTCGCCCTTCGATTCCAGGCTGTTCGATTCGGTGAAGGTCATCGGCGGGCGGGGCACGGGGCCGGGGTTCTTCGTGAAGCCCCGGTCGGTGGCGGTGGACCGCGGCGACAACGTGTTCGTGGTGGACATGACGGGTCGGGTGCAGAAGTTCGACCGTGAGGGGCGCTGGCTTGCCTTGTGGCAGATGCCCGAGACCGACAAGGGCAAGGCGAAGGGAATGACCACGGCGGCAGACGGGGGGATCCTGGTTGTCGAGCCGCACTATCATCGGGTGAACCAATTCTCGCCGGACGGCCTGCTGCAGTCGCGGTGGGGGGAGCACGGCACCAACGGCGGCCAGTTTTGGTTTCCGCGGTCGATCGCGGTGGGGGCGCATGGCGACTGTTTCGTGAGCGAGTACGGTGTCGTGGAGAGAATCCAGCGGTTCTCGGCGGGTGGGGCGGAGTATCTCGGGTCGTTTGGTCGTGCTGGGACGGGTCCTGGTGAACTCAACCGCGCCGAGGGGCTTGGCACCGACAGGGATGGCAATGTCTATGTTGCCGACTCCTGCAATCACCGCGTCCAGGTGTTTTCGCCGGAGGGCAGGCTGCTCCGAATGCATGGGCGGCCGGGGCAGGGGCCGGGTGAATTCAGTTATCCCTATGATGTGCGGGTGGACGGGCTGGGTTATCAGTATGTCTGTGAGTTTGGGAACAGCCGGGTCCAGGTCATCGACGACAAGGATAGGCCCGTGGAGGTACTCGGGGGACCAGGATCCGGGCCGGGCCGGATGAATAATCCCTGGGGCCTCTGCCTCGATTCGGTGGGTAACTTGTATGTTGCGGACTCCATGAATCACCGGGTGCTGAGATTTCAGCGTCGTGCTTTGGTGGCCGACTAAGTTCCATGCCCTTCCAATTCACTCATCCCTGGTGGTTGTTGGCGCTCGGGGGGGCGCTGGCGTGGGTGACCTGGCTGTCCCTGAGTTCGGACGCCTCGTTGGCTGGCTATCGGCGATGGGCGGCGTTCGGGGTCCGCCTTGCGGTCTGTCTCGCCATCGGGCTCGCGCTTGCGGGGTTGCAGTATCGATGGCCGGTGGAGGGGATGAACGT
This sequence comes from uncultured Verrucomicrobiota bacterium, assembly GCA_903844265.1. GTDB lineage: Bacteria > Verrucomicrobiota > Verrucomicrobiia > Limisphaerales > CAIMTB01 > CAIMTB01. The sequence goes on from CAIMTB010000369.1 coordinate 7,545, forward strand.
CTTTTTCCTGCTGGACCGCTCGGACAGCGTCCCGGTGGACCAGCAGGAGATGGCGCGTGAGTTTGTGAACACGGCGTCGGCGGGCAAGGCGCAGGCGGACATGGGTGGCGTGGTGGTGTTCGGGGCGGATGCTGCCATTGAGGCCTCGGTCAATCCGGTCGTGAACCTGCCACGTATCCAGGCGATGATTTCGTCTGCCGGCACCGATCTGGCCGGTGCGGTGCGCCTGGCGACCGCGGCGTTTCCCGAGAACGGGCAGCGGCGGTTGGTGCTGCTTTCGGACGGCGAACAGACCGCGGGGGACGTCATCCAGGCGGTGGTCGGGGCGAGGTCGTTGGGGGTGACGGTGGACGTGGTGCCGCTGGGGACGCAGCGGGGCCAGGACGTCGTGCTGCAGAAGGTGGTTGTCCCGGGCAAACTCAAGAAGGGACAGCCCTTTGACGTGAAGATATTCGTGCAGAGCGACCGGGCCACGAGGGCGAAGGTCTTGCTCTACCGGGACGAGGCCCTGCTGGGGACGCAGTCGGTGGAGTTGCAGGCCGGCAAGAATCTTTTCACCTTTCCACAGACCCTCACGGATCCCGGGTTTCATTCGTATGACGTCCGCATCGATGCGCCGGGAGATACCGTTCCCCAGAACAACCGGGCGACGGGTTACACGACACTGAGGGGTGAGCCGCGGATCCTGGTCGTGTCGTCCGATGGGGTGGCGGACCGGCCATTGGCGGATGCACTCGCCGCCTCGAAACTCGAGGTGCGGCTGGCGGATATCTCGGCCTACCCCACCACCGTGGCGGAGATGCAGAGTTACGATGCGATATTCCTGAGCAACATTGCGGCTGGCGACCTGAGTACGGATCTGATGCGGCTCACGGGAAGTGCGGTTCGTGATTTCGGTGTGGGATTGGTGGTGATAGGCGGGGATCAGGCGTTCGGGGCGGGCGGGTACAGGGGGACGCCGCTTGAGGAGGCGCTGCCGGTGGACATGGAGCTCAGTTCCAGGAAGGTCCTGCCGCGGGGCGCGCTGGTATTGGTGGTGCACGCGACTGAATTTCCGAACGGGAACCAGTGGGCTCGCGACACGGCGTTTGCGGCGCTGCAGGCCCTGGGGCCGCAGGACGAGATGGGGATCGTGCTGTGGGATGGCAGTGAGCGGTGGCTGTTTGGACTGGGCCAGGTCGGGGACAAGCGATCGATGGGACGAGCCATCAGTGGCATGAACCCGGGGGACATGGCGTTTTTCACGCCCCCGATGAAGGCAGCGCATGAGGCGTTGAAGCGCTCGAATGCCAATCTCAAGCACATGGTCGTGTTCAGCGACGGTGACCCGCAGGCGGTGGGGGACGCGGATCTTCGGGCCATCGTGGCCGACCGGATCACGATCAGCACCGTGATGATCGGCGGCCACGTCGAGCCGGGCACCATGGTGGAGATGGCGGAGAAGGGGCGTGGACGGTTCTATGATGTGAGGTCACCGGCGCAGCTGCCGCAGATCTTCCTGAAGGAGGCGGCGGTCATCCTGAAGGCCGCGATCATCGAGGATCCCTTCAAGCCCCGGTCCACGGCGGCCAGTGAGATCACCCGGGGTATCTCAGGCACGGATTTCCCTATTCTCAGGGGCTATGTCGCCACCACGGCCAAGGCCAGGGCCGAGATACCGTTGGTCTCCGACAAGGGCGATCCGATCCTGGCTCAATGGCAGATGGGGCTTGGCCGGGCTGTGGCGTTCACCTCGGACGCGCGGGCGAAGTGGGCCTCGGATTGGTTGGGGTGGGGGAGATACCGGCAGTTCTGGTCCCAGGTCGCGCAGTGGGCCTTGCGCAAGGTCGATGCGTCCGATTTCAACTCCGAAGTAAGTCTGGAAGGCGGGGAGGGTCGCTTGAATGTCGAGGCCCTGACTCCCGAGGGCGATTTCCGCAATTTCCTGGACCTGCAGGCGATCGTGGTGGACCCGAGGGGGCGGCGCCAGACGGTGGCGTTGGAGCAGAAGGGGCCGGGGCGTTACGAGGCGGTGTTCGAAGGCAAGGAGGTCGGGGCCTACATGGTGAACCTCCTGGATATCACCCGTGGCGTCGTCCGCGGGCAACAGACCCTCGGGGCGAGCGTGAATTACTCCCCGGAATTCGCGGCGGCGGAGCCCGATCTCGCGTTGCTGACTCGGGTGGCCGAGGTCGGCGGAGGACGCGTCCTCGATCCGTTGGTGCCGAGCGACAATCCCTTTCTCCACGACCGCAAGCGGACGCATCAGCCGAGGGATCTGTGGTGGTGGCTGCTGGCCGGGGCGGTGTTGCTGTTTCCGGTCGATGTCGGCCTTCGCCGGGTCCAGTGGGAAGGCGAGGAGTGGCGGCGGGTCTGGACGGCGATGCTGCGGTTGCTCGGGATTCGGGAGCGTAGGGCACCGGCATCGGACGGCGGTTCGATGGCGGCGTTGTTGGCGCGGAAGGAACAGGTGCGGGCGGATGCCGTCACCTCCGCCGGCTTGCCCGTGGAGCCGGATCCCGATCTGTTCCGTCCGAAGGAGGCGGTGCGGTTGCGGGAGAACGAAAGTCGGGCGGGATCGGGTTCGACCGCGCCTGCTCCTGCTCCTTCCCGGGTGGGACCGCCGGACCAGAGTGCGACGGAGCCACCGTCCGGGGCGGAGTCGGCGACCCAGCGATTGCTGGAGGCCAAGCGGCGGGCGCGGAAGAGATTCTAGCGGGGACAACATCGGCAGCCATAAGCTCCCTTCCTGTGGCGCTGAGCCGGGATAATCCCGTCGTGCATCCAACGGCCACTCACGGCATCCGGGTTGACACCCTCTTCTGGGCCGGGTTAGCGAGAGGCAGGATATGATACTCAAGCGGCCGGTGGGCAGGAGTTGCGGGGCGTCGTCGATGTGGCGATGGCTCGCGGTGTTGGGCGGGGGTGTGGTCGCGGCAGCCGCGGGTCTGGCAGCGGACGGGCCGCCTGCGGACAAGACGTCGTACCACCTGTTCAATCCGACGCCGCGCGACCTGATGCGTGAGATGAACACGGATCGTCCCGACAAGACGGAGAGCCCGATCACGGTGGATGCGGGGCACGTGCAGGTGGAGTTGGATTTTTTCACCTACACCCATGACCACTCCCGGGCGGCGGGGGAGGATGTCCGGACCGACATCTGGGAAGTGGCGCCGGTGAATCTCAAGGTGGGTCTGATGAACAGCGTCGACCTGCAGCTCGTCCTGCAGACCCATCGCTGGGTGCGGGTCGAGGATCGGCATCTTGGGCGTGTGGATCGGGAGTCTGGGTTTGGGGATGTGACCACGCGGGTGAAGATGAATTTCTGGGGCAACGACGGCGGGCCGACGGCTCTGGCGGCGATGCCGTATGCGACGTTCCTGACGGGGAGCCAGGAGGGGGATGCCGCGTCGGTGGAGGGTGGGTTGATCGTGCCGCTCTCGATTGATTTGCCGATGGGCTGGGGCATGACGCTGATGAGCAAGCTCGACATCCTGCGCAACGATTTGGGGGACGGGAACCATGCGAACTTCGTCCATTCGGCGACGTTCGGTCACACCATCGTCGGGGATCTTGCTGGCTACGCGGAGTTCTACAGTGAGGTCAGCACGGTGGAGGGCGAGGGCTGGGTCGGGACCGTGGACGTTGGGCTGACGTATGGTCTCACGCGTGACATCCAGATTGATACGGGGGTCAATCTGGGCGTGACCGAGGCTGCGGACGATGTGAATACCTTCGTCGGGATATCGGTCCGATTCTGAGTCGGGCGCCACCTTTCGGCTAGAATGCCGATCCCGGGTGGAGCAGACTCACGAATCCATGAAGCCATCGATCTTCCGAACCTCGGTAACTCGTCGTCGTTTCATTGCCGCCACGGGTGCGGCGGTTGCGTTTCCCACCATCATTCCGTCGAGCGCGCGGGGCGCTGACGGGCACGTGGCTCCGTCCAACCGCATCACCATGGGTGTGGTGGGTTGGGGCATGCAGGGGCCTGGCAATGCCAGCAATTTCATGCGGCAGCCGGACTGCCAGATTGTGGCCAGCGCCAATATCGACAAGGGCCATCTTGAGGCGTCGTTGAAGACGATCAACGGGCACTACAAGAGCGAGGACTGCAAGGGCTACGCGGACTACCGAGAGATGATGGCCCGCAAGGACATCGACACCGTGATGCTGGCGGTTCCGGACCATTGGCACGCGCTGATTGCCGTCGAGGCCGCGAAGAACAAGAAGGACATCTACGGCGAGAAGCCGCTGGCCCGCACCATTTCGGAGCAGCAGGCGATCGTGAAGGCGGTTCATTCGAACAAGCGGGTCTGGCAGACGGGCTCCTGGCAGCGGTCGGAGCGGAATTTTCATTATGCCGCGGAGATCGTGCGGAACGGCCTGCTCGGGAAGATCACGCGGGTGGAGGTGGGTCTGCCTTCCGGCCACCATGATTTCGCGGGGACTGGCAGGCCCCTGTTGGAAAAGCTGTCGAAGTTGTCCGAGAAGGTGACCGATCTCTCGAAGGTGGTGCCGGGAACGCCGGCCTGGGAAGCCGCTCTCTCGGAGGTTCCGGCGAACCTGGACTACGAGAAGTGGATCGGACCGTCCAAGATGGAGCCGTACATCCAGGCCCGCGGCCACATGAACTGGCGCTGGAATTACAACACGGGCGGCGGGCAGTTGCTCGACTGGATCGGTCATCACGGCGACATCGCTCATTGGGGCCTCGGCAACGACGACAAGATTGGGCCGTCGGAGATTACCGCGGTGGGTGAGTTCCCGAGCCCGAACGCGCTCTGGAACACCTGCACCAAGTATCGGATCACCTGCAAATACCCGCACGACATCGAGTTCATCATGGCGGGCGGCCACTCGGACATCCGCAGCGGAACGAAGTGGATTGGCACGGAAGGCTGGATCTGGGTCGACCGCGGCAACAACCTCAAGGCCTCGAAGCCGGAGTGGGAGGAAGCCCGCAAGCTGGCCGACGACAAGCGCAAGGTGAAGCTGCCCTTCTGCGATGGCGGTCACTGGCGCAACTTCCTCGACAGCGTGAAGTCGCGCCAACCTGCGGTCGCCCCGGTCGATGTCGCCCATCACTCGGCCATCCCCGGCCATCTCGGCCTGATTGCCATGCTCACGGGCCGCACCATCAAGTGGGATGCCGCCAAGGAACACATCCTCGGCGACGCCGAGGCCAGCAAGCTCCTCAGCCGTCCCTACCGCGCCCCGTGGCAGGCCGCCTGAGCGGGAACGAGTCGATTACAAATGAAGTTGAGGGCGCCGGCGGGAAACCGCCGGCGCCCTTTCGTTTGTGGAATGGAGGAGTGGACCGTGCCGGCACGATGCCGGAATCGCTCCGGCCGCTTCAGCGCCCGATCGGGATCGGCGTCTCGGTGCGCAGCGTCACCGGCCCGATCAGGCCTGACGGCAGCAGCGCGTCCGATTTTTTCCACAGCCGCCAACTCACAAACGTGGAGCGTCCTGAGGGACTCGGTTGTCCGGCGTTCAACCACGGGGGCCATTGCTTCAATGTGCCGTCGGGATTGCGTTCGCTGTCCTCGGGGAGTTGTTCGTCACCGACGAGGCGGTTCGGCCAGAGGTTCACGACCTCGATCTCGAGTTGGTTCTCACCAACGCGGGCGGCGCGACCGAGATCCACCCGGTACGGCGCCTTCCACAGCGTGGTCAGCCGGCGTCCGTTCAGGGTCACCCGGGCCATGACCTCGACCCGGCCGAGATCCAACACGAGATGCCGCCTGCCGGCGGTTGTGTCCGGCGGGATTACAAGTGTGCGCGAATAGGTGGCTGTTCCGGCGTGGTACCTCAGCGCCGGGTCGGTGGAAGTGGACCAGGAGGCCAATTCCGCCAGGGCCTGGGATCGCGCTTCCGCGTGTGCGGGCTTGAAGCGCAAGGTCCACGGGCCCGGGATCACGGTCTCGGTGGTCGTTCCGGCGGCGGACGCCGTGACGTTGCCCGATTCGCCCGAGGCCCGGACCCATTGGAATTGTCCGGGGTCACGGGACGTGATGCGTGTCACTCCATCCGATCCACGCTGGATCGTCACGGGAGACGAAGACGGCGCCGTGACGGGGGCGAGCTGGAGCGAGTCGGGATCGTGGCCGGAGAGTTGGACGGTGTGTCCGTCGAGGGTCAGTTCGAGTTCGAGCGTCTTGACCACGAGGAACGCGGGATCATCCCCGTCGGCCATGCGTGCGACGACGAAGCCTGTCTCTCCGGCGTCGATGATGCGTTGGACGCGATCGCGAACGTCGCGGGTGCGCCTGGGATCGTCGAGGATGCCATAACGGGCCTTGAGCACTTTGGCGTTCACCGCGTTGCGGCTGACACGGATGGGGTCGGAGTCACGGGCCGCGACGTGGAAAGTCCGGTCATCGATCTTGTAGTCGATGGAGAGTGACTTGGGGGTGTTCGGGGCAGGGTCCCCGGCGGCTGCGAGTGAGGAGACCGTGAAGGTGCGCTCCCCGGCGTCGATCCTGCGCTGGACCTCGGCGGTGACGTCGCGGGTGCGTCTGGGATCCTCGAGGATCCCGTAGGTGGCGCGCTGGATCAGGGCGGTGGGCAGGGGTTCCGGGCGTGCGGCCAGGATGGGTTTGCCATCGAGGCTGAGGGCGCTGACCGGGTTGTCGTGGCCGCGGCGTTCCCTGAAGGCGACGAAGACGGAGCCGCTTGGATCGAAGGGGATGACTACATGTGTGATCCCGTCATGCTCGTCGTACATCGCGGCGCGTTCGATGCGGCCGGAATCGGGCCACCACAGTTCCGGGATGCGACCTGTGACCCGGAAGCTGCAGGAGGTGGTGAAGCCGAAGGGTTCGGGGTTGGCGACGAAGTACAGGTCGAAGTCCGGGCCGGTGCGGTGGATGAAGCGGAGGTTCTGGCTGGTGGAGAAATCGGGGGGGACCCCGAGGAGTTTCAGCACCTGGGCGGGGGAGCGTCCGCAGAACACGCGTCCTTTGCCGAAGGTTCGTTCGCGGGTGCGTGCGCCGTCGCAGTCGGCCCACAGCTCGGTGGCCAGCCGCGTGATTCTGGCGTCGCACGCGGGATAATCTGCGAGGCTGGGTGAGAACGACGGGCGACGGCCGAGGATCGAGGCGCCTTGTCGGACCAGTTCGGTGATGCGTTCGAGGAGGCGCGGGGTCATCGCGTCGGAATCTGGAAGCACCAGCAGCCGGTAGCTCATTCCGCCGGGCAGGGTGAGGCGTCCGTTTTTCACGGACATTTTTTCGATGACGAGTTCGGCGGGGCACTCGTCCCAGTCGTAACCTTCGCGGCGGTGATCGCCGGGGCCCTGGGGCGGTAATTCGGGGAGCAGATGGCAGACATCGGCGACGAACGTTCCCTGTCGGAGCAGGAACTGGCAGCGGGCGAGGTATTCGTGCCAGGCGGGGGTCCAGTCCCACCAGGTTTGAGTGCGTTCGTAGTGTTGTCCCCAGGGGCCCATCATCATGCCGGGGCTGCGATCGGGGACGTTCCACGGTTGGAGTGCGTAGCGATGGAACACGAAGCGGTTGATGCCTTCGCAGAAGGCGCGGTCGCCGTGGGATTTCAGGAGGGCGGGATGTTCGCGCCAGCGTTCCTGGTCGCCGGACGTGAATGCTTCCGCGCCGACGATGGGGAGGCCGAACACGTGGCCCGCGGAGGCCATGGCCTTGCAGGTCTCGATCGCGCCGCTCGGTGTCCAGAATTCGCCCATGGGCTCGTCGGAGCGTCCGGCGTAGGAGATCGAATCGCAGGGGGCGCCGTAGGCCTCCACGGTGAATCGCATCCCGCGGGCGTGTGCGAGTTCGCGCATGCGGCCCGCGTAATTCCCGATCACGAGTTCGGAGACGGTTTGCCGGAGGTCCCACAGGAATCGCTCCGAGACCTCGAGGCTGCCGACCACGCGGCCCGTGATGACGGGGAGGAAGGGGAAGAGATCGTAGCCTCGGCGGCGTTGGAATTCCGAGCGCATGTGCGGGGTCCAGTTCTGCGAACCGTTCTCCCAGCTGTCGATGTGGGTGGCCACGAGGCCCGCGCCCTTGCGGCCGGGGTGGATCCCGCTGTCTGCGGCGAGCGGTTCCATCATCGCGGCGAATTGCGCCTCGATGCCGGCGGGACTGAGCTTGTCGCACTCGAGTCCGCGACCGCTCCTGGGTGCCGGCGCGTTTTCGGCGCCGGTGCTCGTGTGGCCAAGGCGCAGCAGGGTCCAATTGCCCGCGGGAACATCCCACGCGACGGAGCCGTCCGGAGCGGGTGTTGCGGGAAGAAACATGACCCGATCGCGCGGGACGGTGCTTTCCGCGGGGAACGAGCCGCGGGTCGGGGCGCCGATGCCGGCGGTTTCGAACATCGCCTTCGAGCGGATGCCATCGATGCGGTTGGTTCCGATCGTGGGGAGCGCGAGGACCGCGATGTCGCGGTAGAAGCCGGCGACCGTTTCGGGCTGGGGCAGCTTCTCATTGAAGCGGGTGGGGCCGGTGACGCGGGTTTCGGTCCAGACCAGTTTCTGCATGGACTGGTCAGGACGGATCCAGGGGCCGCCGCTGCCGTTCCAGCCGGCGTCATTGTTCATGTTCACTTCCAGTCCGAGGCGCTGGGCTTCGTGATGGACATGAGCGAAGAGGGCGCGCCACGGGGCCCCCATGAAATCGGCGGGGCCGACGGGAGCGCCCTGGTCGACCTCCATGATGAGGACGCCGCCGATGCCGACGCGTTTCATGGCTTCGAGGTCGGCGGTGATGCCGTTGCTGGAGATATTGCCGTTGAGCCAGAACCAGTAGACCCAGGGGCGGGCGCTGGCGGGAGGAGTGCGGAAGCCGCGTTCGAGGTCCGGGGTGCGTTCTGCGATGGCGATGGAGGGGAGGCAGACGGCGAATGTGGCGAGGAGCGGGAGAAGGCGGGACCGGTACATGGCCGTGGCGCGGCCTGTTGCGGACGGGAGGTTCATCGTGTGGAACTCAAGCTCTGCGGTGCGGGGGAGTCAATGGTTTGGGGTTTGGGTGACGGCATTCTGGGGTTTCGGCTTCGCTGGGAACTACAACTGTGGGCAATTGCGTTCCCGCCGTTGACTTGACCTTGGCGCTCCGTAGCATCCCTGCCCAAGAAGCCTGTCACGGAGAGCGCGTGTGCGGCTTCACTTATCATTGTGGCAGCCAGCGACGACTATCTGATTGATCACGTGGTCGACATGGGTTTCGTGACCCGCGACCAGGTGGAGGACGTGCGACCCAAGGCTGACGAGACTGGGGAAGGCTTCATCGACCTTTTGGTCGCCGCGAAAGCCCTCACGGGTGCCCAGCTCGCGCAGGCCAAGGCCGCGCATTTCAACGCTGAATTCATCCATCTTGCGGAGATGCGGGTGGCGGATGACGTGCTTGCGACGGTGCCGCGCAACGTCGCGAAGAAATACAACACGGTCCCGGTGTATGCCTCCGAGGATTCCGTGTCCGTGGCGCTCGCCGACCCTTCGGATTTGGAGACCATCGACGCGCTCCAGCATCTTCTCAACCGGAATGTCTCGGTGCTCGTGGCGAGCCCGGATGACATCGAGTCGGCGCTCAACCGTTACTACGGCCGTGCGGACGACTCGGTGTCGAAGATGATCCAGGACATCACCGAGGGTGAGGTCGAGATCACGGCGCTGGGGAAGATGGACGACGAGGGTGGCGGCGAGACGGTGGAGGCCGATGCCCCGATCATCAAGCTGGTGAACGGCATGATCACCGAGGCCTACCGGATGCGGGCGTCTGACATCCATCTTGAGCCGCTGGAGAAGCGGTTCCGGGTGCGGTACCGCATCGACGGCATGTGCCACGAGATGAAGGGGCCGCCGAAGCGTCTTCAGCCATCGATCATCAGCCGCCTGAAGATCATGTCCAACATGTCCATTGCGGAACGGCGCATCCCGCAGGACGGACGTATCCAGTGCAACGTCGGCAACAAGGTCATCGATCTCCGCGTCTCGTGTCTCCCGACCAACCACGGTGAGAGCATCGTGATGCGTATCCTGGACAAGGAGGGCCTGAAGCTGGGCCTGGGCGAGCTGGGATTCCTGACGGACGACCAGCAGACCTTCGAGCGCCTGATCAGCCTTCCGGACGGGATCCTGCTGGTGACGGGCCCCACCGGCTCGGGCAAGACCACCACGCTGTATTCCTGCCTCAACTACATCAACCGTCCTGACCGCAAGATCATCACGGTCGAGGACCCGGTCGAGTACCAGATGGCGGGCATCAACCAGGTGCAGGTTGCCGAGGCCATCGGCTTCACCTTTGCTGCCGCGCTTCGCTCGATGCTCCGGCAGGCGCCGAACATCGTGATGCTTGGGGAAATTCGCGACATGGAGACCGCGACGATCGCGATCAACGCGTCGCTCACCGGTCACCTTGTCTTCTCGACGCTTCACACGAACGATGCTCCCAGCGCGGTCACGCGTCTCATCGACATCGGCATCAAGCCGTTCCTGGTGGCGTCGTCGGCCCGGGCCCTGGTGGCCCAGCGCCTCGTCCGCAAGATCTGCAAGAAGTGCGGCGGGCCCTATATGCCGGAGGAGAGCGAACTCAAGGCCCTCCACATCGACGCCGCCGCTGCCGCCGGCGCCAAGTTCACCAAGGGCCGTGGATGTGGCGAATGCAACAAGACCGGGTGCCGCGGTCGTTTTGGGATCTTCGAGATCTTCTGCATCG
>CAIMTB010000370.1 GCA_903844265.1 uncultured Verrucomicrobiota bacterium
ACACGACGCTCTTCCCGATCATGTCCGCAACCTTCGCGGCGTCGGCGTCGTCCCTGGGCCCCCAGGTCCTGTCATAACCGAGGAGCTGGTCGAAGGGATGGAAGTAGAGAAACCGGGCGCTCCATTCCTGGCCGGTGATGTTGCTCCACGGATAGGTCTCGTAGAGGCCGTCACGGTCGGCATCCAACTCGCGCTCGTAGAGACCCGTCGCCTGCTGCAACGCCGGCCACAACCGCCGTAGAATCGCCTTGTCGGGGTGGAGGGCGTAGACGTCGGTCAAAGCCTTCACGAGGAAGTTGTGATACGGAAAATCCATGGGCGCCCCATGAAGGCCCGGCGCCCGGTTGGCTTTGTCCCCATCCAGTGAGTCCGGGTAGATGTGGTTGGCCAGCTTCCCATCATGAAGATTTCCGTAGAAGGATTGGACATTCCCGTAGGCCCAGTCCGGAGAGCGCATCCATCGGAGATCGATCGTGCTCGGCGCCCCGGAGTAGCTGATCAGGGAATTGAACCCGACCGTTCCCTCCCGCGCCAGCGGCTTGCTCCAGTTCCCGTGGCCGCCAACATTCATCTTGGTCAGAAGCGACCACCACCGGAAATAATAGAGCCTCTCCAGGTAGGGATCCGTGCAGGAGAAAGCCGGGATTTCAGAGGTCAGCATGTGGTTCCAGTACCGAGTGCTCTCACCCCGGGCATCCGCACGGACGTCGGCGGCGTGTCCCACCTTCCCGGCGTCCGCCCCCATGGCCAGCGTGACCACGCAGCCCGCCACCCCACCCGCGCGGACGGGAACATCCAGCTGCATCCTGCCGTCGGACATTGTCACCGGGTGCGTGGCCGAGAGTGCGCCCGATAACCGCGGGAGGACCGAGGTCGGGTAGCCTCCGGAGACCTTGAACGTCCACAGGCCACCGACTGACTTCAGCTCCTCGACCCCATGCAGATCGAAACCCAACCGGACGGTCTGCTCGGTGGTCGTTGAATTCACAAAGACATGCTCCACCAGGACGCTGTCGCTTGGGCCTATCCAAAAGTACTTTTCAGCGGTCACGCCCTGCACCGGTTCGCCGTGCACTCCGCTGAGCGTGTCAGGCCTGAGCTGCACATAGTCAGGGCGCCATTCGAGCACATCGCCCTGGAACAGGCTGGACTTGGTGGTGAGTTCCCCCGCCATGAAGATGAGACGGGCCTTGGCCCCGGCCACGGCGTACAGATTCCCGGGCCGCCCCGCGAACCCGCGATCGTTCCGGCCACCCAGCAGCCTGCAAATATCCACCGGCACATGTTCCTGCACGTCCCCGCTCGCGGCGGGACGCGCAACCAGACAAAGCAAGGCTGCGACAAGGATCGCCCCGGCTGCGGAACTCCGACGAACCACTGTTGTTGTCATGAGATTTGTCCTGAGGGATGGATGGATGTGCACGGGACCCGAACCCACGTCGTCGGATCAGGTCGACGCGGGCGCCCCGCCGTTCGCCTGGGCCACGCGGTCGCGCATTCCCGCGAAGAGGCTCTTGCCCTGACCCGCAGCCACTGGCTTGCGGGCCGCCGAGGTCTCGTGATCGACAAGTTCCATCGGCAGTTCGCGCAGGAACGACGACGGATGCGACGGGGTGAGCTGGCCGTATTTCTTGCGCGCCGCGCAGTAGGACAGCGTCAGTGTCCGCATCGCGCGGGTCAGGGCGACATAGAACAACCGTCGTTCCTCGTCGAGGGTACCCTCGTCTTTCGACCGGGTGTGAGGGAGCAACCCTTCCTCGAGGCCGACGATGTAGACGTGGGGGAATTCGAGCCCCTTGCAGCTGTGGGCGGTGATCAACGTCACCTCGTCACCGGCCTTGTCCTCGTCGTCCGCGCCGCGGCTGGTGTCGAGCGCCATATCCGACAATGACTCCCCGAGCCGCTCGAGCGCCGGCAGGGAGCGGTTGACCTCCGGAGCGTCGAGCGCCGCGATGAGTTCCTTGAGGTTGCGGATCCGGTTGTCCGCGATCTCGGGATTCTTCTCCGTGCCACGCAGGTGGTCCCAGTAGCCCACCGTGGTCATCACCGACTCCGCCCAGGGCGCGAGCAATTGCCCGATCGGCGAGGTCTCGAGGCGATGGCGTGTGTCCTCGAGAAAGCGGAGGAAATCCTTGAGGCAAAGCCTTGCCCGTTCCTGGAACTGCTCCTGGACGTCGGTATGCCGCATGGCCGCAAACACGGAACTCTTCCGCTCGTGACTGGCCGTCAGGATCCGCTCGAGCGTGGCATCGCTCAGGCCGCGGGCCGGGACGTTGGCGATGCGCAGCAGGCTGGCGTCGTCGTGCGGGTTGTGGAGGACCTTGAGATACGCCAGGAAATCGCGGATCTCGAGGCGGTCAAAGAAGGACTGCCCGCCGATGATCCGGTAACGGACACCTGCCTTGCGCAGGGCCGCCTCGATCGGGCGCGACTGCTGGTTGGTCCGGAACAACACCGCCTGATCGCCCCACCGGATGCCGCGAATCGTCTTCGCCACCTGGATTTCATCGACCACGAACTGCGCCTCGGCATCGTCATGTTCGCAGGCGATCAGGCGGATCTTCTCGCCGTCGCCGTGCTCGGACCACAGTTGTTTTCCACGGCGCCGTGGGTTGTTGCTGATGACGTGGTTGGCGGCGCGCAGGATGTTGTTGGTCGAGCGGTAGTTCTGCTCGAGGCGCACCACCTTGACCTCCGGGAAGTACTTCTCGAAATCGAGCAGGTTCGCGATCTTCGCGCCCCGCCAGCCATAGATGCTCTGGTCGTCGTCGCCGACCACGCACAGGTTGTGGGTCGCGCCCGCCAGGAGCCGGACCAACTCGAACTGCGAGCCGTTGGTGTCCTGATACTCGTCCACCATGATGTAACGGTGGCGCGACCGGCAGTCCTCGAGCGCGTCGGGGTGTTCCTTGAACAAGCGCAGCGTGAGCAGGATGAGGTCGTCGAAGTCGACCGCGTTGGCCGCGCGGAGGGAGGACTCGTAGCCCCGCTGCACGTGCCGCGCGAGCGCGAGGGTGGTTGGATCGATGACCAACCGTTCCTCGGGCGACGCATTGCGGATGCGGCTGAGCACGGCCAGTACCTCGCGGGGCTTCACCTTGTCCGTGCCCTGGCTGATCTTCGCGAGGATCCGGCGAACCACGCCCACCTGCTCCGCCTCGTCGTAGATGGTGAAGTTCGGCTTGTACCCGAGCTTGTCGATGTGCCGGCGCAGGATGCGGACGCAGAGCGAATGGAAGGTGCAGAGCGTCGGACGTTCCGCGGGTTCGCCAGGGGTCGAGCGCCGCCGGGGCACCAGCTTGTTCACGCGCTCCTGCATTTCGCGCGCGGCCTTGTTGGTGAACGTGACCGCCAGGATGTGCCCCGGCGAGACGCCCTTCGACAGCATCCAGGCCATGCGGTGCGTGATGACCCGCGTCTTGCCCGTACCCGCGCCGGCCAGGATCAGGACCGGTCCCTGAACCGTGGTGACGGCCTCGCGCTGCTGAGGGTTGAGCCCGGAGACATCCAGCATGGGGCGCGCAGTGTAGGAACCCGCGGCCGCAGGGCAACCGGCTTTCCGCACAGGAAATCGGCCACCGCTCCCCCTCTGATCTCCAATGCCTCCGCCGACTCCTGCTCGAGAATCCACACCCGCCCCGTCACGTCAGAGGCGCGCGTGCCATTCCGCCCTCCTGTAACGCTCCACCAGCAACGTCCCCATCCGCGGACCGAGCGGGGCGCTGTACGGCTCCCGTGCCGACCACGCCTCCGCCAAGGCCGCCTTCACGACGGAGGCATCCACTCCCAGGTTGGTCACGAACGCGGCGTGGTCCCGGCCCCTCCGGTAGTCGGGTTCCCGGGATGGCGCCCGAAGATACCGGCCGATCGCCGCGAGATCCGCACATAGGAGGATCGTCCCATGGAACAGGAGTGCGCGACGACGTCGACGCTGGGCGTTGCCCGAGAACTTCAGCCCGCCGATGGCAAGGTCCGTGTGACCGCAGATCTCCGTCGTCTTCCCCGAGCATCGCTCGATGGCGGCGCGGTTCCGATCCATCACGAGCCTGTTGGTACCCGATACGGACTCGAATTCCGGCTCGTCCGAGATCGGCATGGCCAACGCGTACGCCAGACAACCCGGCCCGAGAAGCACGGTACCCCCGCCACTGACTCGACGCAGAACGGGCACACCGGCTGCAGCACACGCGGGCTCATTGACCTCCGTGGCAACGCGGTTGCCGAAGCCCACCACGACAAAGAACGACGCAGGTTCATGGAAGCGCAGCGCCGCACTGCCGCCATCCTCACAGGCGTCGAGCAAGGCCTCGTCGGCGGCGAGGTTCTCCTCAGGGGTCGGATATGTCAGATCCACGAGGCACATGAATGGGCGAAAACGAGGAGACTCACCCTCGTCGGGGGCAACATCTCAGGGCTGATAGGCCCAATCGTCCTCACCCACCACACCTCCGTTGTGGAAGGTGACCTCGATCTTCTTGTACACGAAGGACAGCTCCTCGGCGGGTGGATAGTTCGTGGCGGCGGCATCCGACTGATTAGGCATCCAGGACCGGATGGAGACGAGCTGGGCGCCGGTGAGTGTATAGCTCAGGATCTTAGACTCGGAGCCCGCACCGGTGATGGAGCCAAAGGTTGGCGTCCAGATATCGATGACCACCGAGGTCAGGAGCTCGTTGCCAGCCAGCACGCTCAGAAGGACCGGAGAGGCGCGGTTCACCAGCTTGACCACCCGGAACGGCTGGTGCTGGCGCTTGCCCGTGGGGAGCCCGGTCTGAGGGTCGCGGGGCGACACGATCTCGTGCGAATAGGCAAGAATGGAGTGCTGTCCCTCCCGTCCCTTCTGGGTCACCTCACCCGGGATGCCGCCGGACTTCTGCCCGGTCAGACGCATGAGGACCGTGCTCCCGCTGTTGCTGCTTTGCGCCTGTGCATCAACGCGTGGAACCCAGAGGAGCACGGCGGCAAGCAACGCGCCCATCAACCCCAACGGCCTCGAGAGAAAGGAATGGTATGTCATGGTTTGGAACAACTCAGGGAACTAATTCACCCACCCGGTAATAGCCTTCGCCGCCATTCACAGGCAGCAGGATCTCCAACTCGCCGTCCTGCCCATCGACCAACGTCTGGACCAATTGGAAAGGACGGGCCAGACTCGCGGTGTACTCCAGCCGATAGACCCGGCCCGCCACACCGCGCCACGCGACACGGAACCCGCGGTCCACCCGCGCCGTGACCAACTGACCCGCTCCGGGAACGGCCGACGAGGACGTTGTATCGGGCGCGGACAGCCCCGGGTCGAGGGGATAGGCCCGATGGTCGGTCGCCCGCCGCCCAGCCCAGTCGCAAGGCCGAAGCTCCCTGCCGTAGCCGGAATAATTTCCGGCTCCCCGCAGGAACGGGTTCAAGATGGCTGGTTGAACCCAGTAATCCGGAAACGCACCCATGACTCTCAGGCGCGGCAGCCCCGTGCTTGAGGAAACCGCCACCATGGTCTGGAACACTGCGGTTTCTCCGGTCAGTGGAAGGAGGCCCGACGGGTCCTCGAGCAAGGCCTCGGGCACCTTGGTGAAGGGATCAAGAAGTACGGTCGCCACGCCGGTCCCGTATCCGACGCGACCGCAGACGGCCAGAGGCTCTTCGCCACGGACGAGGTTCAAGCAGAACAAGAGCACCACGGACCACCCCAGCGCCCCGACGCCCCCAACCCACGCACGGCAGGGTCTCAACCTCGGCGCGCGCGTGTCGGACGCTGGCCGGGCAGAAACCATCGAAATACCACTGAATCCCGCGAGGAGCACAACAGCAGTCACTCTCGATATCGGCGCAGTTTGATGTCAAGGGGCATCCCGCTGGGACTAGCCGAACAGGTTGAGCTGCAGGTCGCGGAGGACGAAGAGGGGGGTGTCCTCGAGGCCCTTCATCCTGCGGGCGCCGGTGGTTCGTTTCGCCCCATATCTTCCCCGATGAGCGCGGAAGATGTCCTCGACGAACTCG
>CAIMTB010000371.1 GCA_903844265.1 uncultured Verrucomicrobiota bacterium
CGACCATGGCGGCGGCGGCGGTCACAAGGACCCCGCACACCGCGGTCACCACCATCCCTGACAGCAGCGCCCATAACGTGTTTGAGGCGCCGGAAGAGGCGTGCAGGCTGAAGGCAAACGCGGAGAACGCCACCAGCACCGCCAGGCCCACTACGCGCAGGTCCGGTTCTCCCCCCCAGTTTACGGCCCCCAGCATCGCCAGAAACGCCACGGCCGCGGGCAAGGCGCCCACCCCCAGCTTGAGCCACCATTGGCTCCGGATGGAAGCCGGCCGGAGCACCTGTTCCGCCAGGGTCCCGAGGCGCCGCTCCTCCGCGATCGGCGTGGCCCCCGCCAGCAGGATCGTGATTCCGCCGAAGAGGAACACCAGCGCCTGGAACAATTCACGCCGCCCCACGGATTCGGTGGAGACCGACTTCAGCCCCAGCAGTACCAGCGTGATCAGACCGGTCGCGAAGGTGACGGTCTGCAGCCTGAATTCCTTGGCCACAATGCGCCGGACCCAACCGGCCCGTGAAGATCGGGCACCGTCCGTGGTCCGACGAGGCAACGTAAACAGGGCGCCCATCGATTCACCCTGCTCGTCCGGGGTCTCGAGCCTCAGCCAACGGCGCCGGCCGAGTTCGAAGACCACGACCGAATACGGAAGAACCAGGGCCAGTCCGGCGCTGGTCGCGAACGATGATTCGCGGTCCAAGGCCGCCAGGATGGCGAAGGTCACAAACGGCGCCGCCACCGAGAATACCAGCCCGGCGATCGCACTTCGGGTGATCAGGGTCCAGGTCGGCGTCGTCGACCATGCGAGGATTGCGAACGTAATCCCAGCTGTCGCGACAGCCGCCTGGGCGTCGGCGCTCGTGATCGCCGACATCCCACTGCCGTGCAACGAGAGTTGGAAGACGAGGAAGTGCGTGACCAGGGCCACGCCCAGGACGCCCATCTTCGTGGACCACAGGTGTCGTCGATCCACGGGTTGGCTGAGGAGCGCCGACATGGTGCGTTGCTGGAACTCCGTGCCGAAGGTGAACGCGGCGACGAGCGCGCAGGTGAATCCGAACACGAGACCGGCGAGAGGGATTCCGTCGACCCCGAACGCACCCGTCACCTGCGCGACGAAGAGTCCCGCCAGCCACGCAGGCCGCAACTGTTCGGCCTCCTTTCGGATCGCCCATCCCAGTTTGTCGAGGACCGCCGGGATGCCCATCGCCACGACGAGGCCGATGACCAGGAGGAGGGTCCAGGGGATCGCGTAAATGGCGTCCTGGCCGAAGAGACTGTCGTCATGCCATTGCGCGAGCAGGAGGGGAATGACGGGGAGCAGCAAAGCGACGACCCAGGACGGGTTCCTGAGCGTGCGCGGCAGGGGCAGGGTGGTGGTCATCGGGAGGCGGGTTTTTCAAAAGCTGGAAACGTATTGGGACCCTGAACCGGCGCGTTCATGGAGGGGCGCGCTCCGTCGCGACCGCCGGGAAGGCAACCGACCTGCGGCGCCGAGTGACCGGCGCCTTCCAACCTATCGAGAACCTCGAAGAGGTTCTGTCCCAAAGCCCAGGGTTGCGCGCGCCGCGGGCTACCCTGGGAAGGCGAATCCAAATACATCATCAACCCCAAGGGGGTTGCGTCCCGCCCATACTCGACCTCGCGCCGTGCCACGGCTTGGCAGGACGCAACCCCGTTGGGGTTGGAATCATCAAAACACCATGAACCCAGGGTAGGTCCGCTTCGCGCCCCGACCCTGGGCTGGAGGACGGAACCCCGTTGGGGTTCCACAGATGAGGGTGGGGGAAAGGGCCAACCTCCGGAGCAGTGGCAAGCG
>CAIMTB010000372.1 GCA_903844265.1 uncultured Verrucomicrobiota bacterium
ATGCGCGCTTCTCCGGGTTCCGGGTGAAATCGGTGTTTGCGCGGCATCGTCGCACCGCGTGAAATCGGTGGTCATGTCCACGCCAAGCACGGTGAACCCTGCCGATAGGGTGACATCCACGATCGGATCCGCGCTCCGGATGCCCCCGGTTCTGGGCATCGTCGGCGGAGGGCAGCTCGCCCGAATGACCGCGCAGGCCGCCACCCAACTGGGATGCTCGGTCGCGATCCTCGAACGCAAGGAGCATTCCCCCGCCTCCGGTCTCGCGCAGCACTTGTTCATCGGGGACTGGGATCGTCCCGATCAACTGCTCCGCCTGGCGGAAGCCAGCGACGTCATCACGCTCGAAAACGAATTCGTCGATGCCGAGGCGCTTGCCTCGGTCGAGAGGCACCGGCACCTCGTCCTGCCCGGGTCGGGCACCGTGAAGATCGTGCAGGACAAACTCTGGCAGAAACAGGCGGTGGCCGACGAGGGGTTGCCGGTGCCGGGCTTTTCCGACACCCCCACGCCCTCGGACGTGATCCGGGCGGCGGAGAGTTTCGGCTGGCCGCTGGTTCTCAAGAAGCGCCGCAACGGTTACGACGGCAAGGGCAACTTCACCCTCAGGTCCGCCGCCGATCTCAAGGAGGCCTGGGCCGCGCTTGAGGGCGATCGCAACGCGCTTTTCGTCGAACAATGGTTCCCTTTCACCCGCGAGATCGCGGTGATGATCACCCGGTCCAAGGATGGACGCGCCGTGTCCTACCCCGTCGCGGAAACCATCCAGCGCGATCATATCTGCCACGTCGTGATGGCACCGGCCGAGCTGCCCGGCGAGATCGCCGAAACCGCCATCCAGACCGCCCTCCGAGCCGTGTCCTCGGTGGGTGGAACAGGCACGTTCGGCGTCGAAATGTTCCTGGCCGCCGACGGGACAATCGCGGTGAACGAACTTGCGCCGCGGGTTCACAATTCGGGCCATTACACCATCGAAGCCTGTGCGTGTTCCCAGTTTGAAAACCACGTCCGAGCCGTCTTTGGCTGGCCGCTCGGCTCCCCCAGGATGCGCGCCCCCGCCGCGGTGATGATCAATCTCCTGGGAACCGCCACCGGCAGCGGTCAACCGCACGGCCTCGAAACGGCGCTCGCTGTTCCCGGCGCTGCGGTTCACATCTACGGCAAGACCTCCAGCAGCCGCGGACGCAAGATGGGCCATGTCACGGCGCTCGGCGGTTCTCTCGAGGAGGCCCTCGCCACGGCCCGACGCGCAGCCGACGCGCTGCGTTTTGGCGGATGACCATCGGTCCGTTGGAGGCGGGCCGAATCGGGCGGGTTCGAAACGCGCAAGAAACGTTCAGCGAAGCGCATTCAGAAGAGTAGAGATCTTGCCGACCCCCTCATGTCAGGGCCTGCACCCCAACGGACGGAGCCGGAACACACGTGCGATCCACTGACCGAAGCCCCATCCACCGCCCTCCGAATGATGCAGGAAGCCATCCCATCCCGCGACCCCGCCGAACAGGGGCAGAAGGCCTTGGAGCGCGAAATCGAAACGCGCAAGAAGACCCAGGAGGCCCTGAGCCGATCGGAAACCCGGTTTCGGACGCTGTTCGATTCGACGAGTGACGGCGTCATGTGGCTCGATGAGACAGGGTATCTGGATTGCAACGAGGCAACCCTCCGCATCATGGGCTGCGCCAGCCGCGATGACTTTTGTGCCCGTCGCATCGGTGACCTTTCCCCCAGGAAACAGCCCTGCGGCACGGACTCCAGCGAACTGGCCCTCAGGTGGATCCATGCCGCCCTGGCTGCGGGCTCACAACGCTTCGAGTGGGTCTATCAACGCGCGGATGACGGGACGGCGTTTCCGGCCGAAGTCGCCCTCAATGCCCTGAAACTGGACGGGCGCCGGATCCTCCAAGCCATCGTCCGCGATGTCACCGAACGCAAGAAAGCCGAGCAGACTCTCCTTCAGACGAGACTCTATCTGGAGCAGGCCACGGCCTACGCCCATGAGATGTCCTCCCAGGCGGCGTTAGCCGGCGCGGCCAAGAGCCAGTTTCTCGCCAACATCAGCCATGAAATCCGAACCCCCATGAACGGGATCCTCGGCATGCTCAGGCTGCTTCAGGAGACAAGCCTTTCCGAGGACCAGCGCCGTTACCTCGGCACCGCTCGTGCCAGCGGCGAGGCGCTCCTCGCCATCCTGAACGACCTCCTCGATTTCTCCAGGTTGGAGGCCGGGAAACTCGAGCTCGAAAGCCTCGTCTTCAACCCGCACGCCCTGGTCGATGACGTCGCCGCCATGATGGCCGCAGCCGCCCACGAAAAGGGACTGCGCATCACATGCCTCGTCTCCCCCGATGTCCCGTTGACCCTGCGCGGGGATTCCGGCCGCCTCCGCCAGATCCTCGCCAACCTGGTCAGCAACGCCACCAAGTTCACCGCCAAGGGCGAAATCGTGATACGGGTGAACGTCGAGTCAAAGACCCCCTCCGCCGTACAGCTGCGGTTTTCGGTTCAAGACACCGGCATCGGCATCCCTCCCGAGAAGATCGGCTGTCTCTTCACCAAATTCTCCCAGGTCGAATCCCCGGTCACCCAAATCTATGGAGGCACTGGACTCGGACTCGCCATCTCCAAACAACTCGCGGAATTGATGGGCGGCAACATCGGCGCCCAAAGCAAGCTCGGCTGCGGATCGGAATTCTGGTTCACCGTCGGGCTCAACAACCACCCCGCCAAGAACTGATTGTCCCTTCCCACCCCGGCCGTGCGGGCTGGGACCCACCGACCCCTCCCACCGGTTTCGATCACGGCCCGGACACCGGACCGCCCCCCCAGGACCTTACTCCTGCACCGGCCGGACGAATCGCCAGAGACACCACGCCCTCAGGCGTCCCCACAGAATCCCGATGCCCGGCAGCCCCACCGCTCCCCGCCCAGCCAACTGCCGCACCGCCTCCCGTCCCACATGCCTCAACGTGGCCGCAACACCCAGCCACGCCACCCGAAGCCCGTGGCGATGGGCCAACTGGAAGGTGATGACGGCAAAAATATACGCCCTCGTCCCCCCGCCTCGACGGTACGTGAATGGAAAATCCAGCCGCCGGCAGATGTGCCCCTTCCGCACCTGCTCCAACGCCCACGCCCCATCCTCCAGGGTGGGCAGGGTCTCATCAAACGGCGTCTGCTCCCAAAGGGAACGGCGAAACATGCCCATGCTGTTCGAGTAGATGGAACAAAACTTCAACCCCTTGGACTTCAACTCACTCCAGTCGATCGCGTCGCTGTAGAACGCGTCCGCATCCCACTTCCCGCTCGCACATGCCGTCCGCGGATCGGCCATGGCCGCCACGAGTTTCTCAATGACGTCCGATGCCCCCAGAACCGTGTGCGAGCTCAACACCAGGACCAGGTCCGTGGGACAGTGACGCAATGCGAAATTGAGCACCCGCGGATGGTTGTAGGCCTCCACCCACCCCACGACCTTCGCCCCCGCCGCCCGCATGATTTCCGCCGAAGTGTCGCAACTCCGGTTGTCCACGCCGACGACGACATCCGGCCGCACGGTCTGCCGTCCCAGCGCCTCGAGCACAGCCGGTAACGTCGCCTCGGAATCCTTGAAGCGTATCACCACTCCGAGGGTGGGCCGCGTCAATCTGTGGGACTGGCTCGAGAACATCGCAACCCTCCGAATGCAAAGGCTGTGCCAGATCCCCGACCCCGCCCCAATTCCCCGCTGCGCACACGACAGAATCGTTGCCACCGCTCCCCGATGCGCCTGCATTCCACCGCCAACCCCAAGGAGGGATCGTTCCCGGGAGCGCACCCGGACGCCTCGACACTCATGCCTCGAACTCGAACTCGCTCCGCCTCGCCCCCCTTTCGTTGCACTCGCCGAGTGACGCAATACCGTCGCATTGCAAACGCATGATCACTATTCTCCATCCTGCCGAGTTCGAATGCGTGCCTGCGGGACGATTCCAACGCCTTGGCCTGCATCATCGGACGTTCCCGGAACACAGCATCACCGAGCTGAGCCAGGCCACGCGGAAGATCGTGTACATCGTGCCCATCCAGGCGATGGACACGAGGGGGTGGCCCCGGTTGCGGGTCCAGTTCGCCCAGGCGAACCGGCCGTACATCGTCTGGCTCGAGAAAGCCAACACGCAGGATGTGGCACGAAGCATGCGTGATGGAGCCCAGGATGTACTCTCGCTTGAGGACACGGACGACCGCTGGAGGCAGG
The DNA here is from genome assembly GCA_903844265.1 of uncultured Verrucomicrobiota bacterium. Classification (GTDB taxonomy): domain Bacteria; phylum Verrucomicrobiota; class Verrucomicrobiia; order Limisphaerales; family CAIMTB01; genus CAIMTB01. The sequence goes on from CAIMTB010000372.1 coordinate 4,235, forward strand.
CCATGCTAGCCGTGGCCGAGTATCAGGAGCTCTGGTTCCAGCTCTACGGCGGCCGCCCGCTGAACGCGGAGGACGTCCTCATCGGCCGTTCCGACGGGATCCAAAGACTTCAGCAGACGATCGACCGGCTCGGGCCCACCGATGTCTGCGTGCTCATCACCGGCGAATCGGGAGTAGGCAAGGAGCGCGTTGCGTCGGCATTGCATAAAGCCGGC
>CAIMTB010000373.1 GCA_903844265.1 uncultured Verrucomicrobiota bacterium
CGTGGCGGCTCTTCATGAACGGAGTGGCACCACGAAGAGCACGAAGGACACGAAGGAACACAAATCCTCTGGCCTTCGTGATCTTCGTGACCTTCGTGGTAGATCCCCGCGTGGTTCATGGTCCCAATGCGTGTCCAAACTTTGGAAAACCCGGCTACCCACAACCCGGGGATGCACTGCGGCTCCGCCCCAATCACGCATCCCCACGCAACACCCACGGCTTCCGCCGCTCCCGGTCGAGGAACCCGTTGGCCGCGGCGTCCTCCGGAAAGACCTCCTTCACCGGATCCCACCGCAGTTTTCGTCCGGTCCAACGCGCGATGTTGCCCAGGTGACACATCGTCGCGGTTCGATGCCCTATCTCCACATCCGCCACCGGTTTCGCACGGCTCCTGATGCAATCGAGCCAGTTCTTCACGTGGCTCTCGTTCACGCCCTGCGGCCGGTTGCGGATCGTCTCCTCGATCAACTCGTGCGGGTCGGATTCGCAGACGCCGCGATTGATCTTCACCGTGCCCTTCGAGCAGACGAACACCGCGCCCCCCATCGGCGCATCACCGGGTTCGACCACCACGCCGTTGGCGTACCTGAAGAAAACCTTCCGCCTGCTGCAAAGTTCGTTGCCGCGGTCCGCACTCTCCGCCGCGCGGTACGTGGGCGGCTCATGCGGCGGCCCCTCCGACCAGATCTCCACCGGCCCGCTTTCATCCATGCCCAACGCCCATTGGATCTGGTCGAGACCATGCGCCCCCCAGCCCGTCATCTCGCCACCCGAATACGGCCGGAACGACAACCATCCCGGGTTTGCCCGCGGCAGATAGAGATCCTTGTGGTAGGGAACCTTCGGCGACGGCCCGCACCACATCTCCCAGTCCAACTCGTCCGGGATCGCCTCCCCGGGCAACGACTGCTCCCAGGGCGTGGGATAATTGTGCGCCACCACCTTTTCAATCCTGCCCGCGCCCCCGGAACGGATGAAGTCGCAGCCAATCCGGTTCCGGATCATCGACCGCTGCTGGCTGCCCACCTGGAACACCCTCTTGTTCCGCCTCGCGGCCTCCACGATCAGGCGACCCTCGCGAATGGTCAGCGACATCGGCTTCTCAGCGTAGACGTCCTTGCCGGCCTGGCACGATTCAACGCAGATCAACACCCGCCAATGCTCCGGCGTCGCGGTGATGACGGCGTCCACGTCCTTTCGTTCGAGAAGACGCCTGTAATCCTGCAGAGCCACCGCCCCGTGCTTCACCGCCACTTCCCGCGCCCGGACGAGGTTCACGTCCGCGACCGCCACCACCCGCGCCTCCGGCAGCCTGTTGAGTTCCGCCAGCAGCGAACTCGCCTGGCGTCCCATGCCAATGAACCCAATCCCTATCCGATCATTGGCCCCGGGCCGCCCATCCGCCGCAAGCACCCCGGATGAAATGAGATTCGGCATCGCAATCGCCGAGGCCACGACACCCACACCTCGACGCATGAAGCCGCGACGGCTCTCGACCACGGGGGATTGCATGCCGCGTTCATACCCAAGCCCCACCCGTTCGGCAACCCTGCCTTCTGAGGCTTTGACGCTCGGGGGAACTGGCGCTTCCTTGACGGACGTCATGAGGTTGCCGAACCCGCTGCATCGATCCCACCCAGCCGCCAGCCTGGGCGTCCTGCTTCTGTCCCTCGCCTCCTCCGCCCATCCGCGCGTGGAAGGCGCGGAATGGACCCACTACCGGGGCCCGACCCATGACGGCGTCTATGACGGCCCTTTCCAAACCGATTGGGACGCCCGGCCACCGCGCCTTCTCTGGCGCAAACCCGCCAGCCCAGCCCTCAGTTCCCTCACGATCTCGGCCGGACGCGCCTTCACCCAAGGCCGCCGCGCGGTCGCAGGATCCGATCGCGAGTTCGCCATCGCCCTCAACGCCGCCACCGGCGAGGAACTCTGGGCCGTCAACCTCGACCAGGCCGAATATCCCAACGGCGGGGTCGGCGATGACGACGGACCGCGATCAACCCCTGTCGTCGATGGCGATCACGTCTACGTCCTGAGCTCCTACCTCCGGCTCTATTGCCTCGAGGCCGCCACCGGCCACGTCGTCTGGCAGCGCAATTTCCCCTCGGAATTCTCATCCGCAGTCATTCCGTGGCAGAATGCAGCGTCCCCCCTGATCGTCGGGGATCTGGTCATCCTCAATTCCAACGCCGGCTCCACACGCCTCATCGCAGTCCGCAAATCCGACGGCGTCACCGCGTGGCGCAGGCAAAATGAGAGCATGACCCAATCCACCCCCGTCCTCGCGGAGGTCGCAGGGATCACCCAGGTCATCTTCCACGCCCAGTCCGGACTCGTCTCCGTCCGCCCTGAGACCGGCGATCTTCTCTGGCGCTTCGCCCTTCCCTACAGCACGTCCACCGCGGCCTCGCCCGTGGTGGATGGAAATCTGGTGTACGGCTCGGCCGCCTACTCCTCCGGGTCCGGCGTCGTAAGTCTTGCCGCGGGCGGCGGTGGCTCGACGATCACCGCCACCTCGCGCTGGACGAGGCGCAGCTTCAACATGAACCACTGGGCCACCGCCATCGCCCATCTGGGCCACATCTACAGCGTCGCCGGACAGGACTCCACCAGCCTGCGCTGCATCGACACCGCAGCCGGAACAGAGAACTGGCGTACCTCCTCCGTGGGCACGGGCGATGTCGGCTACGGCAGCGTCCTCAAGGCCGGCGGCGCCCTTCTGGTCCTCACCGCCTCCGGCGAGGCCGTCCTCGCAGAACTCACCCCGACCGGCTACCACGAACTCACCCACCTTCAGGTCGTCGAAGGCCGCACCTGGAACAGCCCGGCCCTGGACGACGGCGTCCTCTATGCCCGGAGCACCACCGAGATAGCGGCCTGGAGAATTGCGGAACCCACCCCCGGCGCCCCGTTGACGCTGACCCCCGCAGTTACAGTCGCGAATGGCAAAGCCATCGTGGTCGTCCGTTCCAACGACGGCACGCCCATCACCGCGTCGCGCGCCGCCCGGATTTCCCTGCTCGCGACAGAAGATCCCTCCCAACCCATCGCGCTCTGGCGATCCATCGTCACCCCACCCAGACTGGTGGATGGCAACGTCCAACTCGACGACCCGGCGGCGACCGTTCCCTTCCGGACCTATCGAACGGCCGAGAAGCCTTAAGCACGCAGGGAGATGAAGTAACAGTTCCGTTACCCTAATCTTTTTGCCCCGACCTCGATCCCGGGAGCAGCGTGAGAGTCAATGAAAGCGCTCTCCTCGTTACTCCCCAA
>CAIMTB010000374.1 GCA_903844265.1 uncultured Verrucomicrobiota bacterium
CTGCAAGCGTGGGCTGGCGATATTCCCCGTCATGCTCCCATTCGGGCTCAGGGTTAGGTCGAATGCAGCCATCATGAGGTCAACGGCCACAAACTTCACGGACTTGCCGTTTACCGCCACCTCCTTCACGACCAGCCCGGTCTTGTTCTCGGAGGGAAGGCCCATACTCGCGATCCATTCCGATTTCGCGGTCTTCGTCAGGTCGAGCGACACCTGAACCCGCTGCGAGCCGTCCCCTGTAATGCCGGCTTCCCAGTGGCCGGCGGGGTCGGCGCCGATCGTGAGCTGGTCACTGACTGGTGCTGGGTCGGTGCTGACCGGGGTCTCGTTGCCCTTGCCACAGCCCGCGATTATACCGATCAAGGTAACGGCAGCCAAAGCGATGAGGAGGTTCTTGGTGTACATGCTGGAAGGTTTCCTGATAGCCATCACTCTGCGAGCCTTTGCCAGCACTCGTGCAGCAAGTCTTACTTTGTAGTTCCAGTATGCATCGACTGTGCGGCATGTCCAATTGCCAGGGGTGAAATGGCGTTGTAGTGGGGCCAACAGGGTGGAAAGCACAAGTGGCCCGTCGTTGACATTTATCTCAGCTCCAAGACCGTGCTGCCAAAGCCCCAGCATGCAGCTGTTTCGCGGGTCATCAGGGAGGGGAGGGCTATCCGAGAGTTTCAAAGGTCGTTCGGTACATCCTGTCCGCTTCTGTAGGACCCACCCACTCGGGTTCCAGCGGTCAAATGCTCAAGCCAGCGAGTCCCGCACGCTCCGGTGTGGCGCCACAAATTGTCTGTGCCAGGAGTCCTTTCGTACTCAACGCTATAGTCCCAATGAAAATGCCATCCATTCTGCTGGCTTGTCTTGTCGGGCTTTCCGCACACGCCGGAGCCCAACCCATGCCGCATCACTTCGATGGGATTACTGCGTCGCCGGACCGAGGAGTCACCCTCAGCCTCGGTGGGAGTGCCTTGAACCTGGTCAACCTGTCCGGCACGATCTCCAGTCAGTTTCGCCAGGTGTACGACCTCTACGTGGTCGAAGCCTCCTCCGATCTGCGGGAATGGAGTCCACTCGGCACGGTTCAGCGTACAAACAGCGAGCTTAGTCCGGCGATCTATCGAGACACTGCGCCAGGCTTGAGCCAGCGCTTTTATCGCACATTTACCAATCACCTGCTCACAGCTTTCCCGCCGCCGAGTGGACCGTTCCCCGTGGGCACGATTGACAGGGTGAAGATTGATCCTGCGCGATCGGGTCTCTACCGCTACACTCCAAAGACCAACGTGTACCTCAGCGGCGAAACGCTCCCGTTCCCTACGAATTCCGAAATCTACAACGTGCTGCGCAGCTGCCTGAGGCACCTTGAGGGAAGGAGGGGGACTGTCTATGAGAGAGAACCCGGCACTTTGGGGAGCGGGGTCGATGGGTTCCGACAATGGCCACTTGCGATAACATCCCTGAAGTCCCCACGGATAGGAACTCTCTATGATGCCCTGCAATCGCTCCAGGATCCAATATTGTGAATTTGAAATATCGCTCGGGGCATCGCGACAACGATGTTCAGATAGCTCAGGATGCGATCCTGGGAAATGCTTGGAGAAGCGGAAGACAAGAAAGCGGGGGCTGGGTGCAGAAATGATCCAGATCCCGCAATTTTGGGAGAGAGTGCCTGGCGTTCGGCTTGCTGTGGTTTTCCCATTGCCTGCGATGCCCCTTCATCCAATACTAGCATTGTCACATGAAAGAAATGCCCGCGATCGAAGTTGCCGATGGGACTGAACCTCTCAGGGATGGCATGCTGCGATCAGCCGAGAGGCTCGGTGCGGTGTCGAATCAGGCGTGCCAAGGATGGACCGAGCCCGTTCTAACAAAAATCCTCGCGTGTTATCGTGGTTTCCGGAGCGTTGGAAAAGTCGCGAGTGGTACTGTCATGCTCGTGGCATTCTTGATATTCCTCTCTGGCTGCCGCACGACAGCACCTCTCATCGCCTACCAGAGGCAAGACCTGGGCGTCGTGACGGATGTGCAACCGCTGGCGGTGCAACCTGATCTCGGCAAGTGGCGGTCGCTTGCTGTGGGAATGAGCGAGACAGAGGTGATGACGGTGATGGGAAAGCCGTACCAAAAGGACCCGCGACCGGCTGCGGAGACCAACTCGATGGCAGTAAACTTGTACTCCTGGAAGTACGGTGAAATCACCTTCAACAGCTTCAACACCAAGGGAAGCTACCTTTACGCGGTCATCTTCCACGACGGACGCGTTCATGAGATCAGCGATCCATGGAACGGAAAGGTGTCATCCGACGGCGGGCCCACCGTCCCTGAACTGGTCTTGCCTGATGCTGGACAGACGCTCCAGCACTATCCAAGGTTCATGGATTTTCGTTGGCGGCCATCCTCCGCTGCCTATCCCATCGAGTACGAAGTTGCGATTCAGGTTCTGTCGGTGACTCAGTACGAGGCCGAGCACTATGAGGACTACGTCCGGAAGACTGTCGATCGCAGTCGGTCCGAATGGATAGCGGCGGGGCAGTCCAGGAAGGCATCGGATGAGGGGGCAGCCGCTTTCGCTCGGGACCTCCGGGAGACCCAGGGGGTGCAGCTAAGTTTTGCCTTCAGGACACACGACATTTACCTTCCTTTTACCTGGGTAGGCGCGAACTCCGGACGCTGGCGAGTCCGGGCATTGAACAGCAAAGGCGTCAGCGAGTGGACTGCCTGGCGCTATTTCAAGTTCTCGGTGTGATTCCAATGGGGGCAGATCGATGGTTTCTTACGGGGCAGACGCGTCCAAATCGCAGAGAAAGCTTTTCAAATAACATTTGTTTCGGAGTAAAGGCAAGCACAGTGCAGCCCATCGAACGGAGCGTTGTTAATGCTTTGGCCTGGTTTATCGGAGGATTTAGATGCGCTTGCCCTGGGTAATTTCCTTGACTGGAAATCGTGAAGCGATCCAACTTGCGCTCAGCTTGGAAAGAAAGCCATCTATTAGACCATGAGTCGATTTTTCACACTCGTAGCTGCAGGATTGTTCGCCGCTCTTGTAGCGTCTTGCAATAGTCCGAGAGGCGGCGTGATATTGGCGAGCAACGCGCGAAACTTTCTCAGCCAAAAGCGAATCGTTGAGATGACGGTCAAGGCCAGCAAGCACGAAGTAGCCGAGCCGATTACCTATTTGGATTCCGAGGTGGACTACAAGGATCCGAAATGTCTCGCAGTGGTGATCGCTGATTCTGCACGAGCGGCATTCAAGGAACAGAAAATCGACGACCCGAGTTCGTTCTATCGTTACAAGAGAATCCGCGTGACAGGTAGAATTGTGTTTGATGGGAATCAATATCAGATTCATGTCACCAGTCCAAAACAGATTCAGGTGATCGAGTCCCGATGATATTGAGGTTGGCTCTGCCATCGAGTCTAGAAATCGACTCGTTGACGCCGGATGCAATTAGTTGCATCGCATCTAACGTTGGGCTGCCTGCCAACAATTCATGGAGCAACACGCCTTCCGCGGAGCGTCGAGAAATCAAACTCCTGCCCCTCTCAGACCCATCTTTGACAGTTTGAAAACCGGCAGGACTGGCAATCAACGACTTGCAACGACACCTCCGGCTCTTGGCACTACACTTCCGGCTTCCGAGTTGGGTCCGGGGGGGCCTCGCGCAGGGTGGGTGGCACTGCGACGCCCGTGGCCGCGATGGCTTTGTGGGCGTCCCCGATCAACTGACTCCGGAGCAGGATCCGGTGGCCCTGAAACACGGCCTCGACTTCCTGCAACTCATCGAGTCCGCGGATCACCTCCGCCCATTCCCCATCCTTGCCCTTCTTCTCCATTCGAATTTCCAACTCCCGACGCAGCATCACCGCCAGGAAGCTGCAGAACACGTGACCGCGGATGGTTTCGTCCCGCTTGTGATAGATGGGGCGCGTTTCCAACACCGTCTTCATCGACCGGATAACGTCCTCCACCATCCAAAGCTCCTCGTAGGCCATGGCGATCAGTTCCGGTTCGTCGGCCAGATTGGTCCGCAGGACCCAATGACAATGCCTGCTGCTGGAAGATCATGGTGCCGGGCTCCAGCAAGGACCCTTTCGAGATACCCAGGGCGCGGTGGGCCTTCGGCCGGGTCGTTGGCAATGTAGACAAGGGCGTCCACGACTTCGCCATCCGTGCCCTCGACGGCGAGGAACTCGCGTCGGTACAGGTTCTGGTGAACACCCTTGAAATAGTTCAGGGCGTCCTCGTCATCCGCCGCCAGGCGTGTCAGGACACCGTACACGTGAGCGCCAGGATGAGGACTTACCGATGCCACGCCACGGTCGGTGATGATCCACCGGTAATCGTGCAACACCGCACGACCGAGGGTCTCGGAGTCCGGGCAGCGTTCCTTGAATTGTTCCGCGTCCATGTTTGAGCCGCAGGCGAAGTAGAGCTGCCTCGGGTGGTGATTGAATATCTTCGTCATGGGTGTTCCAAAATCGAGCCGTTCGTCGGACGGCGACGGTTCAGCCCGAGTTGTTCTCGAGACCGGGCTGTTGCTGTCCTCAAGGTAGAGGATGCGAGAAGCCTTGAAGCCCTGGTCACCCATCTGCAACGCCGGTGGCAGCGGGAATTCGCGTGCTGTGGTTGGAGAACTGACCGGCCGATAGCCAGGCCAGGCTGATCCGTCAGCCGACAGAATCCATTTTGGCCACACGCCGCGCGTCCTCGCCAGACCATGGAGCGCGCCGCCGGGGCGGAAGGTTGTCCAGTTCCCGCATAACCATGATCCTGGAGCAGGATTGCATACGGGGCACATTCGCACGACCGCGCCCAGAGATTCCAGTAGAGCCAGACGGCCTCACACTGCACATGCAGGAACGCCAACCGGGGTGGGCCGTGATCGTCCGTGTACTCCGGTTCTCGCTCCAGGACTTCCCAACACGCACCTTGGAGGGCAGGGGCCTCACCCCAGGGATGCTCGTCGTTCAATGCCAGCAGTGTCCGGGTTGTTGAGGCGTCCAGTTGCTGGAGATCGACCACGCGGTATCCGGCGACGTGGATGTAGGGCCGGAAGCGCCGGGACAGCACATGAGTCACCAAGGCGCTGTCGTGCAGGAGGTCGGCGTGCAGGACGCAGTGCACCGCATGAGCCGCCGTGAACGTCTCAAAGAGCTCGCCGACGGACCGGTTTGCCTACTCCTTGCTGGACAACCATTTTTAGTCGGTGCACGGTGCGAGAAATAGCCAATATTGCCGCACCGGGTGCACGGACTGCAGGATCGCCAAGACCCGTGGAACCGTCCCAGTATGGACTCCAAGGTGGGACGGATTTCAGCCTACACGGCACACGAACATTGAACACGAGAGATAACGGGATACCGGAAGCCGGAATCCACTACACCGTAGATCTGGCCGTGCAGTTCTTTGAGACCGACA
>CAIMTB010000375.1 GCA_903844265.1 uncultured Verrucomicrobiota bacterium
ACGTCCACGATCCACATCAGGGACGAACCCTTCGTTCCATTGGAAGCCCTGGCGGCGACGACGCTCTGGGCGCTTTCCGCGCCGATGCCGGGGACACAGGCGAGCACCTCGGTGCTGGCGGTGTTCACGTTGATCAGGCCCTGGAGAGACGTGGCGTTCGTGACGGTGAGATCGCCTTCGATCGGTCCGAGTTCGTCAGCCGTGATGCCACCCAGGAGCGCGAACTCGAGGACGCTGCGTACGGTGGGGGCAGGCGTGCCACCGCCCGCGCCGCCGGGCGGGGTGCCGCCGGTTCCGCCCCGTCCACCACCTCCGGTCGATCCGACGCCGAACTGGCGGAGGATCGCGTTGGCGCGTTGGGTGCCGAGTTGTTGCTGGAGGTACGAGGCGACCGCGGCCTGGGAAGGATCGCTGACGTTCACCCGGGTGGAGCCGTCGCCCTTGGTATTGGGTTCGCGGGTGGCGACGGTGACGTATTCGAGGATGCCGGGGTCGAGGCGGCCATCGCGGTTGTCGTACGGAAACGATTCCTCGCCGTCATCCTCGTTGGGGTCGAGGACGCCGTTGAGGTTGACGTCTTCGCCGAAGAGGGCGCGGAGGTTTGAGTTGGCGACGAGGCGAAGTTCCTCGATGGACTCGAACGGGGCGTTCTTGCAGTGGTAGGGCGGGTTGAGTCTCGCGTAGGTATCGTCCTCGGCCCCGCTGTCCGTCACCTCGCTGTCGGTGTCCCGCCAGTCGATGATGCTGCCGGCGAGTTCGGTGGTCATGCCGGGGAGGAGCTCGAGCATCGCACGGGTGGCGGTGTTGAGGTTGAGCTTCGATGCCTCGTCGATGAGGCCGAAGGTGGGGCGGGTGAGAGTCCCCTGCCAGAGGTTGGTGTCGCGGCCGATGAACCAGAATGTGGCGTCGCCCACCTGGACGGCCTCGCTGTCGAAGAGGAGCGTGTCGGGGGCGGCGCCGTTGGTCGCGTACTGACCGAGGACGTTGGTGATGTAGCGGGCGGCGCCTTCGACCACCTGGGCTGCCTCGAAATTCGCGACGCGATTGTCTGCGGCGCGCATCTGGAAGTTCATCGCGTGCGCGAAGTAGAGCGCCAGCGAGACCAGCCCGAGCGAGACCCAGAGCACGATCACGAGCACCGAGGCGGTCTCGATGTTTCGGGCGGGAAGCACCGCGTTCACGAACCACCTCCTGTGGACTGCGACGTGCTGTTCGTGGAGGGCTCGACCAGGATGTTGACCACCATCTCGATGGGCCTGGGCGTGATGTTCCCACGGTTCAGGTTGGTCGACAGGAGCAGCAATTCGAATCGGATGGCGCGCGGCAACGGAACGGTCTCGTTGGTCGAGTTCCACGTGTCGCGCCACGTCGAGCCGTCGTAGAACGAGAAGTGCACCGAATCCACGCCACCGATCAGCGTCTGGTCCTCGAGGGTGGCCTGGTTGACGGGGAGCAGGTTGTGCGTGACCGCGCGGTGGAGCACGCGTCCCGCGGAACCGTTGGTGGGCGCGGTGAGAAGGTAGGCCACCCGCCTGACCTCGGACCACGGCACCCGGTCGGAGAGGATCCCGACCGCGGTATGGAACTCGATCGTCGGCTGGCCGTTCATGCCGTCGATTACGGGTGTGGTCTGAACCGATCCGCCGAGCGTGCCGCCCGGGGGCACGATCCCGGCGAGGTCGCGACGGATGATGGTGAGCGCCTGCTCGAGGGGCAGCGCGTTCTCGATCGATTCGACCGTGCGATTCCGAAGCCGCAGTGCGCCGTGAAAAATGCCCTGGAGGGCGACGAGGACGATGCCGAAGATCGTCACGGCGAGGAGGACCTCGATGAGCGTGAAGGCGCGGGTGCCGGGCCGATTTGGAGTGCGGCAGCTCGCTGCCGATTTGGAGGGCGTGAATACGGGGCGAGCGGCCATGCCAACCCCGCGTGGAAGACGGTGGCTTGCCACCGCACTCCACAACCGAATTCGGAGGGAGCGACGGAGGTTCATGGCGAGGAGGCGCTGACCAGCGTGCTGAGGCGCACATCCTGTTCCCGGCCCTGGACCGGGAATCGCACGTCCACGGTGAGCATACGAAGCGTGCCTTCGGGCCAGGATTCCACCTTGGTGGTCCACTTGAAGGCCAGGGGTCCTTCCTCGGCAACCCCGGAGCCGGTGCCGCCCTGCCAGGTACCGTTGGCGATGAGATCGTTCAGGACACGGTCGCCGATGCGGGCGGCGATGAGTTTTCGCTGGCCGACCTGGCCGGCATAACTGGCGAGCTGGATGGCCTGGATGGCGACCGGGATGACGATGGCCAGAAAGAGGAGGGCCGCCAGCGTTTCGGCCAGCGTGAATCCGCAGCACCGGCGCCGTGTCGCGCCGTGGCTATTGCCGCACGAGTGGCGGTTGGCGGGTCCAGACTTCATAGTTCAGGCGGTTCCAGCCCAGAGCGATCCAGACCTTGGAATCCTGCTCGCCGGTTTCACTTCGGCCGTGGAGCTCGATCCATTCCGGGCTGCTCGGGCCAAATGTTCCATCCGGCATGAACCGGAGGGTTGGACGGTTCACGGCGGTGTTCTCGCGGACCTCCAAAGTCCCGTTGGTGCGCGAAAGATCGGCCTGGCGAATGTCGATTTCGAGGTCCTCCGCGAGATCG
>CAIMTB010000376.1 GCA_903844265.1 uncultured Verrucomicrobiota bacterium
CCGGACATCCTCGGCACGGATGATGTCATTGCGGACGCCGTAGATGACCTCGCGGTGGCGGTTCATCACGTCGTCGAACTCCAGGGTCCGCTTCCGGATCTGGTAGTTGTGCTGCTCGACGCGTTTCTGGGCCGTCTCGATGGACTTGTTGAGGAGCGGATGCTCGAGCTCCTGGTTCTCCTCGAGACCCATCTTCTCCATGTACCGGATGATGCGGTCCGAACCGAACAACCGCATGAGATCGTCCTCGAGGCCGAGGAAGAAATGGGAACTGCCAGGATCGCCCTGGCGGGCGCAACGGCCGCGAAGCTGGCGGTCGATGCGGCGCGACTCATGACGTTCGGTGCCGATGACGTGGAGGCCGCCGAGGTCCGCAACGCCCGAGCCGAGTTTGATGTCGGTACCACGGCCGGCCATGTTGGTGGCGATGGTGACCCCGCCCCGTTGGCCGGCGCGCGAGACGATCTCGGCTTCCTGCTCGTGGTACTTGGCGTTGAGGACCGAGTGGACGATTCCGCTCTTCCGCAGGAGGCGGGAAAGGTGCTCACTGGCCTCGACCGAGATGGTGCCGACGAGGATGGGCCGGCCCTGGTTATGGACCTCGGTGATCTCGCGCACGACGGCGTCCCACTTCTCGCGCTTGGTCTTGTAGACCGTGTCGTGCTTGTCGTCGCGGAGACAGGGTTTGTTGGTGGGGATGACCAGGGTGCCGAGGTGGTAGATGTCCAGGAATTCCTGGGCCTCCGTCTCGGCGGTGCCGGTCATGCCAGCGAGCTTGGTGTAGAGGCGGAAATAATTCTGGATCGTGATCGTCGCGTAGGTCTGGGTCTCGCGCTCGATCTCCACGCCTTCCTTGGCTTCCACCGCCTGATGCAATCCGTCACTCCATCGGCGGCCAGGCAGGGCACGACCCGTGTGCTCGTCGACGATGACGACCTTGCCGTCGACGACAACGTAATGGACGTCGCAATCAAAGAGGCAGTAGGCCTTGAGGAGCTGGGAGATGACGTGGATCTTCTGGGCCTTGCCCTCGAAGACTTCCTGCGACTTCTGCTTGGCCTCGATGCGCTCACGCGCGCTGAGGCCCACGTTGGAGTCGATCTCGTGGAACTCCGTCCCGATGTCCGGGAGCATGAAGGCGTCCGGATCATCCGGCCGGAGGAACTGTCGACCCTTCTCCGTCAGGTCCGAATCATGGCCCTTCTCGTCGATGGCGAAGAAGAGCTCTTCCTTCTCGGCGTAGAGCTGCTTCTTGGACTGGTCGGCGTGGAGGGTGAGCTCCGCCTTGTTCATCAGGCGGATGGACTCGGCCGACTCCAGCATGCGCAGGAACTCGGGCAGCCGGGGCTGGCCCTGCTTCACGCGGAAGAGAAGCAGGCCTATCTGCCGCTCGAGCTCGTCCTTGCCGACAGGATTCGATCCGTCGGCGGGGCGGAGTTTCTGGAGCAGTTCGCCCGCCTCACGGAGGAAGCGGAGACAGAGCTTCTTCTGGGCTTCCTCAAGCCCCTGGATGCCGGGCTTGAAATCGTCGTAGATCTTGTTGTCCGTGTGGACCACGGCCGGGCCCGAGATGATCAGCGGAGTGCGTGCTTCATCGATGAGGATGGAATCGACCTCATCGACGATGGCGAAAAAATGACCGCGCTGGACCTGCTCCGGCGAGGTTGTCGCCATGCCGTTGTCGCGCAGATAATCGAAGCCGAACTCGGAATTCGTCCCGTACGTGATGTCGGCGAGGTACTGGGCCCGGCGGATCTCCGGCGGTTGGTCATGCTGGATCGTGCCGACCGTGAGACCCAGGAAACGGAAGATCGCGCCCATCCACTCGGCGTCGCGCGCAGCCAGGTAATCGTTGACGGTGACAACATGGACGCCGCGACCGGTGAGGGCGTTCAGGTAGCAGGGAAGGGTGGCGACGAGAGTCTTGCCTTCGCCCGTGGCCATTTCGGCGATCTTGCCGTTATGCAGGGCGACGCCGCCGATGAGCTGCACGTCGAACGGGATCATCTCCCAGAGCAGTTGGTGGCCTCGAACCTCCACCATCGTCTTGCGCTCGGTCAGTCGGCGGCACGCGTTCTTCACCACCGCAAATGCCTCCGGCAGTATTTCGTCGAGGCGGGCCTTCAGCGCCGCCCTGTCCTCGATGACCGCGAGCTCCTCCTTCCACGCCGTGGTCCTCTCCCGCAACGAATCGTCGGACTCGGAGGCGAGCCCACTCTCTAGTTCGATGATGTGGGTCACCAGCGGGCGCAGTTTCTTGACTTCGCGCTCGTTCTTGGTGCCGATGATCTTCCGGACGAAGTAACCCAGCATGTTTAGTGAACCCTTGGAAAAGGGTCGGTCAAACTACGCCTCGAGCAAGGGTGCGTCAAAGGCTTTCCCGGCACGTTCAATCGTCACGCCACCGTCACAACCGCGTAGGTCCTCTTCCCCTTGCGCAGCAGAAGATGACGTCCGAACAGCAGATCCACCCCCGTGACATGCCGTTGCAGGGAGGCCTCGCGGACATTGTTCACGTAGATCCCCCCACCCTCGACATCCCTGCGGGCCTGGCCCTTCGAAGCGCTCAGTTCCGCGTGGACCAGGAGATCCGCCAGTGGAATTCCAGGCCCGTCAAGCCGCGCAATCTCCAGCGACCGCGACGGAACCTCCCCGACGATCTCGGCAAAGGTGCTCTCGGAAACGCCTGCGAGCTCCCCGCCAAACAGGATCTGCGATGCTCGAAGGGCATCCTGGCAGGCCTGTTCCCCGTGAACGAGCCGCGTCAACTCCCGGGCCAGGGCCAACTGCGCGGGGCGGGCGCCCGGATTCGCGGCCTGCTGGCGCTCAAGATCCTCGATCTGATCCTGCGGCAGAAAAGTGAGGAACCGCAGCAGCCTGCTGACATCGGCGTCCTCGCTCTGGATGAAGAACTGATAGAAACGGTAGGGACTGGTCCGTTTCGGGTCGAGCCACACCGCGCCGGATGCCGACTTGCCGTACTTCGTTCCGTCGGACTTGGTGAGAAGCGGATGGGTCAGGCCCCAGACGGTCGCGCCAAGCTTCTTTCGGCAAAGATCGATGCCCGCGACGATGTTGCCCCACTGGTCCGTGGCGCCCGTCTGCAGCTCACAACCCAACTCGCTCCGCAGGTGATAAAAATCAAAGGCCTGCAGCAGCATGTAGCTGAACTCGGTGTAGCTGATCCCCGAATCGCCCTCCATCCGCGCCCGGACCGACTCCTTCGCCACCATGACGTTCACCGAAAAGTGCTTCCCGATGTCGCGCAGGAAATCGAGGAACGAGATCGGCGCGGTCCAATGGGCGTTGTCCACCAGCCGCGCGGGATTACCGGCCGCCTCGAAATCAAGGAACCGCGAGAGCTGCCCCTCGATCGCAGCGATATTGTGTTCGACCTGCCCGCGGGTCTGGAGGTTCCGCTCCGAAGAACGCCCACTCGGGTCACCGATCATCCCCGTCGCCCCACCCGCCAACGCGATCGGGTGATGACCCGCCATCTGGAAACGACGAAGCAGCAGGAGCGGCACCAGATTGCCCACGTGCAGGCTGTCCGCCGTCGGATCAAAACCGCAGTACAGCGTGATCGGGCCGACCGCCAACCGCTGTCCCAGTGCCTCGACATCCGTGCAATCGGCGAGCAATCCCCGCCACCTGAGCTCCGCGAGCAGATCCATTCGACCCGCAGTGAACCAAGGATTCCACCCCGAAGCAACGCGCTGACAAACTTCGGCAAGGCGGCGACAGCGCGGCGGCCCAGGGCCTCGCCATGCTTGAGTCATGGAGACTCGATCGAGCCGGATGTTCCCAACCTTCGCGATGCTCGGCTTCGCGGCCCTTCTTTCGGAGCCCCGCCTCCTCGCCCACGAGGAACCCTTCGCATACACACGCGGGGCCCAGGTCGAGGCCAAGGGAGAGTGGGAGGTCGAGCAATGGAGCACGCTGCGTCTGGGCAAGAAATCAGGCAGCTACACCGCGCTGGACTTCAGCACCGAGGTTGACTACGGCCTCACGGATCACCTTCAGACAGCGCTCTACCTCAACAGCCGATACCATCATCTGCAGGACGTCTCGGGCGGGAACCAGACCTTCGAGAACCACGACGAGGTCCAGTTCGACGGGATCTCCGGCGAATTCAAGTACCAGCTCGCCGATCCCTACCGGGAACCTTGGGGCTTCGCTCTCTACATCGAGCCCGGCTACTCGCGGGTGTCACGCACAGGCGGCGACCGGGAAGACAAGATCGAACTCGAGTTCCGGGCGATCGTGGAGAAGCACTTCGCCAACGACCTCCTGATCGCGGCGTTCAATGCCACCGTCGAACCCGAATGGGAACGCGAACCCGGCCGCGAATGGTCGACCGAGCTTGATCTGGAATGGACCCTCGGCCTCTCACTGCGGCTGAGCCCGACCTGGCGGCTCGGCGTCGAGGCCCGCGTCGATTCCTCGTTCGCCGACGCCGATCCCGAGCAGGCCAGGTATTCCTCCTTCTCCGTCGGCCCAACGCTCCATCACTCCGGCGAATCCTGGTTCTGCACGCTCGCCCTCCTTCCCCAGGTCTTCGGTTGGCCCGACGCCCCGGGCACTGCCGGACGAAACCTCGACAACCGCGAACAACTGGAGATACGGATGAAGTTCGGATTCGAGTTCTAGCAGCCGGTCAAAAATCCGTGGCAGCCGACGTCAGGAGACTCAAACCTGACCCAAATGCCACCGGATGGAGTCTCCTTACGTCGACTGCTACGAGGGATGGGTTTTTTCGACAGGCTAGCCGAAAGCGAACGCCTCCATGCCTACCGCATCATCCGGTTTCCGTGCCGGAGGTGGAATCGCCGTCAAAGCCCGGCTATCCTGTCGCGACCATGCTGCCACCCGGCACGACAATCCGCCGCGCGAACATCGACGACCTGGAGATGCTACGCGGGATCTGGAGGGAAAGCCGGCTGCCGGAACACGAACTCGAGAAACGTTTCACCGAGTTCCAACTGGCAGTCGACGCCTCGGGCTGGATCCTGGGAATTATCGGCCTGCGCTTCGCCGGCCACGAGGGCCAGATCCACAGCCTCGCTGTTCGCCGCCCGGAACTGGAAACGGAACTCACCGCCGCGCTCTGGGACCGCGTTCACGCACTCGCCGACCAACACGGCGCCCACCGCCTCTGGACCCGCGAAAACGGCGGGTTCTGGAGCGAAGCCGGCTTCGAAGCGCCCACCGCCTCGGCCTCTTCCGAGCCTCCCGCCCTGTTCGGCCCCAGCAGCCACTGGAAGATCCTCAAACTCCGCGACGAACCCCTGAAGCTCATCGCCGCCGAGGAACAACTCGAGGCCTACCTCGAACTCGAACGCCTGAAGACCAACCAACTGGTCCGCCGTGGACAGCTCCTCAAGATCCTCGCCACAGGCTTCGCCGCGGTCATCTTCGCCACCGCCCTCGGCCTTCTGTTCGTCATGATGCGACGATCCCGACGGCCCTCACCACCGCCCTGAGCAACCCATCCCCCGCATCAAACGGAAGGGCCAGGCGAAGGGCATCCAGCCTCCCGCACCGACGACTGGAAATCCCCCGCGTGATACGAGCTTCGAACCATCGGACCGCTCGTCACATGGACGAAACCCATCGACATCGCGTCCTCCCCCAGCTTCTTGAACTGCTCGGGCGTCACAAATTCCACCACCGGCAGATGCGCCCGGGTCGGCTGAAGGTACTGCCCGATGGTCAACAGATCGCAGCCCACCAACCGAAGATCCCTCATCGCCTCGCGGACCTCCCCTTCCGACTCGCCCAACCCCAGCATCAAACCCGACTTCGTGAACATCCGGTTCCCGCGAAGATCCTTCACCCGCTGCAACACGGCGAGCGAACGATCGTACGTCGCACGATGCCGCACCGATGGCGTCAGGCGACGCACCGTCTCGAGGTTGTGATTGAAGATGTCCGGCTCCGCGGCAAGCACGTCCCCAATCGCATCGGCATTGTCCAGGAAATCAGGCGTCAATACCTCGATCGTCGTGTCCGGGTTCAGCTCGCGCACCGCCTCAACGGTCCGGCGGAAGTGTCCCGCCCCACCATCCCCCAAATCATCCCGCGCCACGGCCGTGATCACCACGTGCTTCAGCTTCATCAGCCGCGTCGCCTCCGCCACCCGCGCCGGCTCGTCATCCTCCAACGCCATCGGCTTCGCCGTGCTCACCGCACAAAAACCACAGGCCCGCGTGCAACGATCCCCCGCAATCATGAATGTCGCCGTCCCCTGGCTCCAACATTCCCAATGGTTCGGACACTGCGCGCTCTCGCAAACCGTGTGCAACGACAGGTCCCGAAGCAGGTTCCGCGTCCGCGAAAACGAATCCGAAGTCGGCAGCTTCAAACGCAACCACTCCGGCAACCGAGCCCGGGTCTGTGCCTGAACCTGCACCGATGTTCCAACTCCCAACGTCGTCATCCTCCCCACACGGTAGCCGCTCCTCCCCCAACGACCAAATCCAAATGCCCGACCCTGGGCGCCACGGTCGCCCTGCCCTACGAGTCCCCGGCCTCTCCCCTCGCCTCGAACGCCGCCACCGCCAATTCCCTGAGGTAAACACGCACATCCTCAGGCCATGAACGGCTTTGCAACGCGAACTTCGACCTGTCCCCCGCAAAAAGAGCCCGGCTCGCCTCCTCAAACCCACGCTCGTCGCCAGCCAGCACCGACATCGCCCGATAGCAAGCCTCCTGCGCCTTCCGAAGCCGGTCCGCCCCCGCGCCCGCCCGACGCGCCGCCTCCACCAACTTGCGAAGCGCCACCGACGCACCTCCCGACTGTTCCCCAAGCCATTCCCAGTGCCGCGGCAACAACGTCACCTCGCGCGCCACCACCCCCAGCCTCGGCCGACCCGGCGCACGAACCCCGCCCACCACAACCTCATCAACCACCCCAGGCCTCGCCGCCATCCCCACATATCGATCCCGGACATCCCTCAGCGTCCCCCGGAAATCAAGGTCAAGCACCTTCCCAGTCTCGTCGTCCAAAACCACCACCGACAGCCCCGGGTCCCGGTCCAGCGCCACCTTCGCCGCCACAGCAACCTCCTCCGCCCCACCAGCCGCCACCCGCCTCCCCAGGGCAAAACAACTCCACCGGACCGGGAACGAAACGGAACGCCTGGGTGAATCCATTGAATCTCGCATCGGCTTCTATTTCTACCCGGGTAGAATGTAGATGCAATAATATCCGGGTACAATTCATGACCCAGGCACACCGCCCGGCGATCACGACGCGACGCGACCCGCCATCAACGGACGGTCCATGGCCCCGCCCCGCATCCATTGGCCCCGCGCCAACACCCATTCCCCACGCCCCAAACCCACCCTGCCACCCGCCCCTTGCGGGTTCCGGCTCCCGAGTGACCTTATACCCATGCCAAACCCATCCACCAAGATCGACGTCCTCGTCGTGGGCGCGGGCCCCTCCGGGCTTCTGGCCGCACTCGAACTCGCCCAGGCCGGGGTCTCCGTTGAAATCATCGACCGGGCACCCTGCCCCACCGCACGCAGCTGCGCCTGCGGCCTCCATGCCTCAAGCCTCGAACGGCTCGGCCGCCTCGGACTCGAAGCATCCCTCCTCGACGCCGGAATCCCCATCCAGACTTTCTCCTTCCACGAAGGCTCGGAACACCGCGCGGACCTCCGTGTCGGAGGCTCCCCAGGCGCGTCCGGCCGCGGCCTGCTGTCCATCCCCCAGGATCGGCTCGAAGCCATCCTCGAGAAGGCAGCCCACGACCGCGGCATCCGCGTCAGCTGGGGTTACCGCCTCGACGACCTTCACCAGGACGACCACACCGTCCGCGCCACGGTCGAGAAGCTGGGGCTCACCTCCGTCGGATATCCCTTCGCCCGCAGCGAGGAGATGGTCGAACGCGAAATCGAGGTGTACGCCAAATTCGTCATCGGCGCCGACGGCGCCGCCTCCCATGTCCGCCAGGTCCTCGGCATCCCGACTCGGGCATGCGGCCCAGCCGTGTCCTATGAGATCTTCGAATTCAAACCCGCATCCCCTCCACAAAACACTCCCGTTGACGAAGTCCGTGTCGCCGTCGGCCCTGGATCCCTGGACACTCTCTGGCCACTGCCCGGTGGCGGATGGCGATGGAGCCTCCAGCTGGACACCCCCTCCTCCGGCGAACATCCCGACAAGGAGCGGAGCGCTTTCGTGGTCCTCAACGATGTCACTGACGGCGCCGAACATCAGCGCGTCGACAAGCATATCCGCACCCGGGCCCCCTGGTTCCAGGCGGGCATCGCCGAGATCAACTGGCAGACCCTCATCGATTACGAGCCCAAGGTTGCGACGCGCTTTGGACAGGACCGCTGCTGGTTGGCGGGTGACGCGGGACACCAGACGAGCCCCATCGGAATGCAAAGCATGAACGTCGGGCTCCGGGAAGCCGCCGATCTCGCCCAGCGGATCGCCAAAATCCTCCGGTCCGGCTCCTCCCTCGACCTCCTTGGCGAGTACAACCTACAGCGCCTCACCGAATGGAGCCGTCTGCACGGACAGGCCGAGTTCCTCATCGCAGGCCCACGTGCGTCGGGTTGGGCTGCCGGCCATCGAAGCCGGATCCTGCCCTGCATTCCAGAGTCCGGCGCCGCCCTCGTGGAACTTGCTGCCCAACTCGGACTTGGATCGTCGTGCGCCAACCCATGAGGCGACGCTCCGGGTCATTCGTCACAGAGTCGTCACCCAACCTCCCGACATTCGCCGCTCCCGGACACTAGGTTCGGCGGCGACATGATCGCGAACTCGCCAGCTGCTCCTCGGGCCCGCGAAACAATATCCGAACCCGCGGCGACCCACTTCCCCGCGGACCTTTCGACCTGGGTCGACGCCCCGCGTCTACTCGCATTGGTGAAACAAGCCGCGGCCGACCCCGCGGACGAATCGCCGGAGAGGATCGCGAACCTCGCATCCTCCCCGATTCCCAATCCCACCGACGATCCCGACAACTCCGACGACCTTCTGGTGCTCGTCGCGTATTGCTATCTGCACGGGATCTTTCACTCGAGCGACGTCATCCACCGGCTCGACGAGGATTTCGACCTCGGGGAAATCCGGGATCGCAGGGGCTTCCGCCCCGAGGACGTCCGGCTCCTACGCAGAAACCGGAGGCGCGCGCTCACCGATTGCCTCGCACGCACCCTGGTCGGGGCATGGTGGGAAAAGGTTCCCCTCACGGCGTTCACCAGGCCGGCGGCGGATGGAATCGGCTCCGATGTGCGCCATCCTGAACGTTTCCAAATCCTGGCGCAGGATCGGATCGACCGGGCCGTCATGTTCGATTCCATGTCCCTGGACGACTGACCGACCCCGCGGGGAGGCCGATGGTCCGGCCTGCCCCATCGCTCCGCGGCTCAACGCGGCGTGGGGGCATCTGCTCCGGTCGGCCCAGCCTGGGGCGGGCCCATGACGGCCTGATAAAGCCGGAGAAAGCGGCGACGCGAAATCCGAAGTCCAAACGTCCTCACACGCACGGGCTTGTCCCGCTGGTTCTCATAGACGTAGCCGTCGAGTTCACCGCGAAGCCCCCTCTCCCCGGGGCCGCCCCCCAGGCGCCCGAGCATCGCCAGTTCACGGCGAAAACTCTGGGGCTTGAGCGCAAGCACAAGGGCCCCCAGCGGACGTGACCACGCAGGAAAGCACCGCCGCAACACCGCCTTCTCGAACTGATGCGGCGCGCAGTGGAATCGGGCACAAAACGCGTCCCGAAAAGTGTTTAATGCCTTCCCGGTGTCTGGGTTCATCCGGTTGTCATTCAGAGGATAATCTTGCTGTGACAACCTACCCAGACCCCTCCTGCCAATGCAACCCCGCACCGGA
The DNA here is from genome assembly GCA_903844265.1 of uncultured Verrucomicrobiota bacterium. Lineage (GTDB taxonomy): Bacteria > Verrucomicrobiota > Verrucomicrobiia > Limisphaerales > CAIMTB01 > CAIMTB01. The sequence goes on from CAIMTB010000376.1 coordinate 9,854, forward strand.
TCAGGAAATCCACTTCATCACCCGCACCAACGCATATCCGACCCCCCCGGTGACCGGGATCGTCAATATCCACGCCCAGACCATGCGCTCGACCACGAACCATTTCACGGCCTTCGGACTCTTGGCGGATCCCACCCCCATGATCGCCGACGAAATGACGTGGGTGGTGGACAACGGGATGCCCCAGTGGCTGGCAATCCCGATGATTCCGGCCGCGGTGGTTTCCGCCGCGAAGCCATGCACCGGGTGCAACTTCACCATCTTGTGACCCAGCGTCTTGATGATCCGCCAACCTCCGGAATAGGTGCCACAGGCCATCGTCACGGCACACAGCACCTTGATCCACAGAGCCACGTGCAGCGGTTGTCCTTCCGCAGGGACCGGGGTCTGGAGGAATTGAAGGATCCCCGGCAGATGATCGAAGACCCCGGATCTCGTCGCGGTCACGAGCGAGAGGGCGACGATGCCCATGGTCTTCTGCGCATCGTTGAGCCCGTGGCTGAACCCCATCCACGCACTGCTCACCAACTGGGCCCGACCGAAAAACAAGTTCACCCGACGCGGTCGCCAGTTGCGCAACAGGACGTACAGGGTGCCCATCACCAGGAAACCGACGATCAATCCAATCACCGGCGACGTGATCATCGGAATGATGACCTTGGGAACCACCCCCGTGTGCTCGGTGATGGAGTGCGACAGCATCACCCCCGTCGACGGATCGAGCGATTGAATGGTCCGCGACTTGGTCTCGAAGAACTTGACCACCCCCCAGTTGTTCCCAGCCGCCGCCACCGTGGATCCAACCATCCCCCCGATCAACGCATGGCTGGAACTCGACGGCAGGCCCTTCCACCACGTGATGAGGTTCCACACGATCGCGGCAAGCAACCCACAGAGGATGGTCGGCAAGGTGACATACGCGATGTCGACCAGGCCCTTGCCAATCGTGCTCGCAACCTCCGCGCCAACCATCGCCCCCGACAAATCCGCCACCGCCGCCAAAACAACCGCCTGCCGCGGCGTCAGGACCTTGGTCGCCACCACGGTCGCGATGGAATTCGCCGTGTCGTGGAAGCCGTTGATGTACTCGAAAACGAGCGCAACCACGATGACGCAGAAGATCAGCGTCATGGCCGTCAGGAATTCTTGAGGACGATGTGGGTGACGATGGCACCCACGTCATGGGCGCGGTCCACCAACTTCTCAAGCAGGTCGTACAGATCCTTCCGCGCGAGAAACTGACCCGGCGGCAGATTGTCATGGTAGAGGTTGCGGACCAACTCATCCAGCACCCGGTCCCCGGCGTCCTCCGTCGCCTCAAGCCGGTCGTTCAGCTCCTTCATCTTCTCCAGGGGCGGCATCTTCCGAAGGTGGCTGATCATCTCGCCCAGGATTCCCACCGCGTTCTCGATCAACCGCCCTTGCTCACGGAAATCAACGCCCTGCACCAGATCGCTCACCAGACGGTAGCGGTCCGCGAATTTCTCGGTGGTCTTCACCAGCTTGTACAACGCCCGCGACAACGACTCGATGTCCTCCCGCTCAAGCCCCGTGATGAAGGTGTTCACCAACCGCTCCTCGATTTCCTTCAGCAACTTCCGCTCCCGCCGCTCAGACGCCAGAAACTCGTCCAGGCTCTCCAGCTGCGCCTCGCCCCGAAGAATCGCGGTGAGCCGCCGGACGCTCGCCTGCGCCTCACGCGCACAGGCCTCAAGCAGATCCAAAAAGACGTCGTCCTTGGACAGAAAACGTTGGAGGGAAAACATAATGTCGAGTGGTGCCGCTGCTTCCCACGCCGGATCCCCCAGGATCCGGTAACAATGAATGGGGGCACCCTGTACGGCCGACACCTCCACGTCACGCCCTCGTCGGCAAATTCCCGACACCACCGACCGGCCACACGTCACACGATCGTCACAATGTCGCCGCCTGTTCGAGACACCCCACGTCGAGGGTCGATGCGTTGACCAACCGGACCCCGATCCGCGCCGGCGGCCAACTCCAGCGACACATCCAACTCTCATGCACACAAAGACACGAATCCTCCTCGCTGCCGTCGTCGCAACCGCGACCACCCTCCCCCACAGCCTCCGCGCACAGTCCGCCGACGCCCTCCTCGATAAACTCGTCCAGAAGGGCGTCCTCACCCTCGACGAGGCCAACGATCTCAAGGAACAGACCGACAAGGATTTCACCAAGGCGTATGCGGTGAAAAGCGGCATGTCCGAATGGGTCAACAGCCTCAAGTTCAACGGCGATTTCCGCGGCCGCTTCGAAGGCTTCTACGCCGACCACCCGGGCTTCGTGGACCGCGCCCGCTGGCGCTATCGGCTCCGCGCAGGCTTCACCGCGTCCATGCTCGACGACGTCGAGGTCGGCTTCCGGCTCGGTTCCGGCGACATTGATGGCGCCAACGGCATCTCCCGCGGCATCGACCCGATCTCAAACAACCAGACCTTCCAGAACAACGGATCCAAGAAGGGCATCTTCCTCGACACCGCCTACGCCAAGTGGAGCCCGATCAACGCCGCCGATTGGACCGGGACCTTCACCTTCGGGAAGATGGAGAACCCCTTCACATCCTCCGACCTCTGGTTCGACCACGACTACACCCCCGAGGGCCTCGCCGAGCAGTTCAGCTACACGCTCACCAAGGAGCACACGCTCAAATTCACCGGCGCCCAGTTCGTCCTCGACGAATTCGGCGGCTCCGGCAAAGACCCCTACTTCCTCGGCGGCCAGGCCCGACTCGAGTCTGTCTGGACCCCCAAGTGGTCCTCGACAATCGGCGCGGGATTCCACGGGATCCTCAACGAGGAACAACTCACCAGCGCCGCCGTCCCCGATCAGAACACGGGCAACAGCCGGGATGTCATCCGCTCCGCCGACGGCAAGTCCTTCACCCTCGGCGCCCCCAAGGCGAAGTTCGAGACGTTCATCGTCGACGCCGGCCTGACCTACAATCTCGACTCGATGCCGTTCCACACCGGCACCTTCCCGGTGCGCGTGCTCGGCGAGTATCTCTATAACTTCGGCGCCGACACCCAGAATTCGGGCTATCAAGCCGGCATTTCCTTCGGCAAGGCAGGCAAGAAAAAGACCTGGGAACTTACCTACCGCTGGAAATACCTCGAGGGCGACGCGTGGTACGAGGAACTCTCGGACTCGGACTCCGGCGCCTATTACTCCGGTCCCTTCGCAGCCGCCACCGTTCCCGCCGCCCTCCGTGCCGCCGGCTCGGGCTACGGAGCCGGAACCAATGTGAAAGGCCACTGGCTCCGGTTCGGCTATTCCCCGCTCGATTCCCTCACCCTCAACGTCACCTTCATCAGCCTCGACCTCATCCAGGAATACGCCCCAGGCACGAGCAGCAACGAAAACCGCCTCCAGGTCGACGCCATCTTCAAATTCTGACCGGGGCCCCGTCGCGACGCACCGCACATCCACAGGAACAAGACTTACAGCCCACACACTCACATGAGATCCCTACTTCTAGGCCTCCTGGCCGCCTTATCCTTCGCCCATCCCACGTCCCACGCCGCCGAAATCACGGTCAAAGGCTCGGACACCATGGTCATCCTCGGACAGAAATGGGCCGAGGTCTACATGCAGAAGAACCCCGGCGCCAAGATCCAGGTCACAGGCGGCGGCTCGGGCACCGGGTTCGCCGCGCTGCAGAACAAGCAGACCGACATCGCCAACGCATCGCGCAAGATCAAGGCCAAGGAGATCGAGCAGTGCATCAAGACCTTCGGCAAGCGCCCCAAGGAATACGCAGTCGCCCTCGACGGCCTCTCCGTCTATGTCCACGCCAAGAGCAAGATCGAAGCCCTCAGCCTCGAGGAGATCCGCGACATCTTCACCGGCAAGATCACGAACTGGAAGGACGTCGGCGGCGAGAATGCCCCGATCATCGTCTACAGCCGCGAGAACAGCTCCGGCACCTATGAGTTCTTCAAGGAACACGTCCTCCAGGGCAAGGACTTCACCCCCAAGGCCCAGACCCTCGCCGGCACCGCCCAGGTCCTCCAACAGGTCGGCGCCGACGTCAATGGCATCGGCTACGGCGGAGCCGCCTACGGCCAGGGCGCCAAGCATATCAAGATCGCGAAGGAAAAAGGCGGCGAAGCCATCGATCCCAACGAGGAAACGGTCGTCGGCCAGACATACCCCATCTGGCGCTATCTCTTCGTCTACCTGAACCCCGAACTCGAGAAGGGCGACATCAAGGCCTATCTCGACTGGATCCGCAGCAATGATGGCCAGAAAGTGGTGAAGGACGTGGGCTATTACCCGCTCCCCGCCGTTTTGCGGAAGAAATAAGATCGCCGGCGATTCCCCGTCGGTTCCGTGGTAGATCCCCGCGCAGTTCATGGTCCCAATGCGTGTCCAAATTTTGGAAAACTTCCCTCTCCATGAACCGTAAAGGTAGGGCGGGCAGTCCCTTGCCCGCCGCCCTGTCGGGGCTACCTGAAGGTGAGCCTTACAAGGCCGGCGCGCAGCGGAGTGCGCGCCCTACCAACTGCCCCGGTTCATGGTCCCAATGCGTGTCCAAATTTTGGAAAACCCGGCTCTCCATGAACCCGGGCAGGTTCCAGGTCCGATTCGGCGAGCCGCTGACCCCGGGGCG
>CAIMTB010000377.1 GCA_903844265.1 uncultured Verrucomicrobiota bacterium
GGAATGGAGTCTCCTGACGTCGACTCCTACCAGGAGACGGTCACGGTCGTAGCAGTCGACGTAAGGAGACTCTGACTTTCGGCCCGTGGGCTGGGGCTCGCGAAAGACTGGAATAGAGTCTCCTGACGTCGACTGCTACCGGGAGACGGTCACGGTCGTAGCAGTCGACGTAAGGAGACTCTGACTTTCGGCCCGTGGGCTCGAGCTCGCGAAAGACGGGAATGGAGTCTCCTTACGTCGACTGCTACAGGGAGACGGTCACGGCCGTAGCAGTCGACGTAAGGAGACTCTGACTTTCGGCCTGCGGGCTCGGGCTCGTGAAAGACGGGAATGGAGTCTCCTGACGTCGACTGCTACCAGGAAATAGATCCGGGTGCACCCTCCGGAAGCCGCCGGCATCCGAGATCCACAGATCCTGGCTTGTTCCCACCCAGGTTCGGCCCGCGCGGTCCGTCATCACGCTTTGCACATAGAGGGCTCGATCCGTGACAGGAAGCGGCACGTTGGTGATGGCCCCGTCGTGAAGGCGGAACAAGCCCTTCCCCCGCGTTCCAATCCACAGGTCGCCGCCCCCCGGCGGGCCAGACGCTGTCAACGACAGGTTCCGGGAGTCCGTTCTCGCTTCCGTGACCCTGGAACCTCCGCTCACTGAACCGGGACAGGCCGCCCCCGCTGGTCCCAACCCAGAGCGTCTTCTCGCGATCCTCGAAGACGAAACGGGCGTTTGAGGAGGCCAGGCCGTTCGTCGAGGTCCAGCGCCGTGGCGTCCCCTCCGGGGGGACCTGGATCACCCCCCGGCGCTCCGTGCAGATCCACACGTTCCCAGCGCTGTCCTCGCTCAGCCTCCAAAGCCCCCCGGGTGCCTCCGGGAGATGGCGTCGCGAAACCTCCACGCCGTGGCGATATTTGAGGAGATCAGCCACCATCAGAACCCAGACCCCGCCATCCCTGGCCGTGGCAGCGTTGACCCGGTCGGATCCCTATCGGTGTCTGCCGAACCGCTCGTGTCTGGGTATTCTGTTGACACCGCGGCGTCGCTTGTGGAATTCGTAGCCCCCCATGAGCGCCGGACCCGACCAACGCATCCCTAATGCACGACCTGTCGGCGCGTGCATTGGCCGTTTCTAATCCTGACTCAGACCCCCTTTGCGGCGCTGCCAACCGGCCGGATGCCGCTCCTCGGTAAATAAAAACTGTCACACACAGATCCACACCCAAAGAGTCATGAGCAAACTGCATTCCCTCCGTATCGCGGCCTGCGTGGCCGCCCTACTCGCTACCACCGGACTGACCTCGCAGGTCAATGCCGCGGACGCCAAGGAAGATCCCATCGAGGAAGTGATGAACGCCTATCACAAGGCACCCAAGGGCACCGACCCGGTGTGCAAGAAGGCGGTCGATGGAAAAGCCACCCCGGAAGAACTCAAGAAGCTGGTGGCGGGGTATAAGAAGATGGCCGCCGCCAAGCCGCCCAAGGGTGACCTGGCGAGCTGGAAGGAAAAGACCGGGAAGTTACTCACCGCCTCCCAGGCGCTGCAGAAGGGCGGAGCCGACGCCGCCGCGAAATACAAGGAGGCCGTGAATTGCAAGGCCTGCCACAGCGTTCACAAGGCCGACTAGCCGTCGGAAACCCGGGGCGCTGTCGCCGGAGTTCATCGCCTCCGCAAGGGGCCGTTCCCTTCGGAGAGAAGCTCGAGCCGGAAGAAGCGCGCGCCCGCACCGCTCGACGCACCGGACTCCCCCGCGCGGAACCGTCCGTCGGTGGATGTTGAGATCACCGGTCCGACAGACCACGGCCCCACCAATGCGGGGGCCGACCACAACCGCGACAGCGAGCCCGGACCGGCCTCCCATTCCAACTGGCATCCCCTGCCCTCCCAATGCACCGAGGTGAACCGTGGCATCCGCGGGGTTGCCCCAACCGCCGGATCGAGAAACACACCGCTGAGAACGGCGTTCACCGAATGCGGAATGACCCGCACCTGCAGGGAACCGCGCCCCCAAAACACCAGCCAGCGACCCGAAAAAAACCGGGAGACCTCGCGCGAATCCAGAACCTCACCGCTCTGAGCATCCACGATCTCCACGGTCTGGTCGCGGAGGTCCGTATCCCAGTCGACGAAATAGAGGGATCCGAGGTGCCAGCGACCGTCGCGGAGGTCGATGGAGACGACCAACGCGGCAGGCGCTGTCCAGCACGCACCCTCGCCGACGCTGGAGGGATCGAATTGGACGCCTCGAGGGTCCGGATGCGCCACCAGATTGGTCCAAGGCACCCAGAGATAGGGATCCCCCACGTCGATGCGGAGGTCTTGGTTGGAGGACAGCTCAGCGTGGTCGGGAGCCACAAGGCGGGCTTCCGAACCCAGCCGGTGCGACCATGCTCCCCCGGCGACATCCGCCTCACCGACAAACAGGGCCGCGGCTGGGGCCGCCCGGACCTGAATCTGGACCGGCGCCGAATCCGCGAACCTGCCGGTCCCATCCCAGGCCCGCGCCACCACGCGATAATCCCCGGCGGCAACGTCGCTCCAGGTCGTGGCGAGTTCGGGGCCGGTGGCGCTGCCGACCGGGACACCGTTGGCCAGAAAGTCCACGCGGGTGGGCGGCCACGCCGGGACCAAGGCGTCCGCCCTGAGCCCCACCGACGCAGGAGCCCGGAGGTCCGCAGGGTTCGCCGGGACGGCAAGCACTGTTCTGGAGGCGCCGTCCGGCGGAGCATCCAGAAACACGCCGCTGAACACGGCCGTCGAATCGGGCGCCCCCTCGATGCGCAGGAGGACGCGCCCCTGAATGCGCCACGTGAGATACACGCCCCCGCCGAAGTCGTGGACGGTTCGTTGATCGAGGGCGGTGCCGTGGTCCGCGTCGAGCAAGGTGATCGACTCGACAGGTTCCGCGATTGAAGGCCAGTCGAGGAGATAGACCGCGAGCCTCGACTCCGTGGCGTCCGGACACGAGGCCAGCACCCTGATCCCCTCGGCAGCGGTGGACTTCCAACCCGCGGCGGTGCGGCCGAATCCGGACGGGCGCTGGAGTGCACGGCGGTCCGATGTCGCCGATTCCCAAACCACCTCGGTGGCCGCTTCCACCCCGAGGGAGAACCCGGCCGCGGGACTGCTTCCCGCGGGGCCGAGGTGGTAGGCCGTCGCTCCATAGCGGCCCTGCCAGTCGCCCTGAGTGGCGCGGTCCTCGGCGAGGAAGGTCGCGGAGGCGGGCGTGGCTTCGGCGACGAACGTGCGCGGCCTCACCTCCAACGGCGCGTCGTCGGTGAAGTGGACGCGCGCGGAAAGCACATGGACGCCGGGTCGCGGTGAGGGCCACACGACCCGAAACGGCGGAGCCGTCACTCCATCCACGACGACACCATCGGCGAGAAATTCCACCCTGCGGATCGAGAGGCCCTCAGCGGCAACCGCAAGTTCGAGGGTCAACGGCAGCCCCGCCTTCCCGTGGAATGGATCGCCTGGCTCGAGCCACGACGCTTCGCACCAGCGCAACCGGTCGAGCCACGCGTGGGCCGGACGCACCGGATCGCCTGAGGCCACCATCCATCCGAGCTCACACGGGGCGTCTGCCGACACAACATCCGTGGCGTGGCTTGAGAACGGGATATCGGAGCCGACGCCCCCCGAGCTGACGCTGCCTTCCAGGCGACTGCCGCGCCGATCCACTCGGAGGATCGATCCCACGGCCTGCTCCGATGACGGCGAGGCAGGCCCGGCATCAACCGGGCTCGAGGCCGTGATGAACGAGGTTCCGCGCCCATCGACGCCCGCGATGAAATAGGCCTCGGGAGCGTTGGTTGCGGAGATCATTCCGACCGCGACGATCGAGTTCGCCGCCGTAGCCTCGAACCGCGAGAGCCGCGCGGAGAGGAATCCATCGGCCTCGAGTCGACGACGGAGCCAGTGGACTCCCTGTGTGCGTGGCGGGAGCCCAGCCCCCGAACCGCCAAGAACCACGCCCGATTCTTCCAGTGTCGAGAAGCCCGCCGACGAGGCGGCCCCGAGGTCTTCGCGGGACCACGGCGCGTGGGGGATGGCGGCGATCCAGCGAGTCAGCAGTCCGATCCCGGCTGAGTCCGGCACGTTGCTGGCGAGCGGCGGCATGCGCAGATCGGTGGTGGCGCGGTTGAGGACCTGGAGCAACCGGGAGTCGATCGGGTTGCCGGGCAGCACGAGGCGTCCGTCGAGCACGCCCATGGCGCGCAGCGGGATGCCGCTGCGGGCATCCCACTCGGCGGTCGTGTCGGTGAGTCGTCCGGGCCGGTGGCAGGCGGCGCAGTTGGCGGCGAGGTACGAACGCGCCCGCAACTCCAGCGGCCGGGATGCGTCCTCCGGGGATACCAGCCCGGGGACAGGCTCGGCCGGTCCGGGCGATACGGGAACCTGTCCCTTGGCGGCCAGCGCCGCGAGTTGCGAGGGCGTTCCGGAAGAGGGCTGGAGCGGGCGGTCGAGTTGTTCCGGGCAATAGCCCAGCGCATAGGCACTCGCGGCGTCATGGCACCGGAGACATTCGGCGCGACCTGGGAAATGCCACACCTGCGCGCGTGGGTTTGGTCCGTCCTGGAAGGCCAACTCGCGATCCTCGCCTGCGGCGGGCACCAAGACCGCGTCGGTCCCCGACTCGACCCATCGATAGGACAAGCCATAGACGCCCTCGAGGGTCTTCACCAGCAACCTGGTTTCCACACGGTGTCGCGAGCCGGGGATCCCGTTCGTCCTCTCCAGCTCGAAATGTTTCACCCACAGCGTGCCTGGCTCGAACGCGTAGAGGCCGTCGCTCCGCCATCGTGGAGGCAGGCCTGCGGGGGCGGCCACCCAACGCCGCTTGAACGCGCCGTCCGACCAGAACGTTGCGTTGATCTCGTAGGCGTGCAGCCTCGGGTCAGGCTCCAGGGTGGCCAGGTCCGTGAAGACGCCGGCCTCCCGCAGCGTGGGCGGCGGCTCGGACCCAGGGCTTGGGGCTGGAGGCGGAACCAGTTTCCGGACCGAGCCGCTGACGAAATTCGCGGCAAGGATTTCACCATCGCGAGGATCGTTCGCGAAGGCGGAGATTCCGGGTTCCGTGCACAACCACTCCGGAGCGCTCGAGTTCGCGTCCGGGCTTCGAGTATCGAGGAGCCACGTGTGGCCGCTGCGGCAATCGGCAAAGACGTAGCCACCCGAGAAATGCGACAGGAAGGCGTGTCCGAGGTAGAAGGCGCCGCCGATCACGGAGTTTCCCTGGTTGGTCGCGCTCCCGTGGGCGTAGACCCAGCGAGGCTCGGAAAACACCGCCTGGGCGGGGGTCAGGAACCCGTAGATACCGTCCTCCTTCCCCTCGCGGTAAGGCCAGCCGTAGTTCCCCCCCGACCGCACCACATTGATCTCTTCCCATCGGGCGCTGCCGACGTCAGCGACCCAGAGTTCCCCCGACTGCGGGTGAAAGCTCATGCGCCAGGGGTTGCGGAACCCGATGGCGAAGAACTCCGTGCGGGTCGCGAAAGGGTCCAGGGCACGACCCTGGTAGGAGCGTGCTCCCACCAGCGGGTTGTCCGGCGGGATGGAGTAGCCCGAGCCTACGGCAGGACCAGGGTTCGGGGCTAGGCTGCCCGGACGTTGGTCGACGTCGAGGCGGAGAATCGCGCCGAAGAATCGGGTCAGGGGCTGGTGTTGGCCGTCGGCCTGCTCGGGCGGCGCCATTTCATCCCCAAGGCTGACATACAGGTAGCCGTCGGGACCGAACTGGAGGTCTCCGGCGTTGTGGGTAAGATCCTGCATTCCCTGGCGGTCCTCCTGTCGGATGAGGACAACTTCGCTCCTGGCGAGGGCACGATTCGGGTCCACCGGATCGCCCTCGAAGCGGGCCAGCACATCGTAGACAGCGGGCTGCCCGTCGGCGCGAGCGCCGCGCACGGTACGCCAGACGAAAAACTGGCGGTTGGTGGCGTAGCCTGGGTGGAAAGCAACCCCCAGGAGGCCCGCCTCCAGATAGCCGGCGTAGAGATTTGTCCGGAGGTCGAGGAAGACGGTGCGGGTCGGGGCGGCCAGGTTGGTCACCGCCACAATCAGGCCGGACTTTTCCGCGACGAAGAGGCGGTTGGTTTCGCCGGGGGGCGCAAGGAGGGCCACGGGTTGAGCGAATCGGAGGTCGCCCAAAGCATCGACCCATCGGGGCCCCTCGACGACCGCGCGGGACGGGAGATTCCAGCCTGGGATTCGGTCGATGCCCGCCGACTGGCTCGACTGAGCCCAGGCGAGCATCACGATCAACAGGAGCGCGGCGGGGATGCGAGCTCTCGACGGGGGAGGTCGGCTCATGTTGCGGCGGGGTACAGGAGTTGCCCGTCCTGCTCCCGGAACTCGTGGGTCCTCCCCGGATTGGAACTGGCTGACGGCGCGGAGCTCACTGTGTGTTTCTTGGCGGAACGAGCGCCGTGCGAATGAACACCAGACTCGCCGATACGGCCAGTCCGCCCTTGCGACGATCAACAGAGATCGAGGCCGCGTGGGAATCGGAGATCGTGGAGCGGAGTCCTCAGTAGGACCAGATTATAGGACGAGGTTGAGCGCAAAGAAGCGCCGACCGACCTCCCGCCGGAACCGCCCGAGCCCAGGTCGCAGATCTGATGGCTTGTTTCCGAGTCTAACGTCTAAGTTCTAGCAGCCCGCCAAAAACCCGTAGCAGTCGACGTCAGGAGACTCAAACTTGATCCAAATGCCAATCAATGGAGTCTCCTTACGTCGACTGCTAAGAGGAAGTGGCTCTGCTTCGACACCGTGTTCCTGGCCAGGCTGCTGCGTCCGGATCAGCCGCTGCGCGAGTATCGGTGGAGCAGTTGGCCGGAGTACTTGAAACGGCCGAGGCGCCGCTGGCCCTGGCTGCGGGTGGACCGGTTGCTAGGAGAGTACCGCGTGCCCAAGGACAGCGACCCCGGGCGCCAGCACCTGGAAGGTTGCGTCGAGACACGACGCATGTCCGAGGATCTGGCGGCCTGCAAGCAGGTGCGTTGGGGATGGTGTTTGGGGGACAACCAGTTCCGGAAGGAGTTGCTGGCGGGGATGGCGGAGCGGATGGGTTACGATCAAGGTCCGACTGGCGAGGCGATTGAGGCGGGAGACGACCGTGACGTGGGCCCGGATCGCGGATCGTCTGCGGATGGGGAGCCGGTCGAATGCATCGAATCTCGTGTGCGCGCCCGAGAAGTCGGGAGCGTGAGGAGAATGAGCGCAGGCGCCCCCCTTGGGGTTGCCGGGTGCCGACGCTCCCCGGATGTCGCCATTGGGCCAGTACTGGCGAAAGTGAGAACTGACACCTTCTCCTTTCCACGCCATCATTTTGGTAGCGGCACCGAAATGAAATAAGGAACGAGAGAGACAAACCATGAAGATCCGCCAAAGTTCAATGATAGCCCGGTCGATTGATCCCCACGTTAGGTTGAATCGCCGGCAATTCCTCGGTGGTGCCTTGACCGCTGCTGCCTCCACCTCGTCGTTGGCGGCCTTCCCGACTCTGGCGGCGGAAAGCACAGGACCGGAATCAAAGCCGGTGGAGCTCAAACGAAAGATCAAACTGGGCGTCATCGGCAACGGCGGGCGCGGCGCCTGGATCGCGAAGCTCTTTCAAAAGCATGGCGGTTACGAAATGTACGCCGTGGCGGACTATTTCCAGCAAGTCGCCGACAAGTGCGGAGATGAACTGGGCGTGGACAAGGCCCGGAGGTTCTCGACGCTGTCGGGCTACCGGAGGCTCATCGAAAGCGGTATCGAGGCTGTGGTCCTCGAGACGCCGCCGTATTTCTTCCCCGAGCACGCCCGCGCGGCGGTGGAGGCAGGGCTGCATGTCTATATGGCCAAGCCGGTGGCGGTGGATGTGCACGGAGCGCTGGAAATCCTGGCCGCTGGCAAGAAGGCGGCCGGCATGAATCGATGTTTCCTGGTGGACTACCAATTGCCGACCGACCCGCACAATATCGAGATCGCCAAACAGATACGCGCGGGGGAAATCGGCAAGCCAGCCATTATCACGAGCCGCTATTTTGGCGGTGGCTGGCCGGATCCTCCTCGGACTGCCACCGAGGAAAGTCGATTCCAGCATCTGATCTGGTGCAATGACATCGCCCTGGGCGGCAGCCATCACGTGAATGCCTGCATTCACACCATTGACGGTGTCCTGTGGGTGCTAGGCCAACGGCCCGTCAGCGCGACGGGCTTCTCCCAAATCGTCCGCGATAATCCCCATGGCGACAGCCACGATGTCATCGCCGTGAGTTTCGCCTTTGCGGACGGCCTGGTCTGGGATCATTGCGGACGGCACCTGAATAGCCTGTACCCGTTTGAGAGCGGGGCCTTGATCCACGGGAGCACCGGTTTCGCGCAGGTATCCTATGGGGGACGCGTCCAGCTCAAAGGCCGCGAGAGCGGTTATTCGGGTGAAGTGGTCAACCTGTACGAGGCGGGCGCGGTGCGGAATATTGCCGACTTCCATCGCAACGTCACCGAAGGACGATTTGAGAACTCGATTGTGCCGCGAGCGGTGGACAGCACGTTGACCACCATCCTGAGCCGCGAGGCCACCATGCGCCGCACTCGGTTGACGATGGACGAAGTGATTCAGGAGAACCGGCGGCTGGAATTGGATCTGAAGGGACTGAAGACGTGAGCTTGTGGTTCTCGTGGTCGCGTTTGCGTCCCTGACGCCTGTCGGCCACTTCGCCGACTGAACGGCATCCTGCACGACTGGGACGATTACGCCGGCAAACTGGCGCAGGATCGGGCGCAAGAAGGCGCAACGCGCCCGCAAGAAGCCCGAAAGCCCCTCCCCTCCCCCCGATCCGTGTCCGCCGGACGTCCACGGGACAACGTCTGGGGCGTCGCCTGGAACCGTTTCCCGCTTGCTGTTTGGCCGATGTTTTTGATTCTCGAGAGCATCATCTCTGGGCCGAAAATATTCCCTCTCTCTTGGAGGCTCTTGCTCGGCCTTTCCTGGGCGATCCTGTCCTTCGCCTTGGCAAAGGGTCAGGCGACGGAACCCGGGCGCGATCTCAGCGCGAATTATTCGCATCGCTCCTGGTCGCGCGCCGAGGGGTTGCCCGAAACCCACGTGACGGCTCTGCGCCAAACTCACGATGGCTTCCTGTGGATCGGCACGAGACGCGGCCTGGCGCGGTTCGACGGCCGCGAGTTCAAGCTGTTCACCCGAACCGAATTCCCCCAACTGGACCCGGACGAAATCCGCGACCTGGTCGAGGACCGGGACGGCCGCCTTTGGGCGAGCACGCCCCGTGCGCTTTTTTGCTGGGACGGTCGGACGCTTCGATTCTCACCACGGCCCGAGCAACTCCCGGAATCCATTCGCCACCCCGCCCAGAAACAGGCCCTTCAAGACAAACCCGCCAGAGCCCCACTGGCTTTTCAGACCGGGGAGCGTCACCGCTCAGTCCTTGAGAAGCGGATTCTCCCACGCCAGACCGGGAAACCGGGCAAAATCCCCGTCGTTGGTGAACAATTTTGCCCGACACTCGATCGCATAGGCGGCAAGAATCGCGTCGGACAGGACCGGGCCGACCGCCATCGCCGCCGTCATGAGATTCATCACCCGCGCGAAGTGGCCAGCGGCGGAGTGAGCGTGCGCACTTGGGGAAGGTCCAGCCAGCCTTCCACGACGCTGCGCGCATCGGCCAGCCCCACCTTCGCCGGACCGAGGCGGGAATTCGTCGCCACACGGACAAACCCGAAGGCAACCTCCAAGGGCAGACCGATCAATTCATCCCCGTTCAGCACACCTTCCCACCATTGCCTCGCCATGTCGTGTTGCGGCATGTCCGGGTTTTAGGCGTAAAGCAGCAGGTTCAGGTCGGGAAGGATTACGAAGAAAGCTCCTTCACCGTGTCCTCATCCTCCCAGTCGGCGGCCAGCTGGTTGAAACTCTGGGGGCTGAATTCCTCCGGAAAAGGGGCGGGAAAAACCGGTTTCACCCGAATCGGGTCCGGCTTCCGCCCCAACGCGCGCTTCACCGCCTGGTTGAGGACCACCTTGAACGACTGGCCGGTGCGGGCTGCTTCATGCCTCAGCAACGCCTCAGTGTCGGCATCAATGGTGACCGTTGTTCTCACCGATGAATTGATTGCGGCACCGCCGATGCTGTCAAGACAGCAACCGTGATGAGGACAGGCTGGGGAACCGTCGCGCGCCACGGGGCCTCGAGTGGCAGGAACACCCACGGCAATTCCGGGTGATCCGGGAATTTGGCGTGGTCAGCGGGATCCGTGCAGACGTCGGAACAAGTGGCGCAGGGTCCCTGTCGACGGCAACCGATCGTTGGGGCCGGGCGGGACATGGTCCTCAGCGGGGGTGTGCGATCGCCGTTCGAGGGACAGACACGACCATTCTCGGACCACGAAATGAAGAAAATGCCGGCACCATGCGGGCACCAAGGCATTTGGCACCACAGCTTTGGGAACCGGAAAACAGATGTAAGTCGTTGAAGCTAAAATGGTCGGGACGGTGAGATTTGAACTCACGACCTCTTCCACCCCAAGGAATCCGTAGATCGTTCCACAATATCTGGATGCCGCCCCCACGGAC
>CAIMTB010000378.1 GCA_903844265.1 uncultured Verrucomicrobiota bacterium
TGCCACGTGGCCGCAGTCAGCGGGGTTTTGTCAGGAAACTGTCTGAAGGGCCGCGAAACGACCTTGCGGATCGTTGTAAGCGCTTGGGACTGGAGGATGGAAGTTGGAGCGAGAGAAGGGATTCGAACCCTCGACATTCACCTTGGCAAGGTGACGCTCTACCAGGCTGAGCTACTCTCGCTCCCATGCCGCTGCAGGCTAGCCGCGCGACGTCTTGAAACTGTGCGATGCACGGAACGAATGCAAGAGCCCAGTTGGACACTTTTTCAACGCCACCACGCGCGGCTCATTCCGCACCCAAATCAGCCAGGAGCTGCTCCAACTCCGCTTGCGGACCCTCGTGCCGCTGCGCCACGGCCAACTCAAGCCCACGCCGGAACGCTCCCCGCGCCGCCGCCCGGTCCCCCAGCGAAAGATGACAGCGGCCCAACAGGATCTGCACCACCATCCACTCAGGCTTACGCCCCAACGCCTGCTCGAAATGCGCAAGCGCGTCAGCGAAACGACCCGCGTCAAACAACGCCTTCGCCAGGCTGAATCGTGCCAGGTCATTCCCGGGCTGCGCCGCCACCGCCCGTTCCCAACGTTCAATGGTTTCGGTGTTCATCGGACTCAGGCGGGTCGCAACAGGATCTCCTCAACGATCGACCGCGCGGGTTGCGCGATCACAAACAACACGCACGCTGCCACATCCTCGGGCTGCAACATCCGCGTCCGGGCCTCGGCCGACGGAGGTGCGGGACGCTTGTCCAGCAGCGGCGTGTCGATGTCCCCAGGCAGCAACGCACACGCGCGGATGCCCTGTGAACGCTCCTCGGCGTTGATCGCCTGGGTCAAGCCGAGCAGCCCGAACTTGCTGGCCGAATAGGCCGGCCCCGCCTTGGGACTCGCCTGGCGCGCCGCATCGGAGATGACGTTCACAATCGTCCCACTCCCGCGCGCGCGCATCGAGGGCAGGAAAGCCTGCAGGCACCAGTAGGCCCCGTTGAGATTGGTGTCGATGAGGTGCCGGTAGTCCTCCGGCGAAAGCACCTCAAGGCTTCGGCGCGGCGTGTTGGTCCCAGCGGCGTTCACCAGGACATCGACCGCACCAAACCTCGCAAGAATCTCGCGGCCGACATTTCCCACCGCCTCGGCATCGCCGATGTCACAGGGATAGACCGCGATCGCCCCCACGCCCCCTCCCGCGAGCTCGCTGGTTTCGTCGAGAAATTCACGCCTGCGTCCCAGGATCGCGACCTGCCAGCCATCGCGGGCCAGGGCCACCGCCGTGGCACGACCCACACCAGACCCGGCCCCGGTCACGACGGCAACGCGTCGGGGTTGGGTCAGGGCGGAATCCGGGGCACCTGGAGGGCTGTCGGGCGAGGCCATGAATGGCACTGTGCAGGGGAGAAAGACCCGAGGCGACTCGGGAATCAGGCCGATCCCGCCTCACTTCGCGGCAGCTGCAGCGGGGACCGGAGGAGCGGCATCTGCAGCAGGTGCCGCGTTGGTGGCTGGCTCGGTTGCCTTCTTTCTGGTTTTTTCCTCCTGCTCCCGCTTCCTGGGGTCGTTGCCCCAGTCGCCCTTGGACCAGCGATAGATGAGCCCGACGTCGTTGAGGACGCTGTAGACGAAACAAATCGCGACCACGAACCCGAGGAACTTGGGCCAGGACGACGGCGGTTCGGCGAACTTGTCATCGAGGGCAGGCAAAGTTCCGGGCGGCAGTTTGGCGATGGTGGTGAGGGAACGCCCGAGCGGAACGGGTACCGTGACCCGGCCGTTCACGGCCCAGCCATTGGCGTCAAGGATCGGACCGAGGTTGCGCTGCCGGAGTTTCAGCCAGGCGATCAGCATGGATGGCCCGGATACGAGGAACAGGATCCCGATGCAGGCGAGGGATGCCTTCCAGAACGGCAGCTCAAGGATCCCGGTGAGGCAACCCGCCAGGGTGGCGAACGCAGTCCCGATGGCGCCCAGCGCGACCCCCAAGGCAGCCACGGTGCCGACGTCAATCTTCTTCGCCTCATGCGGCTTGACCTTGTCGACATTGGCCGCGGCAGAGGCGGCCACCGTGAGCTTTTCGGAGGCTACAGCTTCGGCGGCGGCGGCGCGCTTGGCCACCTGCTCCTCGATCATGCGGATCAACTTCTTGTAGGGCGCCCAGAACGCCTGACGAATGCTGATCGGGTTCTCGACGATCTTGGTGATGGTGGCATCCCAATCGCGTCCCTTGTGGTCATAGAACACGCCGTTGCGACCGACCATCAGGTTGTCGCCGTCGCCATCGGTCAACGCCGCGGCGATGGTCATCTTCTCGCCGCCGGTCCGCGTACAGTCGCAGTACGCGAGATAGGTCTTGGCCAGGCCCGCCAGCGCCGCGTGCTTCCCCGCATCATCCACCCGCACGCACAACTCACAGGCGCGGGCGTCGAGGTAGAGTGTCCCGACCTGAAATGTCGAACGCGCCTCGGGGTCGTAGAAATCGCTGAAGCTGACGAAGTTGTTCAGCAACCGGTGGAGGTCGCGGTGATAGCGGATGAGCCGCTCGACATTCGCGATCGCGCCCGATTCGGCCTCGAGACTCTTGTCCTCGGTGATCAACCGCGTGATCTCGGCCTGGGCCGGTGACGCGAGGATTTCACGGACGCGCGCGAGGCCGAGGATCTCGACCGGCACAGGGGGCTTCGACGAGGCCCAACCTTCATGCGGCGCGAGCCGGGCCTTCAGGTCGACCCACTCGGGTTCCGACAACAGGGAACGTCCGGCACCCAGCAGGGGCGCGACGACGTGGGTGGCGAAGGCCGCGATGCCCGGAGCCCATGCGGGATTGATGGCTTCGCCCAAGGGAAGGGCTCGATTGGCCTCGATGCGCGCGATGGGGAACCCGGCCACTTCCTTTGCCGAAAAGCTCAGGTCCTTCGAGCCCACCACCAGGAACTCCTCCTCCTTGCGATTCAACGCCACCAGGGAACGGGGATCGAAGGCGGCCAGGCGACAGCGGGCAAAGAAATCGTCGACCTTGGTACGCACGGTCCGGATCGCATCGACGGCCTGGACCGTGGCGTCGCCGAGCGGTTTGACGTCGGGATTGGTTTCACCGGCACGAGCCCACGCGTCAAAGGCGGTCAACTGCGTGAAGAACGCATCGGTCTTGGCCTGCGAAACGCCCGGCTTGCCGCTGCGATCCGCCACCGGCCCGAGGACGGTGATGATCTCGCCGATGATCTTCTGGGTCTCGGCGTCCGCCGAGGCGTCGGCGGGAATGATGCCGTCCCCGTTGAACTTCGTCTGGGCAAAAATTTTCGCGGTATCGCCGACATCCGCCAGCGTGATCCCGGTGGCCTCGGGTCTGCCGAGGTTCTTCAGGATCTGCCGGGCCGACGCGAGAATCGTCTTGCCTGACGGCGTCTGGTCGTTGATCTGCACGAGCGGCAGGGTCTCGCTGGCCTGCCTCAACGCGCCAAGGTCTTTCAGGTGGTCCTCGGCCCACTGCACGGCGTTCACAACCTCGGGCACACGCACCCGGCCATCACCGTCCGTGTCGATCAACGCCAGCGTGCGCTCATCGAATTCAAGCCCCTTCACCGGGCAGGCGAGAGCGACCCAAAGCTTGGGGTCCAGGAGCTCAAGGTCGCGATAATCCTCCGCTGTTTCAAACCGAACCTGGTCGAGTCCGCCGGCACGGAAAAAACGCCAGCGATGGGTCGTGGATTGGGCTTCAGCTGTCATCAGATGTTCTACAAGTGGAATGGCTCGGGATAACCCGCGAAAGGTACGCATGGACAGGAACCATGGCGGACAAGAGCAAACCGCGGAAATCGACGGGCGGCGAAGATAGTGAGCATCGACCGGTTTGCAACCGCGCAGAGCGGGAATCCTCGCGATCGCGGGTTCGCACCCGCCCACGGTGTTGTGGCAGGATGACCCCGTGACGATGCTGGACCTGCACGATTTCCATGCCGCCCTCGGGGCACACTTCACCGCGGTGAACGACACCGAGCACGTCGCCGACTACGGCGATCCCACCGCCGAACATCGCGCCCTCCGCGAGTCTGCGGGCGTCCTCGACCTTTCCGGACGCGGCCGCCTCGTCCTGCTCGGACCCGACCGCCAGAAACTGCTCAACGGGCAGGTGACCAACAATGTCCGGGACCTCCAGCCCGGCGACGGCTGCTATGCGGCGCTCGTCAACGCGAAGGCCCGCATGCTCGCCGACCTCAACATCCTCGCCCTTCCCGCGGAACTGCTCCTCGATTTTGAGCCCGGACTCTCCGTGGGCCTCGTGGAGCGCCTCGAGAAGTTCATCGTCGCGGATGACGTCCAGGTCGTCGACGCCGCGCCGCACTACGGCCTCCTCAGTGTCCAGGGTCGACACGCGGCGCGGGTGGTGGCCCATCTCGGTTGTTTTCCAGAACTTCCCACGAAAGCCCTTGGAAATGTGGGGGTGAACGACCCGGACCTCGGTGAAATCCACGTGGCCAACCATCCACGCGCCGGCCATCGCGGCTTCGATGTCTTCGTCCCGAGGGCCACATTGAAGGCCGTTGCCGAACGACTCATCGCCGCGGCCCGTGAGTTCGGCGGCAGGCCCTGCGGCTGGAACGCGCTTGAAGTTGCCCGTATCGAGGCCGGCATCCCGCGCCATGGGGCCGACATGGACGAATCGAATCTCCCTCCGGAATGCGGCATCGAGGAGCGGGCGATCAGCTACAACAAGGGCTGTTACAACGGTCAGGAAGTCATCGCGCGTATCCGGACCTACGGCCAGGTCGCAAAAGCCTTGCGCGGATTCCAATTCACGAGCGGAACCGAGCCTCTCCCCGAGCGCGGATCGAAGCTGTTCAAGGACGGCAAGGAGGTGGGTTACCTCACCAGCACGACCCTGTCGCCGTCCCTGGGCCACGGCATCGCGCTGGGTTATGCGAGGCGGGAGTGCAACGGGCCGGGAGTCGAACTCGTTGTGGGAGCTCCTGACGGCAAGGTCCGGACCGTCATCGTACCCCTGCCATTTGTCGGCCTTCAGTACGCGTAAGCCCCTGCCCTGCGTTGCATCCTGTGAGGTCCGGGCGCACCATCCGCGGCGCACGATGATCAGCCTTGCGGAACATGCCTCGGCCGCGCCCGACACCAGCCTGGAAGCGCAGGTGTCGGAGTTCTTTTCCACGTCGGGGCCCCTCTCGAAGGCGAGCAATTTCGAGTATCGCCCGCAGCAACAGCAGATGGCTGTCGCGGTCGCGCGCGCCCTTGATCACGGCGAACATCTCGTCGTCGAGGCCGGCACTGGAGTCGGGAAAAGCCTCGCCTATCTCGTCCCCGCGATCCTCTTCGCCGTGCAACGGCAGAAGAAGGCGGTCATCTGCACCCACACCATCAACCTCCAGGAACAGCTCGTCGACAAAGACCTCCCGATGCTCGAGAAGGTCCTGCCGGTGCCCTTCCAGTTCCAGATGCTCAAGGGCCGCAGCAATTACCTGTGCCGACGCCGCCTCCACAAGGCGCTGCTCCAGGCCGAAGGCCTCTTCACATCACCCGAGGTCGCTGAACTCCGCCGCATCCAGGAATGGGCCGAGACGACCGAGGACGGCACGCTCTCCGACTTCGGCACGGAGCCCGACTCGAAGGTCTGGTCGCACGTCTGTTCCGAGCGCGGCCTCTGCTCACCCAAGGGCTGCGGCTACCCAAGCGATTTCGCGAAGGCCCATGGCGTCTGTTTTTTTCAACGCGCCCGGCAACGCATCCTCCACGCCGACGTCGTGGTGCTGAACCACACGCTCTTCTTCACGCTGCTCGGCGGCGTCGACGAGGAACAGACGTCCGGGATCCTGTTCAAGAACGACTTCGTGGTGTTCGACGAGGCCCACACCATGGAACAGGTCGCCTCGCGCCACATCGGGCTGAGCGTCTCCAGCGGCCAGTTCCGCTTCGCGCTCAACCGACTCTGGAACCAGCGCACCGAGAAAGGCCTTCTCGCGACCCTGCGACGCGGCGAGTCGGTCCGGCTCGTGGCCGACCTGGTCGCGGAGGGTGATCGATTCTTCGATTCCGTGGAGACCGCCTGCGACGACATCGCAGCCGAGGCCCGGACCCGCGCAGGCGGGGAAGGCGGCGTGGGCGAGGGCTCACCCGGCGATGGATCCCCCCCAAGGCGGGCATGGTCGGAGCTGCGGATCCGGCGTCCGGACCTCGTCAACGACAACGTCACCCTGCCGGTGCAGCGCCTCCGCGAATCGCTCGCCGACGTGGTGAAGGCCACCGAGGACTCGGACACCGGCCAGGAACTGCTCGACTGCAACCGCCGTCTCTCGGAGGTGCGCGAGCAGATCGCGGAATTCCTCAAGCAGGCCGCCGACGACCACGTGTACTGGGTCGAGCGCAGCGGCAAGACCCAGCGCAACCTCTCGCTCCACGCGGCGCCCATCGACGTCGCCGCGTACCTGCGACGGCGCCTTTTCGAGAGCGAAACCTCGGTGATCATGACCAGCGCCTCGCTGGGCATCAGCGCCAAGGAACGGGGAACATCCGCGGCCGGACCGAAGGAATCCAGGCCCGGCAAGGACGCCAGTGTCATTGATCGCCACGACGCCCGGGCGCTTTCGTATTTCGTGCGACGCGTCGGGGCGGAGTCCGCGCGTCCGCTCCAGGTGGGTTCCCCGTTCGATTACCAGCGCCAGATGAAGGTGTTCGTCGCGAACAAGATGCCGGACCCGCGCGACCCGGATTACCGCGACGCCCTGGTCCGCTGGATCGAACATTTCATCCGGATGACCCACGGGAAGGCCTTTGTCCTTTTCACCAACGCGCGGCTCATGCGGGAACTGGGGGAGCGCATGGAGGGTTTCTTCGGGAAACTCGGGCTTGAATGTTTCGTCCAGGGCACGGGCACCCCGCGCTCCACCATGCTTGAGAAGTTCAAGGCCGACGTGGACTCGGTGTTGTTCGGGACCGACAGTTTCTGGCAGGGCGTGGATGTGCCGGGCGAGGCGCTGAGCAACGTCATCATCACCCGGCTCCCGTTCGCGGTGCCGGATCATCCGCTCGTCGAGGCGCGCATCGAGGCCATCGAGGCCCGCGGCGGGAATGCCTTCTCCGAATTCTCGCTCCCCGAGGCGGTGCTGAAATTCCGACAGGGTGTCGGCCGTCTCATCCGCTGCAAATCAGACTCCGGCATCGTGGCCGTGCTGGACAACCGGATCCTCACCAAGCGCTACGGCCAGACATTCCTCGACGCCATCCCGAAATGCCCGGTGGAGATCGTGTAGACGACACAGCTTGAGCCCTGGCGATCTCCCGCTACCCTGCCTCCGCATGAAGTTCGTCCTCGCGGCCCTCGCCATCCTCGCGCTCTCCGGCCTGATCTGCCTCGGCCTCCTCCTGGCAGCCACCGGCCACGGCATCCTGCTCATGGTCGCGGTCACAATCCTCTTCCTCGGGATGTTCATCCGCTTCGGCTGCCTCGCCCATTAGGCGTGGTCGACCAGGCATTCACCGCGACCGGTCGGCCAACACGCCCAGCGCGACTTCCTTCAACTTCCACGTGAGCGCCATCGACATGGCCACGGGAACCAGAACCAGGACCAGCACAAACGCCTGCAGGCCATGCGCCACGGGCTGCTGTGGAAGCGCGAGAAAATCGGACAACGTCGGCGGCTCGAGCCGCCAGTACAGACCCGCCGTGATCGCGCCCACGGTGGACGCCAGGTAGCCCGTCAGCGTGTGGAAAAGCCGCGCATCCGAATGCGCAGCCGCGTCAGGCAGCATCGCGGCCAGCCGGGCCAGTGTCAGTGACACGGACACGAGGAAGACGAGCGAACCGACCAGCAGCACCCCCACGGCCCGAGCGAACAGCGGCTCGGAGGGAACCCGGCTCCACAGGTACAGGAACGGCGAAAGCCCCAACAAGAGCACTCCCAGCACCTGGGAACTGAACAACGCCTCCTGCCAGACCCGTTCCTGCCGCTGGAACCGGCCTATCCGCAGGAGACCGAACACCAGCAGGACCGTCCCCACCGGCGGAAGGATCGCGTCGTAGGCGGACGGGATGACCATCAGGAAATGCCGTGCAAACGCCAGCAGCGTCAGGGGCAATCCCCAGAACAGCGCCGACAGCGAACGCATCACCCCAGCCACATCCCCCACCGCGAAACCCGGAACACCGGGAAGCGCCACATCCCGCACCGCGCCAGCACGCCCACCGTCGTTGCCGGACAACAGCGGTGAAAACGTGGACGGCGTGGGCGTGGGCTGCGTCAAGAACCGAGGTAGGTGTAGTCCTTCAGACCACGTTCGTAATCGTCGAGGAGGCGCATCGCCTCGCTCGGCTTGAGCCGGTCCGACTTGATCGCGGCATCCATCTGCGACTTCATCTGCCGCTTCAGTTCGTTCTCGTCGTACTGCACCGAGCTCAGCGTCTGCCCGATGGTGCTGCCTTCGATGACTTCCTCGACGTAATACCCGGCCGGCTCGTCCGGCTCCAGGAACACATGGACCTCGTTCACCCGGCCGAACAGGTTGTGAAGGTCGCCCATGATGTCCTGGTAGGCGCCCATCAGGAAAAAGCCGAGGTAATACGGCTCGGGTCCCTGCGCGTTGCTGCGGAGCGGATGCACGGCGAGGGTGTCGCGGACGTCGCGGAGATCGATGAACTTGTTGATCTGCCCGTCTGAATCACAGGTGATGTCGACCAGCGTGGTCTCCCGCGATGGCCGCTCCTCAAGCCGGTCGACGGGCATGATCGGAAACAACTGCCCGAGCGCCCAGTGGTCCAGCAACGACTGGAACACCGAGAAATTGCACAGGTACTGGTCGCCAAGGCTGTCCTTGAGCTTCCGGATTTCCTCCGGGATGTAGGCCTGCCCACGGAACGTTTCCACCACCGCCTGGCTGATCTGCCAGTACAGCGACTCGATCTTCGCCTTGTCCTGCAGCTCCATGAGGCCAAGGACGAACATGCTGTGCGCGTCCTCCCGGCGCTCGGCCGCGTCATGGAAAGCCTCGAGCTTGTTCAGGCGCTGGAAATTGCGGCGCATGTCGAGGAGCTCGCGGACCAGCGGATGTTCCTGGTCGCCGAAGGTCAGCGACTCCGCGAGGTCCGTCTTGTTGATCGACCCGAACACCTCGACCACCAGCATGCTGTGGTGGGCCACCAAGGCCCGCCCGCTCTCGCTCACGATGTCCGGATGCGGGACCTTCTCCGCGTTGCACACGTCCGCGACGTAGTAGACGACGTCGTTGGCGTATTCCTGGAGGGTGTAGTTCGTCGAGCTGTCGAACGCAGAATGGCTGCCATCGTAATCCACCCCCAGCCCGCCGCCGACATCGAGGAACTGGAGTTCGAACCCGAGCTTGCGGAGCTTTGCATAATAACGCGCCGCTTCCTGCACCGCCTTCTTGACCGTGAGGATGTCGGGGACCTGGGAACCGATGTGGAAATGGACGAGCTTGAAGCAGTGCGCGAGCCCCTCGGACTTGAGGATCTCACAAGCGGCGAGGATCTCGACGGTGCTGAGCCCGAACTTCGCGTTTTCGCCACCGCTCTCGGCCCACTTGCCTGCGCCTTTCGCGAGGAGCCTGACGCGTATGCCGATCTGGGGCTCCACGCCCATCTGCCGCGAAATGGTCACGATCTGCCGAAGCTCCTCCAGCTTCTCGACGACCATGATGACCTGCTTGCCCAGCTTGATGCCAAGCAACGCCATCCGGATGAACGCGGTGTCCTTGTAGCCGTTGCAGATGATCAGCCCGCCGGGCTGGTCCTGCAGCGCAAGCGCCGCGAAGATCTCGGGCTTGCTGCCCACCTCGAGTCCGAACGAATACGGCCGGCCTGCGTCCAGGATCTCCTCCACCACCTCCCGCAGCTGGTTGACCTTGATCGGAAACACGCCCCGGTAGCGGCCCTGGTAGTTGAACTCCCCAATCGCACCACGGAACGCCTCGTTCACCGCCTGCACCCGGTGACGCAGGATGTCCTGGAACCGGATCAGCAGTGGAAACTTCAGGTTCCGCGCCCTCGCGTCGGCAAGGACATCCGTCACGTCCACGGACGCGCCCTTCTCCTGCAGCGGACGCGCGATCACGTGCCCCTCGGAATTAACATCGAAGTATCCGGCCCCCCAGCGGTCGATGTTGTACAGGCCACGCGCGGCATCGACGCTCCATGGAGGAGTCGCAGACGAAGGTTCGCTCATTTCGGAAGTCCCAACAGCGGGTGCAAAGCGGCGCGACGATACCAACGCAGCCCCTGAATGCAATGGGATGAACACTGAAATCCAGCGGAAGCCGCCGGACCCTTGACTCCCCAGGTCCGGTTGCCTGCCCGGCCGCGCGAGAAACAACCCCGGGCGATCGGGGTAGACGGCCTCTCCGAGGGCGCCGTGCCTGGGTGCGTCCGCGAAGGACGGCGCGCAGCGGAGTGCGCGCCCTGCCGTCAATCTTTGGATGCACGGGTCTCAGACGGCCTACCTCCCGTGCCTGGAAACAGCATAGAGGGACAGGTCTCTTGTGGAATTCTCCAGGCTTCCGCCGCGGCGTGTTTCCGACCATTCTGCGGCATGCAGATCTCCCGCCGAAGCTTCCTCGGCACCGGTGCGCTCGCGACCGGCGCCGCCGTCCTGCCCGCCACGATCACATCGGCCGCGACTTCCGGCGCCCCCCCGTCCGCGACGCTTCCTCCGGTCCGATTCGGCATCGCCAGCTATTCCTACTGGCACTTCAAGACGGAGAAGGTCCCGGTGGAAACGGTGATCGAAAAGGCCGCGCGCATCGGTGTCCAGGGCGTGGACATCCTTCATCGCCAGATGGACATCCCGGAAAAGGAACCGCTCACCGCCGCGCACCGCGGTTATCTGCAGCGCCTCAAGCAGCACGCCTTCCGACACGGCATCGACCTCGTCGCGCTCTCGATCCACCAGGATTTCGTGGATCCCGATCCGGCCGTTCTCAAGGCCCAGGTCGAACACACGCACAAGTGCATCGAGATCGCGTATGAACTGGGCGTGCCCTGCATCCGCCTGAACTCCGGACGCTGGAACACCCTCCAGGATTTCGACGAGCTGATGAGGAACCGGGGCATCGAGCCGGTTCTTCCAGGCCACACCGAGGACGAGGGATTCAAGTGGTGTCAGGATTGCATCGAGCGTTGTCTCCCGAAGGCGGCGCAATGCGGTGTCACCCTGGCGCTCGAAAATCACTGGGGCCTGAGCCGCACGCCCGAGGGTCTGCTTCGTCTTCTCAACGCCTGCCCTTCCCCATGGCTTGGCGCGTTGATGGACACCGGGAATTTCCTCGAAGATCCGTACGAAAAGCTCGAGGCCATCGCGCGACGCACGGTCTACGTGCAGGCCAAGACCTATTACGGCGGCGGCGAGTGGTACACCCTCGACCTCGACTACAAGCGCATCGCGAAAATCCTGCGGAAGGCCGGCTACTGCGGCTACGTGTCACTCGAGATGGAGGGCAAGGAGAACCCCGACATCGCAGTCCCCAGGAGCATTGCCATGCTCAGGAAAGCCTTCGCCTCGGTTGGCTGACGCGCATCAGAACAGGTGACCCGCGACCGTTCCGATGACCGAGATCGGGCCCTGATCCTCGAGGGTGTCGGTGGCCTTCTCGACCTTCTGGAGCGTGCCCTTCACGTTCTTGAAGAAGTTCTCGTCGTTCACGACCTTGCCGGCAAGACCCTGGCCGCCGTTCACCTTCCCCAGGATCTGGT
This sequence comes from uncultured Verrucomicrobiota bacterium, assembly GCA_903844265.1. GTDB lineage: Bacteria > Verrucomicrobiota > Verrucomicrobiia > Limisphaerales > CAIMTB01 > CAIMTB01. The sequence continues at coordinate 11,696 of CAIMTB010000378.1, forward strand.
GGAGGTTGGTCATGGCACCTGTCGTCTCGTGGTAGAGCGTCTCGTCGTGGAGCAGCTTCCCAAGCGTCCCCTGGCCGGCCCCGACTTCAGCCACGATCTTGCGCGCCTCCGCCACCGTGGCCTTCGCATCACCCGCCATGCCCTGGATCTCCGTCGCCGTCGCGCTCATGTTGGTGATCGTGGAAAGCGCCGTCGTGTAGAGCGCATCGTCGCTGATCAACTTCCCCACCGTTCCCTGGCCATCCGCGATCTGCTTCGAGATGACCTGGATGTTGCCGAGGATCGCCGTCAGGCGCGGGCTGTTGTCCTTCAGGAAATCCGTGAACGGCCCCAGCAGATTCTGGAAATTGTCCCCGCCGAAAATATTGGTGATCCCGCCCACCGACGACGCCGCCGCATCGAGTTTGGCCATGATCTGGCCCAGGTCCGGGAGGGTCTCCGCCTCAAGTTCCGAACCCGCCGTGATCACTGGCGCCGCCGGCGTCCCGAACGACAGCGCGATGTAGTTCTGCCCCATCAATCCTGCGAACCGGATGGTGGCCTTGCTGTCCGTGCGGATCGCCGCATCCTGCCGCAGCCTGAGGGTGACCGCGACCTTCGCCCCCTCGATCGCGATCCGGCGCACGTCGCCGATCTGCACGCCGGCAAGTTTCACCGGGGCCCCGATCTGGAGTTCGTTGACCGAATTGAAGCGGGCCTTCACGTCGACTCCTTTCCGGAGGAAATCGATCCCGCTGGAAAGTTCGAGGACGAGCAGTCCGGCGACGAACGCGAGGGCGAAAAAGAGGCCCAATCGGGTCTCGAGCGAATTTCTCATGGCGGTTCAATGACAGGGGCGGATGAGTCGAAATCGATGGTCAGAAAGCTGCGCACAACAGGCTCGGTGCAGGCCTTCAACGCTGCAGGCGTCCCGATGAAAATGACCTTGCCGTCGTGCATGAAAGCGATCCGGTTCGCGATGCCGCAGGCGAGGTCACGGTCGTGGGTCACGAGGATCGACGTCACGCCAAGCCTCTGGTTGAGCGCCCGGATCTCACGCCCAATCGTCACCGAACGCAGCGGGTCAAGCTCGCTCGTCGGCTCGTCGTAGAGAAGGATCTGCGGCTCCATCACCAGCGCGCGCGCAATCGCCGCCCGCTTGCGCATGCCGCCCGACAACTCCCCGGGCAGCTTGTCCCCGGCATCCTTCAACCCCACCAGTTCCAACTTCTCGGCGACGATCCTGGAAATCACGTGGGCCGACTGAAGCCGATGCTCCGACAAATACAACCCCACGTTCTCGGCCACCGTGAGCGAGTTCAGCAACGCCCCCGACTGGAAGACCATTCCCATCCGCACCCGGTCCCGAAACCCCTCCCTGTGCACGTCCTGACCGTCAATCATCACGTCCCCGCCATCGGGCATGTCGAGGCCCATGATCTGTCGAAGGAGGACGGTCTTTCCGCCGCCACTCGGCCCCATCAGGACAAAGATCTCACCAGCATCCACCTGGAGATCGATGCCCTTGAGGACCTCGACCCCCTTGAAAGCCTTCCTTATTCCGCGCACTTCGACGCGGACACCCTGGGTTTCGGAGCTCATCGATCGAAGAGGATCAGGAAGCGGGTGAGGAAATAATCGAGGATGAGGATCATCACGATCGAGTTCACGACCGCCTTGGTGACCGAACGCCCAATGCCCCGCGGGCCACCCAGGGTCTGCAATCCCTGGTGGCACGAAATCAGGCCCACCATCACCGCGAAGACCAGGCTCTTGATGAACCCCTTCACCACGTCGAAGCCCTGCACCGCGCCCCGCAGGCTGTTGAAATAATCGGCCGGCGTGATGCCGATATTGTGGTTCGCAACCGCCACAAGTGCACCGCCGGACCAGCCCACGAGCATCGAGAACGCCACCAGCATCGGAAGCCCCACCGTGATGGCCACGATCCGCGGAAGGACCAGATAGCTGATCGGGTCGATGTTCATCGTGCGCAACGCGTCGATTTCCTGATAGACGCGCATCGATCCAATCTCGGCAGCCATCGCCGACCCGATGCGGCCCGCAATGAGGATCGACATCATCACCGGCGCCAGTTCCTCGGACACCGAGAGCCCGATCAGCCCGCCCAGCATGCTGGAAATCCCGCGCTCGGCGAGCCGCGGTCCGCTCTGCAGCGCAAGGACGCCGCCGATGAAGAGGGAAAGCAGGCAGGCCATGAACAGGCTGGCGTTGCCGATCTCGAACAACTGCTCCGCAACCTTGCGCCGCTGGCGCCAGATCTGCGGCAGCGCCACGAGCGTCTGCCAGCCCAACAAGGCCAGTTCACCGAGACTTTGAAACATTGCTTTCAGAATAGGCTGCGCCCGTCCCCGGACTCGCTACGGATTCCCCACTCAACCGCCGCCCGGAATGGAACCAACGCCACCGGCGGCCCGCCGCGGACTTCTCATACTGAACCAACCCGAACAGGAGCGAGCCCTTTGTCACGCCCCCCACCCGTTCGCGGCGGTATAGATTCCACAACAACGACTGGCTTTCCACCCCGGTCTTCGTGTCGCGCTCCTGCCGCCACAGCGACCACAACGGCGACCAGTTCAAACTAATGCCAGGCGAGTTGGCGGAGAACACCTCCATCAGGGCCGGCACCTGAAGACGCTCATTCCCCTCGCGATCCCTGGACCACGCGAAAAACGGCCACGAATCAAGCCGTCTCGACTTCTGCCGCGTCTCGGGATTCCCCTCGCGCACGTCGACGAACAGGTAGAACCCGTACTGCCGCCGGTCCCGCTCCATGTTCGGCGTGTGGAGATGCTGGCGCCGGTAGACCGGCCAGGCGTAACTCTCGATGTCCATCGTCGGCGAATGACCCACGTTGAACAAGGGCAGGACCCGATCCAGCGTCCGCCCCTCGCCCCTCGCAAAACTGACGAACGGCCACGGAGCACTCCACTGGTGGAACTTCCCCTCCCGGTCATCCGACCACGACACAAACGGCCAAAGGACCGAAGTCTGGTCCCGCTCCGGCGACCGAAGAATGTGATACAACGGCATCACCGCGTCGACCTGTTGCGGATTCGAGGTGCCAATCCCCAACCGGTCGTGAAA
>CAIMTB010000379.1 GCA_903844265.1 uncultured Verrucomicrobiota bacterium
ACCTACGAAGGCAGCGTCTTCTACGACAAGAACCAGAACGGCTTCCGCAACCCCGGCGAAGTCGGCATCCCCAGCCAGACCCTCAACCTCCGCTACCGCGACGGCAGCATCTACATGTCCACCGTCTCGGATCCCGAGGGCAACTACTCGATGCAGGAGGTCTTCCCTTTCTTCAAGTGGCTCGTCGCCGAGTCCGGTTTTGAACGCTACAAGGCGACCGGCCTGACCGCGGTCGTCGATGATGGTGGAGCCATCCTCCCCGACGACGGCTGGGCCTATCCTTCCGATGGCGTCCGTGTTCCGCAGCCCCAGTTCGAGGTCTTCCCCGATGGGACCCAGGACACGAGCCGCCGGGTCATCAACCCCAACACCGGCAACAATCTCAGCCGCACCCAGAACGATCCCATTCCGGCCAACAACCTCCTCCAGGCCATGGTGCTGTTCCTCAACCAGAACAACCGCATCGACTGGGGCAAGGCCGACTACGCGTCTGGCGAAAACGGCGGCATCACAGGCCTCGTAGGCTATCAGTTGACCCGTGCGGAACTCGATCCCCGCGAAGGCACGGTGGATCCCTGGGAGCCCCTGGTTCCCCGCGTTCAGGTCGCCCTCTATCAGGACAAGAACGCCGACGGCATCATCGACGACCTCGACGGTGACGGAAAGCCGACCCCGGCCGACGTCGACAACTATCCGTTCACGTGGAGCGAAGGCACCTCGAGACCTGGACCGGAGGACTTCGATCATAACGGCAACGGCAAGTTTGATGCCGGTGACGCTCTCAAGATCACCTGGACCGACGCCTGGGATGATGCCAACCCCGAGGGGACCCAGCAGCCCAACCCGCCCTTTATCATGGGCAAGCCGATCATCGGCAGCGACAACTACGCGACCTGGAATCAGGTTCGCCCCGGTCTCTTCGATGGCGGCTATGCCTTCGTTTCCTACTTCCCCGGCGGCATGACCCGCAACTCCAGTTCGCCGTTCTACAATTCTGGGATTCCCGCCCCCGCGGTCTCCAACACAGCCGAGAGTCTGCTCCCTGCCGGCGACTACATCGTGCAGGCCTTCCCCCCGAAGGGTTACCTGATCCAGACCGAGGAAAGCTTCAACGTCATCTTCGGCAACGACTACAAGCCCAGCTCGCTGGTGCTGATGCCCGAATTGGTCGGCACCGCCGCCAACCACACCATCGACCTGGACTACCTGAAGACGATCCTTCCCGAGACCCGCGGTACCGATCTCTTCAAGGTGCCGGGCATCTTCAGCCTCTTCCCTGATCGCCCCAACACCAGCGGCGAGCTGACTCCGTTGGGCGCCGGCGACATCAGGCCTCTCGCCGACATGAAGAAGGTCCACCTCGCCGACCGCAAGAACGCCGCGGCGGACTTCCATGTCTACACCGAGGTGTCCAAGGGCACGCGCGTCGTTGGCTTCGTGCTGAACGACCTGACGGCCGAGTTCAACGCCTACAGCCCGATCTACGGCGAAAAGGCCGCCCCCGGATGGCTGCCGATCTCCTTCCGCGACTGGACCGGCCGCGAAATCGCCCGCACCTACTGCGATGAGTTCGGCACCTACGAAGCCCTCGTGCCCTCGACGATCAACGCTGCGGTGCCGATGCCCAGCGGTTTCGCCCCGAACATCCTCACGCTGGTGCTCAACGACTCGACGATGCCGGACCCGAACAATCCTTCGAACCGCATTCCGGATCCGTATTACAACCCGGCCTTCGCCACGGCGCCGTGGACTCTCCATTACTACCCTGGCACCTACCTGTACGCGGACACCCCGATCGTCCCGATCGCCGGTTTCATCAACAGCACCACCCGGGTCATTGACATGCACCCGCCTGATGGGACGCCGGTGATCAAGTCGGTCACCACGGAAACCGCATCGGTAGCCTTCCCCGGTCCGTTCCTCCGCAGCAGCGCCGGTACCATCCTCATCGATTCGATGGGGCTCACCAGCCTGCCTGACCCGACGTGCCAGATGATTGGCTGTGTCAATACCATCCAGCGCGACTTCAGCTTTGGAGCGACCGTCGGCACGGTGACCCTCACCACGCAGGACGGCGCGATCATCAACCTCGACATGGACACCGTGGTCGCAGCCCCCTGGAGCGATACCCGCATCCATGCCAAGCTCCCGGCGAGCGTGACCGGTCCTGTATCCGGCCGCGTCACGGTCACCCGCGGTGACAACTCCAAGCCGACCCAGATCGGTGTCACCTTCACCTATGACCCGGCGCCGTCCTACACGGTCCGCGTGGTCACCCCGGTCGACCCCAGCGTTGATCCTCTCGCCACCCCGATCCAGGCGGCCATCGACCAGGCCGCGCGCGGCGACCTCATCATCGTCCCCGCCGCGAGCTGGGAATACGCGGAGAACCCGATCCTCTACAAGGCGGTCCGCCTGCAGGGCAGTGGTCTGGGCTCGGTGATCAACGGCAACCCGTCGACATCGGATCGCCTCGCGTACTGGCACGCCAAGATCAGCCAGGTCTTCGGGGGCGATCCGTACCAGGCGGGGGGTGAAGCTGCCGTCATCACCGTGCTCGGCAACGCCGACTTCAACAACCCGACGGCCTTTCCGGCGCGCATCGACGGCCTGACACTGAAGGGCTCGATCTCCGGCGGCGGCATCCAGGTGTTCGAGCAGGCCTCGAACCTGCGGATCAGCAACAACCGCATCACGGGCAACCAGGGCGACTACGCCGGCGGCATCAGCCTCGGGCAGCGCGACGTGGTGGGCTCCGTGTTCACCAACCGCAACGTGGTGATCGAATTCAACCAGATCTACCAGAACGGTGGGGTCCAGGGTGCCGGCGCGATCGGCATCTTCACCGGGGCCTTCGGCTACAAGATCCAGAACAACCTCATCGTCGGCAACTTCACCCACACCACCGGCGGCGGCATCTCGCACGACGGTTGGAGCCCGGGCGGCGTCATCGCCAACAACGTCATCGCCTACAACGAGTGCTTCTACGGCGTGGCCCTCGGGGGCGTCGGCGTGTCGGGCGACGGTGGTGGTATCTACATCGCCGGTGAACTCCTCACCGCTCCCGCTGGCACCACCGTGGTGGGCGCCGGTTCGGTGACGATCATCAACAACCTGATCCAGGGCAACCTGGCGGGCGCCGGCCATGGCGGCGGCATTCGCGTCGCGGCCTTCAACGGCCAGGACGTCGCGGAGTCTAACAACCCTCAGAACTGGTACCAGCTGCGGATCCTGAACAACACCATCGTTGACAACGCCTCCGGCGCGTACGGCGGTGGCATCTCACTCCAGGACGCGACCCGGGTGAGCATCATCAACAACACCATCGCCAATAACGACAGCCTGGCCGTGGCGCAGTCCACCTTCGGGGCGAACCTCAATTCACGCGCCGGCGGCGCGGGCATTGTGTCCCACCTCCACAGCGCGACGCTGGCCAGTGTCTCAGGTCAGGCCTATGCCGATCCCGAGTTGGTCAACAACATCATCTGGCACAACCGCGCGTTCTCCTACGACCGCAACGTCAACAGCCTGGTGCCCTCGGTCAATACCCCGGTCTACGCCGACCTCGCCGTCGAGACGGGCTCCGGTCTTGGCAACCCCCCGTACCTGAACCCGAACCACTGCCTGCTGTCCGCCACCTATCCGCTCGGGACCGCGAACACCACGGGCAACCCGCGTTTCGTCGCCGGTTTCGTCAACGAATACACCACCGCCACGGTCAACGACGAGTCCGGCAACAACGTCGTGGCACGGTTCCAGCCGGTCGGCCTCTACGCGCTGGATGGCTCCTTCCAGGGAGATTACCACCTGCTCAACAATCCGGTTAACGGCCCGCTCGAGGTGTCCGAGGCGCTTGACCTCGGCGTCAGCGTCAGCGCCCAGCCGGACCTCGTCGCCGATTTCGACGGCGATCTGCGCTCAGCCACGCCGGACCTCGGCTCTGATGAGTTTGGTGTCGCTGGTGAGAGTCAGGTCCCGCAGTCCGCCCCGCTGGTGGTGGTCACTCCCGTGGTGGTGGTCAATGCCGCGGGCCAAAGCCTGCCGGTGGGCGTCGCTCCCGCCCGCAACGGCGGTGGGTTCACCGCCGTGACGCCTCCGGGCGCCATGGAGATGCCCAACGCGCTGAACGGACCCGCCACCGACCGCAACAGCGGCGTGGACGGCGACGGCGACGGGATCTGGACCAACGACGTCGACTACATCGCGTTGTCTGCAGGGGACGGCTTCGCCCGAATGGGCGATGGCAAGGAACTCTACACCTTCGGGTTCTCGGACGTCACCGGCCTGTCCTACGATCAGGTCTTCCACCAGGGGCTCCTCGCGGCGAACCTGGCCGCCCCGACCATCACCGTCCAGCAGGGCCGTGACTTCTACATCGACCTGTCGAACGTCGGCATGCTCATGCGCCCCGACCTGTTTGACCCGCACACCGTGCACTTCCACGGGTTCCCCCAGGCCGCCTCGATCTTCGACGGCGAACCTATGGCGTCCGTCTCCATCGCGATGGGTGGCACGCTCCGCTACTACTACAAGCTCGTGGAGCCCGGCACCTACTTCTACCACTGCCACGTCGAGGCCACTGAGCACATGCAGATGGGCATGATCGGCAACCTCTGGATGTACCCGCGGCAGAACCACACCGGTTACGGCGCGAACCCCGCAGCCACCAAGGCCCGCCTCGCCGGCAATCCGTCCGCCTCGGCTCCCCTGGGTTACGTCTACAACGACGGCGACGGCTCCACGGCCTTCGACGTCGAGGTCCCGATCCAGATCACCGGCTTCGACGGCGAGTTCCACGAGAAGCACATCGCCGTTCAGCCGCTGCCGTTCGCCTCGCTGCACGACACGTACCCGATGATCAACGGGCGCGGCTACCCGGATACCGTCAACACGGCCTCCTTCGAGAACACCTACGGCAAGGTCTCGCAGAAGATACACACCCTGGTGAACGCCAAGGTGGGTGACCGGGTCCTGCTCCGCATCTCGAACGTTTCGGAGTCGGACTTCCACTCCATCACGGTGGCCGGCATCCCGATGCGCGTGGTCGGCAAGGACGCCCGGTTGCTTCGCAGCTCGGGTTCCGGGCCTGCGACCAACCTGTCGTACCTGACCAGCTCCGTGACTCTCGGCGGCGGTGAGACGACGGATGCGATCCTCGACACAGCCGGACTCAAGCCCGGTACCTACGTCCTGTATAGCACCCGCGTGAACTTCCTCTCCAACAACACCGAGGATTATGGCGGTCTGATGACTGAAATCGTCCTGGCTCCCTGATGCGGGAACGATTCCAAAGACAACCAAAGACAAAATCCTTCGCACTTATTCTACAATGAAGACGATCAACAAACCTACCACCGGACACCGGGCTGGCCCAATGGCCGCCCTCTGCCTGCTCGGCAGCCTCGCGGCGGCCCAGGCGGGAAGCGTCGTGGACGGGCTGACCGGAACGGCATTCTCATTCACCGCCAAGCCCGGTTACATCAGCACTGCTGACGGCAACAGTGTCTACATCTGGGGCTATGCCAACACCAACGGCACGGCCCAATACCCCGGGCCCACCCTCAAGGTGAAGCAGGGAGATACGGTCAGCATCACGCTCACCAATGAGCTGCCGGTGCCTGTCTCCCTCTACTTCCCGGGCCAGAACGGTGCGCCGACGGTGACGGGCCCGTCCTCTCCCGGCCTCCTCACCGCCGAGGTCCCGGTCGGGGCCAGTGGAGGGGTCACGTATTCGTTCCAGGCCAAGGAGGCCGGAACCTACGTGTATTACAGCGGCACCCAGCCTGACCTCCAGCTGGAGATGGGGCTCGTCGGTACCCTTGTTGTGTACCCGACCAATAACTCGGGCGCGATCATTCCGAACCAGGCCTACTCGGACCCGGGGACGGCCTTCGCGCATGAGTTCCTGTTCTTCCTCTCGGAGATGGATGAGACCCTCCACATCACCGCAGAGCAGAAGGTCCAGGCCAACCAGCCGGTGGTGATCGACACGACCAAGCGCCGGCCGGTGTATTGGTTCATCAACGGCCGCACCGCACCGGATACGATGCTGGATCCCTGGCCGCAGTCCTCCTGGCTGCCCTCGCAGCCCTATAGCTCGATGCCGGTTTTCCATCCGGGCGAGGATGTCCTGATGCGTGTGGTCGGCGGCGGGCGCGACGCTCATCCCTTCCATCACCACGGCAATCACGCCCGCACAGTGGCCCGCGATGGCCGCCTGCTGGCGAGCTCGCCGACCAGCGGCCCCGACCTCCAGCAGTACCACTTCACCGTGCCGAGCACCCCCGGCGGGACGATTGATGCGATCTTCAACTGGACCGGCGCCGGCATGGGCTGGGATATCTATGGCCACTCGCCGAGTGATCCTCTGGAGCCTTACGAGGACGCGTCCAGTCACGGCCTGCCGTTCCCGGTGATTCTGCCGCCCGACCAGAGTCTTTCGTTCGGTCAGATGTACGGCGGCAGTCCGTTCATGGGATCCCCGGCGGACCTTCCCCGAGGCCAGGTCGGCTTCAACGCCGGCAACGGTTTCATGTACATGTGGCACTCCCACAATGAGAAGGAAATCGTCAACAACAACCTTTTCCCCGGCGGCCTCCTGACGATGGCTCTCATCGTTCCCTGGCACTGATCCTGAGAGCCTTCAACGAATCCTTCA
>CAIMTB010000380.1 GCA_903844265.1 uncultured Verrucomicrobiota bacterium
CGCGGAGTTCGATGCCGGGATTGCGCGATGGATCCCGGGCGTCGAACAAAGGATCGCCTCGACGAACCTCTCCAAGGAACATCGCGAGGAAGTCCAGCGATACCTCGGCGTCATGCGCGAGAAGTCAGCTGACAAACTCTACCGTCGCCTCGGCTGGATGACCCGCGCGCATCCGTTCGTCCTCGATGGCAGGCGCATCATCCTGCCGCTCTATCACGATGGCTTCTCGTTCTCCCTCATGGCCGTCTCCGATGACGGCGGCCTGAACTGGCGCACCAGTGAACCGCTCATCGGCGGCGGGAACATCCAACCCAGCATCGCGAAGCGAAAAGACGGCACGCTCGTCACCTACATGCGCGACAACGGCCCGCCGCCCGCCCGAGTCATGCAGAGCGAATCGCACGACGGCGGCCTGACGTGGTCGACCGTCACCGACACCGACATCCCAAACCCAGGTTCGGGAACGGAACTGGTGGGATTGCGGGATGGCCGATGGCTGTTCATCGGCAATGACACCGAGGCGGATCGCTGCCGACTGGTGGTGATGTTGTCCAAGGACGAGGGACGCACCTGGATCCGCCGGCGCTATCTCGAAAACGATCCGCCGGGAGAACTCGCCGGGCGCTATCATTATCCCAGCCTCATCGAGGCAAAGGACGGGACCTTCCACGCGACCTACAGCCATCATCTCAGCACGGCAGGGCCGTTGCCGAAGGACGCCGACGGAAAACCCGCCCACAGCTCCATCAAACACGCCCACTTCAACCTGGGCTGGATCATGGATGGAGAAGCCATTGAGATCCGGGGGAAATAGGGCACCAGCAACCAGGCACCCGTCAGCACTGACCACCGACTCATCACAGCCAGGTAAACTCATGGAACTTACTTTCCGAAGGTTCGGACTGCGTCTTGCCCACCGCTGGACAATCGCCAGCCGCACCGGTCCCGGCGGCGGTCCGGGCACCGACGAATTCCCCGTGGTCCTCGTTCGATTTCGTGATGCGCATGGCGCCGAGGGCTGGGGTGAGAGCGCGCCTTCCGACCGGTACGAGGAGACCGTCGACACGGTCGAATCGTTCCTGGACCGGGTCGACCCACGGCGACTTTCCTTCGCCGACGTGACTGGGAGCATGGCGTACCTCGACACCCTTTCGGCGGGTGAACCGGCGGCCAAGTGCGCCCTCAACACCGCCCTGCTCGACGGCGCTGCGCGGATCTCAGGCCAACCGCTCCACCGATTCCTCGGCCTCGGCTTCGCTGAGGACCGCCACGTCACGTCCTTCAGCATCGGCATCGACACCCCGGAGAGGATCCGCTCAAAGGTCCGCGACGCCGCGCAATGCCCGATCCTGAAGCTCAAGGTCGGAAGCTTCGACGACACCGACAACCTCGCCGCGCTTCGCGCCGAGGCACCTGTGAAGCCGGTCCGCGTCGATGCCAACGAGGCCTGGAAGACACGCGAGGAGGCATTGAGCCGACTGGAATGGCTCGCCGCCGACGGGCACATCGAGTTCGTCGAGCAACCCATGCCTGCGGCGCTGCCGCGCGAGGACTGGGTCTGGTTGCGCGAGCGTTCCCCGCTGCCGATCATGGCCGACGAATCCTACCGGTCCGCGGCGGATCTGCCGGCGGTGCTCGGTTGTTTCCACGCGGTCAACGTCAAGCTCGTCAAGACCGGCGGTCCTGGCCCTGCGTTGGAAGCACTGCGGGCTGCAAGGAACGCGGGTCTCAAGACCATGCTCGGATGCATGATCGAGACCAGCGTGTTGATCGCCGCGGCCGCCCACCTCGCGGAACTCACGGATTACCTCGACCTCGACGGAAACCTGCTGGTCAACAACGACCCTTTCCGCGGCCCCACTGCGGGCGGATGCGTTCTCGGATTCCGGGATGCGCCCGCGAAGACTGGCCTCTGCGTGGCGGCAGCGGGGGCGGTCACGCCGTGGGACTGAGAGTTCACCACGTCTCGACAGGTCCTGCCGGGACGGGGATGGCGCCTCGTTTCGCGACAAGCGGCTCCTCGCCCCCGGCCGGTTCCGGCGCAAGAAAACTCGGGACCATCGGGACCGGCTGAAACCTCGGCCACAGCTCCCCGGCATCGTCACAAAACTGGCTGCGCCACCGCACGTAATCCGCGAGGATTTCCTGGAACTGATCCCGTGACCCGAGCAACACGACCCGCTTGTTGAACTCGTTGGCCGGGCCAAAACGCCGGGCGTACCACGGGGCGATCTTTCGAAACATCAGGCACCCCAGACATTCCCCGAACACTTCGATCATCAGGTCGAGGTGACGGCTCATCACGCGGACCCGCTCCCCGAACGACGCCTCAGGCAGGCTCTCGCCGCGCTCAAGCAGGTGTCGGGTTCGATGGAAGATCCAGGGATCGTAAAACGCGCCGCGACCGATGCTCACGCCCGCGCAACCGGTGGCCTCCATCATGTGGCGCGCGGCCTCAGGCGTCGTGACGTCACCGTTGCCAATCACCGGAATCCGCGCCACCGCCGCCACCACCGCGCGAATTCCGTCGAGATTCACCGTTCCTCCAAATCCCTGCTGCCGGGTCCGGCCATGGACGAACACCGCCGCGATGCCGACATCCTCCAAGGCGCGTGCGAGGTCGGGTGCGGTGAGGTTCTCGCTGTCCCATCCCAGTCGCATCTTGGCGGTCACCGGGATTCGGAGCGCATCGACCATGGTCCGCACGAGATGCTGGGTGCGACCGAGCTCGGTCATCATGGCTGAGCCGCCACCCAGGCGGCAGACCTTCCGGACCGGACAACCCATGTTGATATCGATGGAACTGGCACCCCCCGCTTCCAGAAACAGGGCCGCATCCCTCATTTCTTCGGGAATGGCTCCAAACAACTGCACTGCCAGAGGCCGGTCGTGGGCGCCCGATTCGACCAGCTTGAGGGCCTTGGGGTTCCGTTCGATCAGGGAACGCGCATTGATCAGGTCCGTGGTGCAAAGCCCGGCACCACCGATCTCGCGGATCACCCGCCGAAAAGGCAGATTCGTGTACCCCGCGAGCGGCGAGAGAAAAAGGTTGGAATCCAACGTCAGCCGACCCAGTGAGAGGCCCTCGACACCCATGTCGGGACACCCTGCCAGACCCCGAGTCCCACACGCCAGCCCCGCCTGCGCGGAAAACCGTCGATTGGCGTGGGGCGCCTAGGACAACGTCCGAGTCGGCACCCAAAGCATCTCCGCAATAACCCCGATACACTACGGAGACGTTACGTGGTATTACTCGGAAGATTTCACGTAATACCGGGGGATTCACAGTAGGTATCAGCCGGGTGAGCATATCTTCATGGGTCCGGACTTGGCCGAAGTTGAAATCCACGGAATTGCTCCGCTGGGACCGGAGCAAGCGGCGCTGCTGGACAGCCACTCCATCTTGAACGTCTGCAATGTGATTGCAGGCGAACTTGTGATGCTGGGCCTGACCCTCGGGAACAATCCCGATCTATTCCCATCAAGCATCCGGCTTTGTCATGCCCTCGCGGAGGGGCTGCGGGATTTCTCCAAGGCCACCAACTCGCCTGAATTGAGCGATTCCTGCGCCGACCGCGTCGAGGAGGAGTTGGGACTGGTGACCAAGCAGCATCCGGCACGGATGATCGAACCCTCCGTGATCGAGAGCCTTAGAAACCTCCGTGAAGTGGTGGGCATCCTGCGCCAACAGGCCGATGAACTCCGCTCCCGCAAACGATCCCCTGAGCGCTGGGAATCCTTCCCGACCGCCGCCCTGCGCAACAGTTTCACGGTTTTTCTCTCGGCCATGGAGCGTTGCAGCCACGGCCGCTACAAGATTGCCCGCACGCCGTTCGTCAAGGGACCCCGCGATTACTACGTGGAACTCGACTTCAATTCCCGTCCCGAGGATCGCTTCTGGCTCCCGCCTGCCTTCCTCGACGTCATGCATGACCTGACCGCAAATGCCAGGAAATACACGCCTCCCGGCGGGTGGATCGTCGCTAGCCTCTATCAGGACCCCGCGGAACTTCGGTTCTCGGTACAGGATTCGGGACGCGGCATCCCTTCGTCCGAGATCGAGCGCGTCGTGGACTTCGGGCATCGCGCCAGCAACGTGACGGACATCCGCTCGCTCGGAGGGGGATTCGGTCTCACCAAGGCGTTCGCCGTAACCCGCAAGGCCGGCGGCCGTTTCTGGATCGCCTCCCAGGAAGGCGTCGGCACGCGAGTCCGCATCACGATTCCGCGACTGGATTTCGCAAAGAACTAATATCTTCACTGGAATCTCCTTGCCGGTTCCGGGGCGTTGCGGCTGGCTTGCCGAGTCGTAACTCGGGGGAAATTCCATGGACCTCTTCGTCGCCTACGTCTTCTGCTTCGCCGTTGGCCTGGTCTATGCCATCGCCTCCGCCCTTGCGGGCCATCTGTTCGGAGGGCACGAACATCCCGGCGATGTCGGGACCGGAGGGCACTCCGAAGCGGGGCTGGGCGGGGATCACATGCCTTCCATCGGGCCGCTCAGCCCAACCACCCTCGCCGCCTTTGTCACCGCATTCGGCGGGATAGGGATGGTGCTCGCCACGACGGAATCCCTCCGCCACCCCATCCTCAGCCTTCCCCTCTCATTGCTCGGGGGATTCGCCATCGCAGCCGCCGTCCTCGCCCTGTTCCGCACCGTCTTCGCACGCACCCAAAGCTCCAGCGAATCGCGGGTGTTCCAGCTGCCCGGACGCCAGGCCACGGTGATCACCCCGATCGAACCGGGCCGCGTGGGAGAGATCGCCTACGTCGACCGCGGCACCCGCTACACCGCGGCCGCGCGCGCCGAGGTCGACACCCCCGTTCCCGCGGGATCGACGGTGACCATCTCCCGCGTCGTCGGAAGTCAGTTTTACGTCCGCGCCGCCGCATCGCCTCCTCCCTCCGATCCCCCAGGGAATCCGTCACCACCAGCCCCATGAACACATTCCTGATTCTTGCCCAATTCAGCCCCGGCGGCTGGGGCTTGGCCGCCCTCGCCGCGGTCGGCCTCGTCACCGCCCTGGTCGTCATCAGCGCCGTGTGGGCCGGCCGCTACACCAAGGTCGGCCCCAACCAGGTCCTCGTCGTGTCGGGCCGCAAATACCTGTTCAAGGACTCCGACGGCGCGGCCCAGGAGCGCGGCTTCCGCATCGTCAAGGGCGGCGGCACCTTCGTGTGGCCGGTCGTGGAAAAGGTCGACATCCTGTCGCTCGAACTCCTCACCATCGACGTCCAGACCCCCGAGGTCTACACCAGCAAGGGAGTCCCGGTGCGCGTCGACGGCGTCGCGCAGATCAAGGTCAAGGGCGACGACGTCTCGATCGGCACCGCGGCCGAGCAGTTCCTCAGCAAGGGCACCGAGGAGATCAAGAACATCGCCATGCAGACCCTCGAGGGTCACCTCCGCGCAATCCTCGGCACGATGACGGTCGAGGAGATCTACCAGAACCGCGACGCCTTCGCGTCACGCGTCCAGGAAGTCGCCGCAAGCGATCTCGCCAACATGGGACTCGGGATCGTGAGCTTCACCATCCGCGACATCCGCGACGGCGCCGGTTACCTCGAGGCCCTCGGAAAACCCCGCATCGCCCAGGTCAAGCGCGATGCCGTGATCGCCCAGGCCGAGGCCGACCGCGACGCCATGATCAAGAGCTCGCAGGCGGTCCAGGCCGGACAGGAAGCCAAGATCGGCGCCGACACCAAGGTCGCCGAGGCCACCCGGGACTACCAGTTGAAGGTCGCCGAGTACAACGCCTCGGTGAACACCAAGAAGGCCGAGTCCGACCTCTCCTACGACCTCCAGAAATTCAAGACAGGCCAGCTCGTCAAAGCTGAAGAGGTCCAGGTCCAGATCATCGAGAAACAAAAGCAGATCGAACTCCAGCAGCAGGAAATCCAACGCAAGCAGCGCGAGCTCGAGGCCATGGTCCAGAACCCCGCCGACGCCGAACGCTACAAGGTCGAGACGCTCGCGAACGCACGCAAATTCCAACTCGAAACCGAGGCCGCCGGCGCCGCTGCCGCCCAGAGGCAGACCGGCTTCGCCCAGGCCGAGGTCAACAAGGCCATCGGATTCGCCGACGCCGATGCCCAGAAAGCCAAGGGACTGGCCGAGGCCGCGATCATCGAGGCCCAAGGACTCGCCCACGCCGAGGCCATGCGCCAGAAAGCCGAGTCCTTCAAGCTCTACAACGAAGCCGCGATCATCGAACTCCTCGTCCGCGTCCTCCCCGAAATCGCCGGCAAGATCTCGGAACCGCTCTCGAAGACCGAGCGGATGGTGATCATCAACGCCGGCGGCGACGGTCAGGGCGGCGGCGCCAGCAAACTCACCGGCGACATCGCCCAGATCATCGCCCAACTTCCCCCAGTGCTCGAAAGCCTCACCGGCGTCGACCTGCGCAAGCTGATCCAGCAGGTCCCGGCGATCCGCAGGGCGGTCCAGGAATCGGAACCGAAAAACCCCTGAAGCCCCGGGAATGGCCATGTCTCAACCACCCACCACGCGTCGATGCACCTTGTGGATCGCCGCCTGATCGACGGGCTTGATGATCATCTCGTCGATGCAGACGTGCGCCGGCCGACCCGCCATCCACACCATCGCCTCGGCCACGTCCTCAGGCGTCAACGGCTTCACCCCGGCATAGACCTTGCGAGCCCGCTCCTCGTCGCCCTTGAAACGGACCACCGAGAACTCGGTCTCGGCCATCCCCGGATCGAGGGTCGCGACCCGGATTCCCGAGCCACATAGCTCGAGTCGGAGTGACTTCGTGATGGCCAGCTCCGCCGCCTTCGCAGCGCAGTAGGCCGCGCCGTTCTCGTACGGCGTCCTCGCCGCGATCGAACCGATGTTCAGGATCGTCGCGCCCGCGTCCCGCGGCATGCGGGGCAACACCGCACGGACCATTCGAAGAATGCCCAGCGCATTGGACTGCATCATTCCCTCCCAATCCTCGTCCCGCCCCTCTGACACAGGTTCCAGACCAAGCGCCCCGCCCGCGTTGTTGACCAGCACGTCGATCCGATCCGCCACCGTCGCAGTCCAACGGACGAAGGTTTCCACGGACGCCGTCAAGGCCACGTCGAGCCCATGAAAATGAACCTCGGGAGATCCGGCCGCGCGTGCGCTCGCAGCCGCGGCTTCCAGTCGATCCACCCGTCGCGCACCGAGCAGCAGCCGCGCGCCCTCAGCCGCAAAGGCCCGGGCCGCAGCCGCGCCAAAACCGGCCGAGGCCCCGGTGATCAACACCCATCGATCCGCCAATCGCGACGCCATGGCGGGAAGTCTGATCCCCTCGAAGCGCGTCTGTCACGGACGTCCTCCAACGCCAACGGCGTTGCCGTGCATCCACAGATTGACGGTAGGGCGCGCACTCCGCTGCGCGCCGTCCTTCGCGGACGCACCCAATCAGGGCGCCCTCGGAGAGGCCGCCCACCGACAACTTGTGGATGCACCAACGGCGTTGGATACCCCTGGACAACCTACACTTCCCATCCGTGCCGATACTTCCGGCGAAGCAGCCGGTTCGCATCGCGCGACCCGCGGAATCGCACGTCGACCGCATCCCACTGGAGCGTCGTATCCGGAAGGCGCACCGCGACCGTCCCGACAAGGATCGCCTCCGTCATCGGACCGGTCTGTCCGAAATGGGATTCCGGCTTCTCGCCGCCGCGACAGGCATCCACAAAATGGTGATAGTGGTTTCGCTCCGCGAATTTCGGACGCTCGGTTTTCTCGAACCGCGACTCCGGCAACAGGAGGGGAGAACGCCCGAGCGGGTTGAGCAACGCGCCTTCGGTCCCGATCACGAGCGCGGATTCGGTGGGAAAATCGGTGACCGAATACAACGCCCGCATCGGCTCCGGCGCCATGAATTCACCGTCAAACCATTCCACCGTCAGCGAATCACCCGCGGTCAGCGCATTCCCCGGGAATTCCCAGGTGATGTGATTCGCCTGCGGCCAGGTGTCGCCCCTCCGCGCGGCCGATGTCTTCCACGACTCCTGAACACGCGCCCGGACGGTCCGTGGCGCCGTCAATCCCAGGCCCTTCCACACCGCGTCAAAAATGTGGCAACCGATGTCGCCCGACCAGCCGGTCCCGAAATCCTGCCACCCCCGCCAGCGCGTGGGATGGTAGAGCCCGTCCGCAAAAGACCGCTCCGGCGCCGTGCCAAGCCAGAGATCCCAGTTCAGATGAGCCGGCGGGGGCTGCCCCTGCGCGGGCCGCGGCCCGAGCGGCCGGTACGCCTCCACGGCCCCGGGCCGATTCGCGCTCAGATAGACATGCTTGACCTTCCCGATCACGCCCTGCCGCAGCCACGCGACGGTCGTGCGATCCCCCGCGCCCGCTGCCAACTGGGTCCCAAGCTGGGTCACCACACCGCGCCGAACCGCCGCCTCGGTCAATGCCCTCACTTCCGCCACATCGTGGCACATGGGCTTCTGACAGTAGACATGCCTGCCCTTGCGAATCGCCGAGATCGCGATCGGAAAATGCATGTGGTCCGGCACGGTCACACTCACCGAATCCACCCGATCTCCTTCCTTCTCCAGCAATTCACGCCAGTCCCGGTAGAGTCGCGCGTTCGGAACCTTCGCCGCCGCGGCCTTGAGGTGGTTCTCATCGACGTCGCAGATGGCCACCACGTCGAGCTGTGGATGCTGGCGGAAATTCTCGAGATCGACCGCGCCCATCCCTCCCACACCAATGCTCGCGTGTTGCAGCCGACCGTTCACGAACCGCGGCTTGACCGGCGACAAGGCCGCACCAGCACGGGGCGCGAACGCGGGAACGGAGGCGGTGACGATTCCCGTCGCGCGCAGAAAGTCGCGACGGGTCCAGGCATTGGGCATCTTCTTCATGGGTAAAATCGATGTGGCGCAGCGATAGGTCTCAGGGGTACCACGGCAGTGCTTACCGTCCGCCGGACTTCCCCAGCAAGCCCTGTGATTTCATCCAATCCGCCACGCGGTCCGGCCACGCCGTCACCGGGTTGTCGGTCCGGCGCAACCCGTAGCCGTGCCCGCCCGTCGGGTAGACGTGCAACTCCGTCGGGACGCCGGACTGCTTCAACGCGAGACTGTAAAACATCGCGCCCTCCACCCGCACGGGGTCGTCCATCGCGATCGAGAGGAATGTGGGCGGTGTGTTCGTCGTGATCTTCAACTCAGGCGAAACGGCGTCGTGATCCTCCTTCACGGTCAGGTACGCGGGGTAGATCAGAACTGCGAAATCCGGCCGACAACTCGCGTCGTCGGCGGCGTCAATGCGGGGATAGGCACGCACCGGCGTGGTGCTCAGGGCCGCGGCCAGGTGACCCCCCGCCGAGAAACCCAGCACCCCGATCCGCTTCGGATCGAGTCGCAGCTCACCGGCCATGGCTCGCAACACGCCCATCGCACGCTGCGCGTCCTGCAACGCGACGGTGTGCTTCTCAAGCCCCGGCCGTTTCGGGACGCGGTACTTCAGCAGGACGCCAGTGACGCCCACGCTGTTGAGCCATTCACAGACCTCGGAGCCCTCGAGATCGAGCGCGAGGATGTGATAACCACCGCCAGGACACACCAGCACGGTGGCGCCGGTGTCCTTGTCAGCCGGAGGCCGGAACACCTGCAGGGTCGGCTCGGAAACATTGCCGAGACGGATCAACCGCCGGCCCCCGACGAAATTCTCATCCGGCTTGGTCAGGTCAACCTCTGCCGGGAGCGCATTGGTATCGCCGGGCGGGCGGTCCGGCCACAACCCGACCGGGGTCGAGGCGGAGGCGTCGGGAAGCAGCGGCCCGGAGCCACTCCACAGCGTTACGAGAAGGACGACGAACACGACGAACCGAGGAGCTTTCATGGGTAGCCGGATTTTCAAAATTTGGACAGGCAATGGGACCCTGAACCGGTGCAGGCGGTGGGGCGCGCACTCCGCTGCGCGCCGGCCTTTGGAGGCTCACCTTCAGGTAGCCCCGGCAGGGCGGCGGGCAAGGGACTGCCCGCCCTACCTTTACGGTTCGCGAACCGCGCATTGGGACCATGAACC
>CAIMTB010000381.1 GCA_903844265.1 uncultured Verrucomicrobiota bacterium
GAGGACATCCCCCTCTTCGTCCTCCGCGACCTGCAGCTCAACCTGTTCGGTTAGTCCCAGCGCCGCCAAGGATCGCAACGGAGGCCCGGACATCCTGTCTGGTCGAACCTATCCCGGACAGGCGCCCAAGGGGTTCCGGCCTCCTCCGGAGCCCCGCGCCCCCCCGAAACCTACTGCAGTATTGATTGAACAACCCCCGTCCCGCCAGCCTCTGAACCACGTCGCACCGACCATGAACCCGACATCGCCCAACACCGAATCGTCCCCGCTCCCGCCGGGGCTCGCCGAGGAATTGGCCCAGGTGTGGCGCGCGCTTCCCGAGAAATTCCTCCTGCTCGCACTCCTTTTCGCGTGGGTGCTGCTTTTCCAGATCCTCGGAAACTCGACCTTCGGCTACATCGATTCCCCCTCCCTCTTCGGTTGGCTGAATTATTCCTACACCCAGTCGAAGGACGACGAATTGGGCCGGTACATGCCGTTCATCGTGGGCTTCCTGTGCTGGTGGAAGCGGGACGAACTCGTCGCTGTCCAGAAAACACCCTGGGCCGGCGGACTCCTGATCCTGCTCGCCGCCATTGTCGTGCATCTGCTCGGCTTCATGATCCAGCAGACCCGGCTCAGCGTCGTCGCGTTCTACCTGGGTATCTTCGGCATCCTCGGGGCCTTCTGGGGCCGGGCCTTCCTGAAGGCCGTGTTCTTCCCCTATTTCCTCTGCGCCTTCTGCCTCCCGGTCGGAACGATGGCCGACACGCTGACGCTTCCCCTGCGCATGCTGGCTACAACGCTGACGACCGGCCTCTGCAAATACGTGCTCGGCGTCGGACTCATCCAGGAAGGCACGCGGATCTTCGATACCCAACACAAGTTCCAGTACGAAGTCGCCGCCGCCTGCGGCGGTCTCCGAAGTCTCACGGCAACGCTCGCCCTCGCCTCGATCTATGCCTTCGTGACGCTCCGCAAACCCTGGAAGCTGGCGACCGTCATCCTGTCGGCATTCCCCCTCGCCGTCGCCGGCAACGTCCTCCGTCTCACCCTCATCGTCATCGCCGCTGAAGCCTTCGGACAAAAGGCCGGCGACTGGGTCCATGAAAACGCCATCCTCAGCCTCGTGCCCTACATCCCGGCCTTCCTGGGCCTCGGCGCCCTAGGCTCGTGGCTGCAGGAAAAAACCACGAAGCCAACGACGGATTCCAAGCCCACCCCCAACCCTGACGTCCACGCCGAATCCCCGGAACAGCATCCGGCCAAGCCATGAATTCCAGGAACAGCAGGATCATCGCCACAGCCTGCCTGGCCCTCATCGCGACCACCGCGATCATGCTCGCGCGACTGCAGGGAAAGCACCGGCTGGGCGAACCCGGGCTCCGGCTATGCGACATCGCGCTGAACGACGAACACGGCAAGACCGCCACCACCAACAGCATCTTCCTGCCGGAGCGCGTGCTTGATTATTCCTCGGATCTCCTGCCCGTCATGCAGGAGGAACTCCAGTGGCTGCCCCGTGACACGACCTTCGGCCGCCGGCTCTACAAGGCCGGGCGCGACGGCTTCATGGCGCAGGTCTCCGGCGTCATGATGGGCACGGACCGGACCAGCATCCACAAGCCCGAGTACTGCTTGCCCGCCCAGGGTTTCCGCATCTTTCGTCGCACCCAGCAGACGCTGGGCATCGAGCGCCCCACCCGCTACGAACTGCCGATCACCCGACTCGATGCCACCCGCGAAGTTTTGCTCAAGGATGGCCGGAAGGTGACCCAGGGCGCGGTCTACGTTTATTGGTTCGTGTCGGGATCCCGCCTTTCCAACGATCATTTCCAGCGCATGTGGTGGCTGGCCTCGGACCTCGTGCGCACCGGCGAACTCCAACGCTGGGCGTACCTCGGCGTGCTCGGAGTCTGCACACCAGGCGAGGAAGACCAGACCTTCGCGCGTCTCTCGGAACTCGTCCGCAACATGGTGCCGGAATTCCAGCGCACCACCCACCCAGCTGCCCTCGCCGACGGGCACCCAACCTCGGACAGCGTTTTACCACCGAAACGTTGAAAGCGCTGTCCATCCGCCTTTAGTCTCCCCACTCCGCTGCGCGTTCCCGCCACCGCCGAATGCTGCGACAACAAAGAATTCTCCGAACCCGCGTCCACACGATCGTGGACGCAAGCCTGTTCGCACTGGGTTTCTACATCGCGTTCGATCTGCGCTCCAACGCCGACGACATCGGCCTCTGGCTCGTCAATTTCTTCCAGATGTTCGGCGGAAACCCGGGCATCCAGGACTTTGGGGCCTATTCGCGGTACATGCTCTTCACGCTCCCCGCAGCCATGGTGCTGCTCGGAGCCTACGGCTTCTACAATCGCCCCCTCGTCCCTTCACGCGGGCAAACCGCGGCGACCCTGTTCAAGACCTGTGCCGTCATCACCGTGTCGTTCATCATCATCACCTTCCTCACGAAGGCCCTGCTGTCGCGCGCCGTCATCCTCATGTTCGGCGTGTTCAGCTTCACCCTGGTCATGATCAAGGAGGAACTCGTCCGCTGGTGGATCCGTTCCGGCCTCGAGAAAGGCAACTTCGAAAGGCGCCTCATCCTCGTCGGCGCCGCCGAAGACACCGCCGGCCTTCGCCAGGAACTCGCCGAACGCGACCGTCACGGCATCCGCATCCTTGCCGAACTCGACGTCAACGAAGCCTCGCTCGACCTCCTCGTCGAAACCATCCACGAAACCTCCGCCAACGGCGTCATCCTCGCCGCCCGACACACCTACTTCGGTCAACTCGAGAAAGTCATCCAGGCCTGCGAACTCGAGGGACTCGAGGTCTGGCTGCTCGCGGATTTCTTCAAAACCCAGATCTCGAAGACGAGCGTCGATGATTTCTACGGGCGTCCCATGATGGTGTTCCGCTCCACACCCGAGGCCACCTGGGAAGCCGCTGCAAAAAAGGTCATCGATTTCCTCGGAGCACTGGCCCTCATCCTCCTTTTCTCCCCCATCATGGCCGCCGCCGCCGTCGCCGTGCGTCTCACGTCCCCAGGACCCGTCGTCTTCCGACAGCAGCGCAGCGGCCTCAACGGCCGACCATTCACCATGTACAAGTTCCGCACCATGGTCACCGATGCGGAACAGCGAAAACAGGAACTCGCCGCGTTCAACGAAATGTCCGGCCCCGTCTTCAAGATCACCCGCGACCCCCGCATCACCCCGGTCGGCCGAGGCCTCCGCAAATTCAGCATCGATGAGTTCCCCCAGCTCTTCAACGTGCTCCGCGGCGACATGAGCCTCGTCGGCCCCCGACCCCTCCCCGTCGACGAAACCCGCCGCTTCGACGACTTCGCCCATCGCCGCCGGCTCAGCGTCAAACCTGGCCTCACCTGCCTCTGGCAAATCAGCGGCCGCAACAACGTCTGCGACTTCCGTGAATGGGTCCGGCTCGACCTCGAGTACATCGACAACTGGTCCCTCTGGCTCGACTTGAAAATCCTGTTCCGCACGGTCCCGGTGGTGCTCCTCGGCAGCGGCGCCAAATGATCAACCCTTTCGACCTCTTTCCATCCGCCTCGCGCGGCGATGGCAGTGCCGATCAGGACGCAAGATCAGCGGTCGACCGGCTGTCCGCCGAAATCCGTAAACTCGAGTCCCGGGCCGATCATCTCGCCCTCGTCAGCCAGGCCCTCTGGGAATTGCTCCGCGATCGGGACAAACTCACCGACTCCGACCTCGTCACCAAGGTCCGCGAAATCGACCTCCGCGATGGCGTCGCCGATGGCCGCATGACCCCGGTGCCCGTCGAGTGCCCAGCCTGCCATCGCCAATCGACTTCCCGCCGGGAAGAATGCCTCTACTGCGGCACCCAACTCCCCAGCCGCAATCTGCTCGAACGGCTCTAAGCTCATCTGCAGGCCCAGACACGGAGGACGCCGGTCCCTCGACGAGGCCCCTGAGGTGCCCTCTCATCGCCCTTCCAGAAGCCCACCCTCTCCGCCGTCGTGACGAAGCTCGATCCCCGATCCCGATTGACTTGCCGCGTGACCCGAAGGCTCGGATTTGCTTCGCTCCCACCCATCAATCCCGTCCCATGAATCGCACGTCCAAACCCATACCCCCGTCGATTCTCACCGCGTCGATGGCCGCCGCCCTCCTCGCCCTTCCCGCGGTCGCCGCCGAGTTCAAACTCAACGGACACACCTTCACCCTCCCCGACGGCTTCACCATCGAACTCGTGGCCGATTCCAACCTCGCCCCACGCCCTGTCTCCGCTTGCTTCGATCCGCAGGGCCGCCTCTACGTCACCGATTCCTCCGGCTCCAACAAGCCACCCGCCGAGCAGCTCAAGGACCCCCAGGCCCGCATCCTCCGGCTGGAGGACACCGACGGCGACGGGCGCTTCGACAAGACCACCGTTTTTGCGGAACACGTCATGTTCCCGCAAGGCTGCCTCTGGCACGACGGCTCCGTCTTCGTCTCAGGCCCGCCCAGCATCTGGAAATTCACCGACACCGACGGCGACGGCACCGCCGACAAGCGCAGCGAATGGTACCAGGGCAAGGTCCTCACCGGGTGCGCCAACGACGTCCACGGCCCCCACCTCGGCCCCGAGGGCATGATCTACTGGACCAAGGGCGCGTTCAGCCGCCTCGACCTCAAGGACGGCAGGGGCCGCCCCATCAACGACCGCTGCGCCCACATATTCCGCGCCTGGCCCGACGGCTCCGGCATGGAAACCGTCATCTCCGGCGGCATGGACAACCCGGTCGAAGTCGCGTTCACCGCCGAAGGCGAACCGATTGTCATCAGCACCTTCATCGACCTCAGCCAACCGGGTCGCCGCGACGGCCTCGGCCACGCCGTCTATGGCGGCGTCTTCGGCAAAATCAACGATGTGGTGGACGAACCGATGGTCCGGCGCACGGGCGACCTCATGCCGTTGCTCTCCCAATTCGGCCCCGCCGCCGCCTGCGCCATCATGCGCTACCAAGGCGACGCCTTCGGGTCGCAATACCGGGACAACCTCTTCGGCACGCTCTTCAACCTGCGCAAGGTCACGCGCCATGTCCTCCAGCCCACCGGCGCCTCCTACACCTCGACGGACACCGACTTCCTTGTCTCTGACCTGATCGATTTCAGACCCACAGATGTACTCCAGGACGCCGACGGGTCCCTGCTCGTGGTGGATACCGGCGGTTGGTACAAGCTTTGTTGCCCGAGTTCGCAACTCGCCAAGGTCGACGTCCTCGGAGGTATCTACCGCGTCCGGAAGACGGGCTCGCAGCCGCTGCCAAGAGCCGACCGCGCCGCGGCATACGCCCGACTCACGCAACCGCCGGGGATGACCGCAACCTCTCCCATCACCGCATTGAAGAAGGCCGCACTCGCCGCCAAGCCCGGGTCCGGGGCGCAATTCCGTGAAGCGCTGACCCGAAACCTCGCGACCGCCGCGACATCGGCCGAGGCGGCCCATTTGGTTCGCGTGGCCGCCGAGGGCCTGGGCCGGATCGCTGATCGCTCGGCGGTTCCGAGCTTGTTCGCCGCGCTCACCGCCACCGGTACACGCGATCGATTCCTCGAGCACAGCCTGATCTATGCGTTGATTGAAATTGGCGACATCGACGCGATCCGCGGTTTCCTCGCGTCGCCGGACGTCTCAGCCCATCGCGCCGCACTCCTCGTGCTCGATCAGATCGGCACCAGCGGTTCGTTGAAGCCGGGCGAAGTCGCACCGCTGCTCAACGCCACCGAGGCCCGCCTCCGCGATGCCGCGCAGTGGGTCGTGCGCCGCCATCCGGAATGGGCCGCCGATCTCTCCGGTCATTTCCGGACCCGGATGCTTGCAGCCGATGCGTCCCCAGCCGAGAAGGCAGGATGGGAAGGCTTGCTGCCGTTGTTCGCCAATCGCGCCGAAAGCCAGCCGTTCCTCGCTGAAGTGGCCTCCAACCCCGGCTACCGCACTGATTCACGCATCGCGTCGCTCGGAGCCATGGGCGGATCCGGGGTCAAGACACTGCCTCCAGGTTGGAAGGCCGGAATTCTCTCCGCCCTGACCTCCGACGGCCCGGCCGCCGTCCACGCAGCCGCGGTCCGCGCCGTTCGCACGCTGCCATTCCCGAAGGATGGCGATCCCGAAATCACCACCGCCCTGCACCGCCTTGGTTCTGCCACGACAGAACCCGCCGCCGTGCGCGTCGATGCCCTCGCCGCATTGCCAATCGGATCCGCGGTGTCCGAGCTGGAGTTCGCCGTGCTCCAAACCGCCCTCGACCCCGCCCGGACCCCGACGGAGCACCTCGCCGCTGCCAATGCCACGAGTCGCCTCAGGCTGACCTCCGCCCAACTCGGCGTCCTGGCACCCGCCGTAAAAACCGCTGGACCCCTCGAATTGCCCAGACTCTTCGTGGCCTTCGGCGTCGGCGGGGACGAAGCCCTCGGCAATGCCATCATCGCCGCCCTCAAGGGCAATCCCGCCCTCCGCTCGATCCGCCCCGATGACATCAAACCGCACCTCACGAAATTCCCCGTCCCAATCCAGGACGCTGCCGATCTTCTGCTCGAAGCCAATCGATCCGATGCCTCCAAGGATCGGGCCCGGCTCGATGCTCTCCTCGCCGACGTGCTGAAACTCGAGGGTCAGGTCCGCCGCGGACAAAGCATCTTCAACAGCACGAAGGCCGCCTGCTCGACATGCCACCGTCTCGGCTACCTCGGTGGCGACTTCGGCCCCGATCTCACCTCCATCGGTCAGGCCCGCACCGAACGCGACCTCCTCGAAGCCGTGGTCTACCCCAGCGCAAGCTTCGTCCGAAGCTATGAACCCTGGATCGCAAGCACCAAGGACGGCGAGGAATACAGCGGAGTCCTTCGCCGGGATACGCCCGAGGAAATCGTCCTGGCAACAGGTCCCGGCGCAGAAAACCACGTCCGCCGCTCCGACCTCAAAGAACTCCGCCTCGGCAGCGTCAGCATCATGCCGGCCGGTCTGGACGAGCAGCTCAGCAAACAGGATCTCGCCGACCTCCTCGCGTTCCTCAGGAACACACGCTGGGGCGTCAACTGACCCACGTCAGGATGACAGGGATCGTCCCTGTGCGACCCGACCTTGGATCGGGTCGCAGCGGAAATGCGGATGCGGAGAGGGGGAACGAACCGCAACCGGTGTGGCACCATGTCCCCGGGTGAGGATCTGCCGTGCACGCCGCCGTGAGCGGGGGATCAATCCACCAGAAGGCTCCACGCAACGGCCAACTGCAACAGGCCCACCACGATGAGGAGCACCCACAGCACGCCCTCCCAGAAACCCAGACCCTGGCGATCTGGTTCACCGAGGGAGACCTGGAGAGTCACCGATCCTGCCTGATACTCGTCGCCGTTCCGGGCGCGATGGCGTCGAATCAATTCGCCACCGTGGCGAACCAGAGCCTTGCCCTCGGTGACGGCAAAGAGGCCCTCACGCGGATCAAGCTCGAATCGCAGATGACGATCCCAGATCCCGGGCACATCCAGCACCAGACCCGCACTCCCCGCCCGGCCCACGGTGAAGGGGAATCGGACCAACGGAACCACGACCGTAGTCCGCCCAGAGCAACGGACGGCCAACTGGAACAGCGGTACAACCGCATTCCCCGGGTCGCTCACGTGCCCCTCACTTGCCGAACGCACTCTTCCGCGGAACAAAGATCCGATCACCGGGCAGCACAATCGGATCGAGCGTGGGATTGTCTTTCGCCTTGCGGGCATCAATCACAACCTTCTCGCCTGTCGCACGGACCAACTCGACCCGTGTGCGTGCGGCAAAGTCGGTGAACCCGCCGGCCGCAGCAACGACCCGCAGCACCGTGATCTCCTCGGCGTAGACCAACCTACCCGGGGACCGCACCTCGCCGTCGACGTAAAAGAACCGGTTCTCGCTCTTCACGGTCACGGTCAGGCGCCGGTACAACTTCGGAACGTACGCCGATTGGATCTCCCGCTGGAGGTCACCCGGGGTCTTGCCCTCGGCCTGGATCACCCCGAGGTACTGGAGGTTGATCTTGCCGTCGTCCTTGATCCGCTCCTCCTGCTCGATCGGGGAATTCGGGCTGCCGGAGAAGCTGATCTTCACCAGGTCGCCTATCCTGAGCAGGTCCGCCTGCCCAACGCCCGCACGGGCAGCTTGAACGCGGCCAGACGGCGCCTTGCCAGCGCCCGCTGCCCCGCCGCCGCAACCGGCAACGCAGAGCCCGAGAACCAACAGCGACAGCCAACGCATGGAAATTTCGAGGGTTCGAATGGGAGAATGCAACATGAGCGTGATCCGCTAATACTTCTTCTTCAGGTGGATCCGCGAACCGTCGCCGGACCCGTTCTTCTTGGTCTCGCCCGTGGCCCCTTCCGCGCCCCCCTCTTTCTCTCCGCCTTCCTTGTCCTTATCGCCGGCTGTGTAGCTCTGATAGTAATCGTAGTAGTAGCCGCTGTAGTAGTAGTAGTTCTCGTCCTGCGACATGTTGATGTTGTTGAGGACGATACCCACCAGGTAGCCACCCACCTTCGATACCATCTGCTTGGCGCGGATGGTCATCGCCTGCGGGTACTTCCTGTACTGGATGACCTGCAGCGAAATATCCACCTCGCTGGCCAGCACCACAGCGTCGCTGACGCCCATGATCGGGGGCGAATCAAAGAAGACAAAGTCGTATCGACGCTTCACCTCGCCGATCAGGTCCTTCATCTGCTGCGAACTCAGGATGCCCATCGAACTGCTCGGCAGCTTGCCGCTAGGCAGGAAATCCAGTGTCGGACACGAACTGGTCTGGATGACCTCCTCGAGCTTGTTCTGCCCCAGGAGGAAATTCGTCAGGCCGATCGTGTTCGAGACCTTGAAGAACTTGTGCATGCTCGGACGACGCAGATCCGAGTCGATGACAAGGACCCGGTTTCCGTTCTGCGCAAACACCACCGCAAGGTTGAAAAGGGTGGTCGACTTTCCTTCACCCGCACCCCCCGAGACGATGGTGACCGTATTGAAGGTTTCGTCCTTCCGCGTGAACAGGATGTTCGTCCGCAGCACTCGATAGGCCTCGGCATGCGGACTGTCCGGACCTTCGTCCAACAGCGAACCCACATTCTGCGGGATGACGCCCAGCACCGGCGCCTGCAGCGAGCGCTCCACGTCGTCAATGGTCTTCACCGACGTGTCGAGATACTCGATGAAGAAGGCCAAGCCTATCCCCACCACCAAACCCACCACCACGCCGAACGCAATGTTCAGCGGGATGTTCGGCTTTACCGGCTTCAGACCTTCCTCGGCTATGTCCGTGATCATGACCAGGGACTGGCGCGGAATGGATCTATCAAACGTCTCCTGGGCCAGCTTTCGGCTCAGCACGTCGGCCATGATCTGGTCGTTCTCGAGCTCGCGCTTTTTTAGAAAATAGGACCGATAGGCGGTCGCCCGTGCGGAATCATCGAGCTTCGCCTTCCGGACCTCGTTGCTCAGCCCGGTCAACTCCATCTCGTACGAGACCACCTGCATCTGCAGGGCCGTGATGATGCCCGCAATGCGCTCGTCAACATCCAGGCTGACCTGTTCAAGGAGCTTCTGGACGCCTTTGATGTCCGGATGATCCTCGGCGAGCGTGGTACTCAGACGCACCAACTGCTGCCGCGCATCCACTTCCTTCTGCAGCGCGTCGATGAGCAGCGGTTCGTCCCGGTACAACGTGGGAAGCACCCTGCGCAGCTTCTCCTTGTCCAGACCGACAAGACCGCCAAGGGTGGCCTTCACCCGGATCAACTTGCTCTGGACGTCGGTTCGAAGCGTGTCCGTGCGCTGGACCGTTGCCGCCTCAAGCGTTCCCTGGCTGTAGGAATCCAGCATCACATCCGTGATCTGGTTGGTCTCCTTGATCCTATCCAGCTCATTCCTAAGCAGCGCGACCTTGTCCTGCTGCACCTTGAGACTCGAGACCACCTTCAGGATGCCGCGATCCGCCATGTGCTCGCGCTCCATCACGCGACTCTCGCGATACACCTCGGCGATCTTGTTCGCTATCCGGGCCGCCTCCGCCTTGTTGCGGCTGTAGACCCGGATCTCGATCATCGTCGTGTTGCGGAACTGCCTGACGTCGAGCCGGTCCTTGAGGAGCTCAAACGTCTCCACCGTCTTCAGCGTGCCCTGCCGCAGATACTCCCGCGACCACTCGCTGTTGAGGCTCAATTCCTCAATGACCCGGTAGAGATTCGTCTTCGACTGGATGACCTCGAACTCGGTCTGGAGAAAGAATGGATCAGGCGGGCCGGAAAAGCTCGCCTGCCCAAGGAGCGGGATATCCGACATGTCCTTCTCGACCTTGATACGGGTCGAGCTCATGAACGTCTCCGGCAGCATGTACGTCACGACGGTTGTCGTGATCACCACCAGAAGAAACACGGCGATAATGACGGTCTTCCGAATCCGGACGATCCGCCAATAGTCGAGGAAATGAAGCCTTGATTCGGCCGGATCCGGCGCCTTGAAATTATCCATAAAAAAAGGAGGCTAGATTTGGACTCCAGCCTCCCTCCGACTGCAAGTCATGTAAATGTCGTGCGCGTGCCCGACTCAGAACTGCCCACGAACACCAAGAAAGACTCGGTTGCGGGTGTACGAACGATCGCCGTCATCCGAATCCACTCGGTCGTAGTTGTAACCGGTCTCCAAGGACAGGTTCTTGTTCACTTCGTAGGCGAGCGAGATGCCGACAAGGTAGAGAGCCTCTGCCTGGTCGTTGTAGCCGCCCCCGTTGAAGGTCCCGTACTGGAGCTGACCCGACAAACGCGCGGTCAGCGACTCGGTCAACTTGTGGTTGACGACGCCGTAGAACGTGGCCGTTTCCTGGTCCAGCGTTAGCTGCTGGTAGGAAACAGGATTGTACATTCCGACGACGTCCGTCCGGTTGCGCCCGTACTTGGCACCCAAGCGGAAGTAGCTGGCCTCGGCGTACTCAAACGTGCTCGACACATCACCAAACCCGTTCCACTCGCTGGGCTCACCCGGGATGTTGTCGTAGGAGACGTTCTGCGCGCCCCCACGAACCGAGATGAAGCAGTGAGGGGAGAGCGTATAGTCACCACCCGCGACGATGTAATGGGAGGTGCTGTTACGCGCATCCGACGTGATCTTGCTGGTGACGCCCAGGGTCTCCCCCGAATTGAAGTCGACAGACTCGTACCAGTACCCGATCACACCGGCCAAGGTCGGAGCCAGCGTCCAGCGCGTCTCGCCGCGAATCAAATGCTCAACGCGATCGAGCAACGCCGAATAGCTGCCAGGGCCATCCTGTTCGAAGTCATAGAACGTATTCTGGTACCCCACGTCCAAGCCCACCAAGGGCGTCAGCTGGCCGACATACTTCAGGTCGCCCAAGTTGCGCACGTTGGTGCCATTGGCACGGAGCAACGTCACCACCGATCCTCGATCGAGCACCGTCGGCTCGCTCGAGTATGAAAAATTGTCCGTCAATCGGACCACCTGATTCTCGGTCACGCGGTACTCCCCCGTGAGGTCCGCGATGACACCGTGATCCCAGGGATCTTCGTCGCGATCCTCAAACCACCGCGCCGAGTAGATCGTCGACAGTTTGATGAGGTGTTGTTCGCCCTGGTTGGCGAGGTCGAAGCCGGGACGAACTTCGAAACCGAAGCTCTCCCGAGCGTATCGCTCAGGCGCCACCGTGTAGTTATCGTCGTAGAATCCGCGAAGCGAAGCACTCACCTGCCACCACTTCGAGTCATCGACGGTGACCGCCTGTGCCGCGCACTTCGTCTGAAATCCGGCGACGGCAACAGCCGCCAAGCCCGCAGTCGTGAGGATGTTCTTCATAAATGACTGAAAACTTGTCAGTTAACCCCCGTTCGAGTTGCTGAAAAGTGCCCTTTCTCTATTACCAAGACCACCGAGTGTCAAACCATTTTCCCTGCCCGCGAGCTCTTCCAAGAACCCGCAAACCGGCGGAATCACCCGCCCCCACCCGAACCGCTTGGACCAGCGCCAGGCCGCCTCCCGAACCCTCCCGTAACGCTCCCCACCCGCCCCCAGCCACACCACTCCACGGGCCAGCTCTGCCGGCTCTTCTCCAGCACACACCCAGCCCGTCCCTTCATGTACCGTCGAATCGACCAGTCCGTCCACAGGATAAACGACCGCAGGCGTCCCCATCGCATTCGCCTCGATGACGTTCAGCCCCCAACCTTCGCGCACGGATGGATGGAGAAGCATGTCACTCCGACACAGCCACTCCCTCTTTCCACCCTCCGGCAGGTACCCCAAAAACCGGACTGCTTCGCCAAGCCCCAACTGCTCCACCAGCGCCCGAAGTTTCCCGGCCTCCGCGCCTCCCCCGACGATCGTCAACTCCGACGCCCTCCCCTGGCGGCGCAGCTCATCCACGCACCGGATCGCATGGTCCACGCGCTTGTTCGGAGCAAGCCGTGACACGACGATCAGTCGCAGCGGCTCCCCCGGCTGCTTCAGCGGCAACTCCAGCAGCGGCTCCATGTCGACGCCGTTGTCGAACACCGAGACACGCTTCACCCCGTGGCGCATCAACGCCCGACGAGTCGACTGCGACGGCACCCAAAACGGGGTGTTCCGATACATCCACTGCCCCCACCGCTCCTGCCACGGCCCCACCTGCTTGATCGGCCATCGATAAAACGAGCCCCAGATCGGCCCGAGCACCTCGTGGAGGTAGCCCACGCAGTTTGTCCGACACCACCACGGCGCAAACCAGGGCAGCCCATGGTGCTGATCGATCACCAGGTCGAACCGCGCTTGTCGGCGATACCATCGGATCGCCTCGAAAATCGACGTGCCAACACCCCCCGCACGATGCAGCCGAATCCCGTCCAGGACCCCCTCCGGCGCTCCGCCAGGAAACGCGAAAGAAAACCAATCCACCTCGTGCCCCCGACCCACCAGCCCGCGCAGGAACGCCAGCGAGACCCGCTCAGCCCCGCCGGCCAGCGGATTTTCGGGATCCCGCCAGTTCAACATCAGGAACCGGAGGCGCCTCGAGGCCCCTCCGCCGCTGCCGCCAGCCACAGGAATCGAGTCCGTCATGGCGGCCCGCCAGCGTCCTTTGTCCCCAGCCCAAGATCCGCGGCCGTGGCCGACCGGCGCAGCGCCTCGTAATCACGATATCCCACGAGGAACTCCTGAATCCGTCCGGTACGATCAATGAATACCGTGGTCGGAAACGCGGAGATCCCATCGAACGGCGGCGGAAATTCCACATCGGCAGCGCTCACCACCGGGTAGTTCATCCCGCGCGAAAGCGCGAATGGCTTCAGCACGACACGGTCCTCCCAGCTCACTCCCAACACCATCACGTCATTCGTCGACAAGGACTCGCGCAACTTCACGAAGTGCGGCACCTCCTCCACGCACGGAGGACACCAGGTCGCCCAGAAGTCCAGGACCACACGCCTTCCGCGAAGTTCGGACAATCGCCACCGCGTTCCGTCGATCGCCACCAACTCCAGCTCCGGTGCCTGCCGTCCAATCCACCCTCCCTGCTCCCCCGCCCTCATCGCCACAGGCATCGGCGGGCCCTGCTGCATCGATTGCCTCATCCCCACGAGATACAGCACCCCAAATCCCACGGTCCCCACAAGCCCCGCCAACGCCAACCCCACACCCATCCACGCCAACCCCCTGGATTCACGCCTCGAAATGAGATGCACCACCCCAAACACAAGCCCTGCCAGCGCCGGAAACGCACCCACCAGCAGAAAACTGGTGAACACTCCCAGGACCCCAAGGACCACGGATGTAATTGCCAAGCCGGCTCCCCGGGCCTTTCGAGCCCCGCGTGCGGGCGTGGGTGGAACCGGAGCCTCTTCTTCCATGGCCCGAGCCTAGCGTCCAACACGCCGCCGCGCCAGCCCGCGGGAGCGGCGCTCCCCCCTGGGTCCTCTTCTTGGCGCAGATGCTGGGCGTCGGGGCCTTGCATCGACGCAGCCGGTCCATGGGCTGAGGCGCCTTCCTCGACAACCCCGCACTCCACTGGCACGATGGGCAGGTGCCGCAGACCGGGCAAAAACTCGACCAACTCCGAGCGCTCCTCCGATCGTTCGGTTCGTGCCTCACCGCCTACTCGGGCGGTGTGGACTCCGTGTTCCTTGCGTTCGTCGCGCATCAGGAGCTTGGCGACCGCGCCCTCGCCGCCATCGCCGATTCTCCCAGCCTGCCCCGCGCCGAACTCGCTGAAGCCCTCGAACTCGGGCGACGCTTCGGCTTCTCCGTGAAGGTCGTCCAAACCCACGAGTTCACCGACACCAGCTACCTCGCGAATCCGCAGAACCGCTGCTACTTCTGCAAGCACGCGCTTTTCGAGGAACTCGAGCCTCTCGCCCGCCGCGAGGGTTTTGCCGTGCTGGCCTACGGCGAAAACGCCAGCGACATCGGCGACCATCGCCCCGGCGCCCAGGCCGCCGCCGAATTCCAGGTCCGCGCACCACTCAAGGAAATCGGACTCACCAAGGCCGAGATTCGTGAATGCTCCGCCACGCTGGGCCTCCCCACGGCGGACAAGCCGCAGATGGCCTGCCTCAGTTCACGCATCCCCTACGGCGAAGAAGTCACCCTGGAGAAACTCCGCATGATCGAGGCGGGCGAAAACCACCTCCGCAAGCTCGGCTTCTTCGACGTCCGCGTCCGCCACCACGAACTCCGCCACGGCGCCCTCGCCCGCATCGAGATCGGCCCCGTCGAATTGCCTGCGATTGTCGTCAACGGCCACCCCGCCGGGATCGCCGCCGCCTTCAAGGCGCTCGGGTACTCCCAGGTAACCCTCGACCTCCAAGGCTATCGCCGCGGCAGCACCAACGAATCCCAGGCCATCCGCGTCTTCGCCCAACGTCCCGTCCCCACGCCAGGAGGTGCGCCGCCCGCCTGACCCGCGGCACACCGGGGCTTCTCCCCGGGCAACTTTCCCGTCGTCGCGGGTTTCAACCCCGGGACGGCACCGACTCAACTCGAACCGGCTCGACCCAGACCCGAATGGCTCAGTTCTCGTACAAGGCGCGCAAACGCTCCGGCGAAGTCGTGCAGGGGGTCCTGGACGCCGCCGATCGCACCGCCGCACTCTCCCAACTCGAACGCCTCGGCCTGTTCCCCGTCGCCGTCCAATCCGCCGCCGGCACCGAGGGTCGCAAGATGGCCAAGGCCGCGGGCGCCGGAAACGCGAACGACGATCGCCTCGCCTGGATGCCGCCGGCCCTCCGCGACTTCGCGCAGCGCCGCCGCAAACCCAAACTCCAGGAACTCGCCACCTTCACCCAGCAGCTCGCCAACCTGGTCAAGTCAGGCATGCCGTTGACCGTCGCCCTCAACAGCATGACCCACCTGGAGACGAAGGGCATCCCGTCCGATGTCAGCCGCCAACTCCGTCAGGATGTCATCGAGGGCAAGTCGCTCTCCGACTCCATGTCCAGGCAGCCCCGCGTCTTCTCCGATCTGTTCGTCAACATGGTCCGCGCCGGCGAACAAAGCGGAGCGCTGGTCGACGTCCTCCGCCGCCTCGGGGCCCACTACGAGCGATTCGCCGAGGTCCAGTCCAAGTTCATCTCCGCCCTCATCTACCCGTGCGTCGTCGCCAGCGTCGGCGTCGCGGTGATCATCTTCTTCGTCACGGTCATGCTCCCGAAGTTCATGACCATCTTCGAGGGCATGAACGACAAGCTCCCGGCCTCCACCCAGATCGTCATCAGCCTCAGTGATTTCTTCTCAAAATACTGGTGGATGATGGGCCTCGTCATCCTCGCGCTCTGGGTCATCCTCAACCGCTACCGCGCCACCCCCGGCGGACGCCGTACCGTCGACCGCTGGAAACTCTCCGCGCCCATCTTCGGGAAGGTCATCCGGCTCAACCTGTTCGGCCAGTTCTGCCGCACCCTCTCCACACTGCTCTCCAACGGCGTCCCCGTCCTGACCGCCCTCAAGATCAGCGAGTCCATCATCCCCAACATCGTCCTCAAGGAGGCGATCGCAAAAACCCGGGAGGAGGTCACCGACGGCAAAACCATCGCCCAGCCACTCGCCCGCTCAAAGGTCTTCCCCCAGCTGATGATCGATCTCATCCGCATCGGCGAGGACACCGGCGATGTCCCGGGCGCACTCGAGAACCTCGCCGGCACCTACGAGAACGAGCTCTCCATCCAACTGCGGGTCCTCACCAACCTCATCGAACCCGCCATCATCATCACCATGGCCGTCGGCGTCGGCTTCCTCCTGTTCAGCGTCGTCTCCGCCATGTTCTCCATCACCCAGGGCCTCAACCGTTGAGGACTCCATGACCCCGAGTCGTCCCCCCCACCCCCCGGGCGGCTTCACGATGCTCGAGATCATGATCGTCATCGCCGTGGCCGGACTCGTCATGGCCACGAGCATCCCCTTCGTCCAACACACCGTCCGCCGCGACGCCGTCTATACCGCCGTCAAGGTCGTCGACGAGGCCTGCCGCAACGCCCGGGCCCTCGCCATCTTCAACAACACCACCACCGAACTGGTCATCCATCCCCACGAGAAATCCTTCTCCGTACGCCCCGGCACGTCGCGCGGCGGCCCGATACCCAGGGTCGGCAACGAACCCCGCCCCCCCAGTAACCACTCCATCAAACCCTACTCCGGCCACTTCGCCGACGACGTCACCATCGACCTCCTCGACGTGAATTTCATCGAGCACCGCGACGCCGAGGAAGCCACCGTCCGCTTCCAGCCCAACGGCACCGCCGACGAATTCACCATCTTCTTCCGCATCGGCACCATCGCCGCCCGCAAGATCACCCTCGACATCGTCACCGGCCTGCCCGCCCTCGAGGTCATCCGCTGAGGCCGCCGTCATGCGATTCCCCCATCCCCATTTCCTCCGCCCGGCCGCCCCCCGCGCCGTCCGCTCCCACGGTTTCACGATCCTCGAGGTCACCCTCGCGATGGCCATGCTGTTCGCCATCACCTTCGTGCTCCTTCAGATCACCTCGACCAACCTCAAGCTTGCCAAGGTCCTCCAACGCACCACGGTCGACGCATCCAGCCTCGCCGCCGAACTCTCACTGACCAACCGCCTCGAGGAAGGCACCGACTCCGGCGACTTCGGCGACCTCTACCCCAACCACAACTGGACACGCGAGATCACTCTCGCTGGCACCAACGGCCTCTTCGAATGCCGCTTCAGCGTCTTCAAGGCCCGGGACGCCAAACCCGAATCCGAACTGGTCGTCCTCCTGTTCCGCCCCGATTCGGCCCGCACTTCGGCCGGGGCCAGGCTGAACGGAGGACGCTGAGCATGTCGCCCCGGATCCCCCATGAACCGTTCCCTGGCGGAGGGCATCGGCGGCCTGTCCGACAGCCGCGACGGAGCACAACCCTCCCTCCTGGAACCGTACCGCGCCGCACGATCCGTTCTTCACGCGCCTTCACGTTGCTCGAGGTCATGCTCGCGCTCGCCATCCTGGTGATGGTGCTTTCGGTGATCTACTCGACCTGGAACGCGATCCTCCGGGCCCGTGCCGCCGCCAACAAGGCAGCCATCCACGCCCAGCGCTCGCGCGTCGCCATCCGCGCCATCGAAGACGCCCTCAATGGCGTCCAGTTCTTCCAGCAGAACCAGCCGTACTACTCGTTCGTCGCCGATACCAGCGGCCAATACGCCTACCTCAGCGTCGCCACCCGCCTGCCCCAGACGTTTCCCGGCAGTGGCCTTTTCGGTGACCAGACGCTGCGCCGCGTCACGTTCCAGGTCGAACGCGGCACCAACAGCCTCCCGCAACTGGTCATGCGCCAATACCCACTCCTGCTGGCCACCAACCGCGTCCAGGAGGCCTACCCCATCGTTCTCGCACCGGAACTCACCGATTTCCTGGTCGAATTCTGGGATA
>CAIMTB010000382.1 GCA_903844265.1 uncultured Verrucomicrobiota bacterium
GGGCGCACGCGACCCCCGTGCGGATCCATCGATGCCGGGGATCGCCGGGAAGTCCCGGGCCGGTGAGTTCAGGCGAGGTGCTGCCGAACGGGACCACCACCGGCACGCCGAGCGCCGCCGCCACGTGCATCGGCCCGGTGTCGTTCGTGAGCAGCAATTCCACCGAGGACAGCACCGCCATCAACTCCCCCAACGAGGTGCGCCCGGCGAGGTCAAGAGCCCCGGGAAGCGCCGCCTGGATTTCAGCTGTAATCGACCGGTCGCTGCCACCACCGAAAAGAACCCAGCGCACACCGGCCGACACCGAAACCGCGCGCGCCACCGCCGCGAACCTCCCGGCAGGCCACCGCTTGGCCGGCCCGTACTCCGCACCGGGGTTCAGTCCCAGCCAACGGACCCCCGGGCTCAGACCGAACTTCGACAGCGCCGCTTCCCGCCCGGCAGCGCTGATTTCGAGGCGGGGCGGCAGCGGATCCGCCTTCGCACCGAAGGCCTGCACGAGCGCGAGATACTCGAGGCTGTGATGCGCCGAGGCGGGGGGGAGTGCGGGATTCGGCATCCCCGATTGGAGCCGCTGTCGTATCTCGGCCACCGACGGCTTGTGCATCTTCACCGCGTCGGCCCTCGGCAGAACGGGGTGCGTCAGCGCCCACGAACGCAACGACCGCCCGAAACCGACACGCACCGGGATCCTTGCAAGGAAACACTCGAGTGCGGACCTCGGCGAATTGGGCAGGACAAGGGCGGCGCCGAAATGCCCCGACCGCAGCCGCGACGCGAGTTTCCACAGACCTTCGCGGGGCGTGAAGGGGATCACCTCGTCGACGGCCGGATGATCGGCCCAGAGATCCGCGAGCTTGGCGGGTGTGAGCAGCGCGAGGTGGGTGGCGGGCAGCGCCTCCCGCAATCGCAGCAGCGCCGGGGTGGTCATCACGGCGTCGCCGAGCCAGTTCACGCCTCGGACCAGAAGGCGTCGCGGCGGCGGAAGCGCCAGGCCTGTCGTGGATCGGGTCACGCGCGCGGGACCAGTTCAACCACCCTCGCCCACGGGAACGACGGGCGGGGCTGGGGCGACGGGAGGTCCTTGGCGCGCGGGAGGGGCCGGCTTCCATCGTCGATGAACCCAGAACCAATTCGCGGGATCGGCTCGGATGGCGGCCTCGAACAGGACGTTGACATCGCGCATGATCTCGTCGGAACCCCGCGAGCGACCGTCCACGCGGGTCGGAATCTCATCGCTCACCTCGATGCGCCAGTGTCCGGGCCGGACCCGGTAGCAGATGGCCACGTGGAGCGGGCAACGATATCGCAGCGCGAAAATCGCCGGGGCAGCGGACGTGGAGCAGTCGAGTCCGAGGAACGGGAGGCGGATGCCACCGTCCCCGGCGTGCTGGTCGGAGAGGAGACCGAGAAGCAATCCCGGCTTGTTCATGGCGGCTCGGAGTGCCGCGGCATCGCGCCGACGCTCAAAGTATTGGCAGCCGGACCGCGCGCGGATGGACTGCATCAGCTGGTCCAGCGAGCGTTGCTCGAAGCCGCGATAGGTCGTCGCGCAACGAAGCCCAGGAAAACGCCGGGCAAGCCGCGCGAAAACCTCGAAGTTGCCGAAGTGACCGATCGCCACCACCCGGTTCGGGAGGCGACCGTCCGCATCCTGCACAGCGAGCTTCCGCGCATCGGCGAAATCAACCCGGGGGGCCAGTTCCTCATCCGACATCGCCGAAGTCCGGATCGCCCCGAGATAATTCTCGCCCAGCCGCCGGAAATTTTCGTGTGCGATAGCCCGGATAGTTTCGGGGGGGATTTCGCGACCGAGGCAAGCCGACAGGTTGGAGAGGGCGACCCTCCGGTGGCGGCCATCAATCCACCAGGCCAAGGTTCCAAAAGCGCGCCCCGCCTGGACAACCCAGGCCATGGGGAGACACTGCAAGGCCCCGACGAAAGTCCGGGCCATCAGGTAGATGAGGCGATCCATGGCTCAGCGGAAGCAGATCTTGTCGACGCAATCGCGGAAGTCGTTCGCCCCGGCCATGATCTTGATTTCCACGCGCATGAAGTAGATCGGGAGATCGCGACGGTCGAGCTTTGGGAAGCGAACGGCGTCTTTCTGGGTGGTGAACAGCACCTGGGCCATGCGTTTCTTGCTGCGGTTGATCGCATTGAGGATCTCCTGCTGGGTAAACCGGTGATGGTCGGCGAAGCGCTTGGTGTACACCAGTTCACCCCCCAGGCGCTTGAGTCCCTCCTCGAAACTTTCAGGCTGCGCGATCCCCGTCAATGCAGCCACCCGCCGTCCGGCCATGAACGAAATGTCCTTCTGTTCGCCCGTGAAAACGTCCTCGAAATAGAGGGGATGATGCACACATTCGATGACCGGGGCACGGGGATTGAGCGCCGCGATCCGCTCCCGCAGGGCCTGGGTTTTCCCATCGCTCTTGGTGATGAAGA
Source organism: uncultured Verrucomicrobiota bacterium (assembly GCA_903844265.1). Lineage (GTDB taxonomy): Bacteria > Verrucomicrobiota > Verrucomicrobiia > Limisphaerales > CAIMTB01 > CAIMTB01. Next base: position 2,449 of record CAIMTB010000382.1, read on the forward strand.
TGACGCCGGCCCGCGCCAGTTGGGAAATCGGCTCGCGCAGCGTTCCCCGCGGAAGCAGATGCTGGTTGCCGAACGGCTGCTGGCAGTCGATCAGCACCACGTCCTGTCGCCGCCCGCGAAGCTTCCAATACTGGAACCCATCGTCGAGCAGGAGGGTGTCACAGCCGAACTTCTCGATCGCATACCGCCCCGCTTTCACGCGGTCCTTGTCCACCAGCACGATCACGTCCTTGAGGTTCGACGCCAACATGAACGGCTCGTCGCCCGCGCTCTCGGAGTCGAGCAGCAACGAACGGCCATCCGAAACGATCCGTGGCGGCGTCTGCTCCCGGCGCAGCAGGAGCCGATCGATGAAACGCGACGACAAAGGCGGCGGCTTCGATCGATACCCCCGCGAGAGAATCGCCACGTTGCGGCCACGGTCACGAAGCTCCCGCGCAAATTTCTCCACCACCGGCGTCTTCCCCGTCCCCCCCACCGTCAGGTTCCCGATCGCAATCACCTGCACCCCGAGCGTGGTGTCACGGATGATGCGCGTATCGTAGAGCAGACGCCGCGCCTCGATGGCCAGGCGGTAGCCATGGGACATGCCGTGCAGGAGGCCGCGAACCACTGACGCGAGCCGCCCGCGCCTCTGCCCGAAGATGACTTCGAGGAAAAATGTCTCGGCGGTTTCCGTCCAGCGCCGTAGTGGTTCCGACATGGGCCAGGCATCCTGCGGGCCCGCGACCGGCGATTCAAGACAGCGGGACGGGGAGATTTCCTTTTTGACGGTTCAGGATCCAGTCCTGCATCGTCGAGAAGACGACC
>CAIMTB010000383.1 GCA_903844265.1 uncultured Verrucomicrobiota bacterium
CCCCGTGAATGATTGGGTTGACTGGAGGTCGTCAGTTCTTCTTGAACTTCGTGCCCATTCCTTTGCCGCCCGCATTCCTCACCCTTGTGGCAAGAAGGTCGATGCCGCCCTTGCTGGGCAATCCATCGAAGAGTTCAGCGGTCTTATGGCGAAACTGGGCCAGGGTGAAGGTGTTGCCCAGGGCATCCAGCACGGTCTCGGCCTGCTCCAAGGAAAGGCCCTGGCTGCTGGGCGCCTTCGGGGCGGATCCGCTGCCCGGCTTGCGTCCCCGGCGCTTGGCAACAACCACAACCGGCGCGCGGCCCAGGAAGCTTGCTGCCTCCGGATAATCCGCGAGGATCGACGCCTCGGCCTCATCAACCCTGCTGCTCTCGGTCGCGCAAAGGGCCTTTGCTGCGTCCAGCTGGGCCTGGGCATTGGCGATGCGCTCGTCGTGGGATTTAAGTTCCTCACGGAGCTGCTTTGCGGCTTCCAGGCGGGCGATGAAATCGGCGATAGGCGAGCCAGAGGTCTTGCTGCTTGAGGAGGCGCTTTCGGTTTCTGTGCCTGTTGCGAATTTGTTTTTTCTTGGACGTGCCATAAAGGTTGATGCTGGCCTATTCGTATCCCTGCTTGTCAATGGGATTGATGAAGGGGATTCAGGGTAACTGGCCCGCTGGCCACTGAAATGATCGGGTCAGGAGCCGAATAGCCGTAGCCATGCCTTACGGGTGGGTCAGCGGGACGGCGAAGGTTTCTTCGCCTGCATGACCAATTGCGCGAAGAGAAACGCATGCGTGTCCACGGCTTGCGCGATGCGTTCCGACAGCGGCGTGCCCAGGCCGTGGCCGGTGTCGGCGGTGCGCAGGAGGACCGGTTGACGCGTCCCGGAGGCCGCCAGTCGGGCGGCCATCTTCCGCGAATGGAACGGGTCGACGCGCGGGTCGTTCTTGCCGGTGAGGAATAGAACGGCGGGGTACTGCAGGCCGTCTTTGACGCTGTGATAGGGCGAATAAGCGGCGAGCGCCTTGAAGTCGGCTTCGATTTTCACGGTCCCATATTCGGTCGTGTTGAAGACGCCGTTTGGCGCCACTTCAAAGCGCAGCATGTCAAAATAGCCGACATGGGCGACGACGGCCCGGAAGAGTTGGGGCGCCTGGGTGAGTGCGGCTCCCATGAGAAGGCCGCCGTTGCTGCCGCCTTCAATCGCGAGTCTTTGCGGTGTCGTGTACTTCTCCGTTACGAGCCATTGTGCGCAGGCGATGAAGTCGTCAAAGACGTTCTGCTTGTTGTGCAGCATCCCCTGCTGATGCCAGGCTTCGCCGAACTCGCTTCCTCCCCGCAGGTTGGCCTGCGCGAAGACGCCTCCCGCCTCGAGCCATACCGGCAAGGCCCGACGAAACGCAGGTGTCATCGGTATTCCGAAGCCGCCGTAACCCGTCAAAAGGACGGGGTTGTCGCCATTCAGCACAAGCCCCTTCCTGCGCACGATGTTGAGCGGCACCATCGCGCCATCCTTGGAGCGGCACTCGACGCGCAAGACCTCGTAAGGGGTCAAGTCCGCCGGGGTTCTGCCCGCGTACGGAGTCGGCTCAAGCTTTCCAGATGCCGCCCGGAACCGGCGGATTCCCGTGGGTGACAGATAGCCCGATACCGACACCAGGATGTCGTCCTCTCCTCCCACAGACTCGACGTCCGAGAGCGCGGTGACCGCCGGCGCGGGGATTTCGCCAAGGGCCCTGCCCTTGAGATCGAACTGGCTGACGCGACTCGGTCCACCCAGTTGTTCGGTGATATAAAGACGCGTTTTCGTCGGCACCACCTCCTGGATCGCTCCTTTACGTTCCGGCACCAGGAGCTTGGCCTCGGCCAACAGGAGATTCCCCGCAACCAGGGGCAATCGGAGCACCTGGCCTTTGGGCGCGCCCTTCCGCGACAGAAGGTAGAGAGCCCCATCGGTTCCGAACCGTGCCTTGACGACGGCGTCCTCATACGCGGCGACTTTCGTCCAGGCACCCTCCGGCGGCCGCACGTAAAGCTCGAACTCTCCGCCGTCGCCTTTCTGTACCAGGTCCGCCGCCCATTGGCCGTCATGGGACGTCGAGACGAAGTTCTCGGCGATGCGCAGGAAATCCTTGCCCAGCGCGTAGACATCGGACTTTGGAGACGTCCCCAGCTTGTGGAAATAGACCTGTTGGTAGAACCCCAGGTCTTCCTTCGGGCGTTCGCCTTCAAGGGGGTGCCGGGTGTAATAGAATCCGTCGGTCGTCCAGGCCAGCGATCCGCCTGCGGTGCCCGTGTTCACCGCAGGGACCACGTCGTCCTTGAGTTCCCGGCCGGTCGCCACCTCGTAAACGTGGGCGTCACCCCGTTCGCTGCCGCTCTTTGACAGGGATACGGCGACGTGCCTGCCATCCAGGGAGGGCACCGCGAAGTCCATGGCGGTAGCTCCTGAAGGGTCGATGGCCAGTGGATCAAGCAGGACGCGCTCCCCTGCCAGGTGCTCCAGGGACGAGAGGATGACCAGCATCGGCTGGGCCTTGGGCGGCTGAAGTTTCATGGCGAACAGCACGCCATGTCGTTCCGTGACATCGGACCAAACGGGCGATTCGTCGCTCAGCAACTCCGTAAGCTGCCTGCTGAGCTGGGAGCGCCCCGGCAGGTTGTCAAGGTAGGCACGGGCCGCAGCATTCTTCTCGTCACTCCAGCGCTGGACGGCAGGGTCTCCGCCTGCCTCCAGCCAGCGGTCATTGTCGGTTATTGGGTTGCCGAAATAGTCGTCCACAACGGGATTTGCTGGCGCGCCGCCGAACACGGCGAGGGGCGCCGTCAGCAGAAGCAGGAGGGGAACCATGCAGGAACGGAGTGCGGCAAGGGGGTGGGCGGCGTTCTCGGGCATGCGCGGGGGGAGGGACCGTGGGGGGCTGCGCCTGGAGCTTTTGGAGGCATTCATGCGATCGAATGGGAAGAATCGAGTCCGATACGTGTACCGCAATCCATCCTTCGGTGAAAGGAAGCAGCCTCCGATGGATATTCCAGCCCTATTTCCTGAAAGCCTGCCGTCCTGGCTGAAGGCCCTGTGGCCGGCTTCGAACCCCGGGTGATTGCCCTTCGAGAGGAGGTGGTATCGACCCGGGCGTTGCGGTTGGCGGGAGGGGGAGGCTGTCGTCTGAAGCTGTATCAGCCTGTCACGTGGCCACTTGCGGTTGTGCGGCGGCGTGCCCGACGGGCGATCCGTCCTGCGCGTGCCGCGAGTCGATTCCCGCGCGGATGTTGGCCAATCGCCCAACACCAGCCCGAAAGCATACGAAGAATCCCAACCCAAATCCGTGTCGCCACACCCGTATAACGCGGCTCGAGGCCGAAACCTTACAGTAAAGTTCATGTGGATGTCGGAATGGCTGCAATCGCTGACTGGAGCGTGGACATGCATCAGGGCACGCCGCCCTCGGAGAGGCTGCCCTGCTTCGGGCAACCGGGGGATGCGCTGCCGTGTTCGGGGAGGCGCTGTTCAGTCTGGTCCTGTGGCGTTGGCCGCGTATCCTGAGGTCAGGAACCCATGTCTCAGCCCGATCCACGAATCATCATGCGAGCGAACATTTTATTGGCACTCGGTCTCTGCTGCACGGCGGTGCCGGGCCTGGCTGCGGAGGCGAAGGTTGCGACACCGGTGCCGACGCCTGAGCAGGTCCTGTGGCACGAGGCGGGTGTCGGGCTGTTCTTCCATTGGGCGCCGAATGTCTATCAGGGGGGTGAAGGGGACGACCGATCCACGCCCCGGGACCGGATCCATCCGGAGCGTTTCCGGGCGGACCAGTGGGTGCAGGCGGTGAAGGCGGCGAATGCGGGATATCTCATTTTCACGGCGAAGCACGTGGGTGGGTATTGCGCCTGGCAGACCACCACGACGGATTATTCCCTGAAAACATCACCGTGGAAGAGTGGTCAGGGCGACATGGTGGGCGACCTCGCCCAGGCGTGCCGGGCCAAGGGGGTGCGGCTCGGCGTGTACCTTTGTCCGCGCGACGACACCCAAGGCGCGGGGGATGGCGGGCGGGCGGGTTCTCCGGAGAAGCAGGCCGTCTACAACGACGTCTATCGCCAGCAGTTGACCGAGGTGCTGACCCACTACGGACCCATGTTCGAGATGTGGTTCGACGGTGGAAACATCGTGCCCATCAACGACCTGATCGACCGGCTTGCACCGGGAATCATTGCATTCCAGGGGCGGCGCGCTGGCGGAACGCGCTGGGTTGGCACGGAACACGGCTTCGCTCCCTACCCGTGCTGGAATACGATCGACTGGAAGCCCGGCGAGACGCCGAAGGAAGGGGCCGGCAATCCTGGTGGCAATGCGTGGTGTCCTGCGGAATGCGACGTCTCGATTCTGCGGCCGTCGTGGTTCTGGAGCGAGGGCAGCGACAAGCGGATCCTGAGTCTCGATGATCTGGTGGAGATTTATTACATGTCGGTTGGCCGGGGAGTGAATCTGCTCCTCAATGCGACACCCGACGCGCGCGGCGAGGTGCCGGCGGCACAGATGAAGCGGTTGCAGGAATTCGGCGACGAGGTCCGTGAACGCTTCTCCAGGCCGCTCGCCACGACCCGCGGATCCGGGGATGAACTCACCTTGTCCGTGGAGGGTGGGATGGCCGTCGATCACATCGTCCTGAGGGAGGAGATCCGGGATGGGGAGCGTGTCCGGGCATTCGTCGTGGAGGGACAGCGTCCTGACGGGCAGTGGCAGGTTCTTACCCGCGGAACCCAGGTGGGTGTTCGCCAGATCATCCCCATCGCCGAGACCGTGGTGAAGTCCGTCCGCCTGAAGGTGCAGGAGAAGGTCGCGGAGGTGAAGATCAGGGAGTTGTCCGTGTTCCGCGTGAACCGGAAGGTGCCGAAAGGGGCCTACCGGTAGGCAAGGTTGTCTGGAGGGGGATCGACCGCAGCCTCGAATGGCCGCTGGGTTCCCCGGTGCTCAAGGACGATCAAGCTTTGTCAGGATCGTCTTCGCCCGCTGGAAGGAGCCGAGGTTGTGGGCGTTTGCGTAGCCGAGCGACTTCAGTCGTTGTCGCGCCATCCCGCTGCGTGTGCCGCTCAGGCAATGGAGGAGGACAACGGATTCCTTGTCTGGAATGAGAGCTGGGAGGGAGTCCGACAAGCTGCCCAGCGGGATGTTGATGACGCCGGCAAGGTGTTCCTGGGAATACTCACGAACCGATCGGACATCGACGACCTTCGCGCCTGCGCGCAGGAGTTCGAGGGCCTCTTTTTCGCCAATCTGACCACGGGACGTGAGATAGATCCACGCGACGAAGACGGCGACGGCGACGACAGTCCAAAAGGTCCAGTCCATGCGGGTGAATAGAAGGTCAGGTCCCCGGGGTTGCAACCGCTCCGTGGCGCTCTCCACGCGATTGACCGTATTCGGGGTTGTGCCAACGGAGGCGCGGGGGTACGACGACGGATATCCCATGACTGTGAACCCAACTTCCTCGACTCGGCGGGACTTTCTTCGGGCGACGGCAGCGGCGGCTGGCGTGGCGGCGCTGACGGGGCCGGGAGTGTTGATGGCGCAGGGTCCGGGCGAGCGACCGTCGCGCGGCGTCGGCGTCGAGGTGCTTCACCCGATGGAGAGGGTTCCGGTGAGCTTCATCATCGACGACTCCACCTGCCTGGTGAACCTGAACAAGTTTGCGATGCCGCAGTTCGACGCTGCCTATGGCGGGGAGAACAAGACCTACCACCGGGACTGGCGATCGTGGCCGAACGAGATCCCCGACTCGTTCGTCCGCAAGTTTGGCGAGTGGAGCGCGGCGCACGGGGTGAAGGGAAAATACAGCATCGTTCCGTACCCGGCCTGCGTGGGTCGATTGGATCGGGAGTTGCCCGGGTGGACGGCGAAGGAACTGGCTTCCAGCCTGGAGGTGGTCCGTGAAGTCATGGTGCCGAACTGGGACATTCACCCGGAGATGGTGAGTCACACCCGGGTCATTGATACCAGGACGGGCCATCCCTATTCCGAGCGTGGCCCGAAGTTCATGGAGAACTGGGAGTGGACGACCGGGCGTTCGGCGGAGGAGATAGCGGATTACATCCGGTACGGATTGACGATCCTGAAGAACGTGGGACTGCCGTGCGAGGGGGTGACCACGCCGGGCGGGTTCGGGAATCGCGCGCTGCCGCAACTGGCGCAGGCCACGTTGTCCGCGGTCCGCGATGTGTATCACGCCGAGATACCGCACTACTTCCGGCATGCCTATGACCAGGGGAAGGAAAGCGTGGCGCCGCGCGTCGAGTATGCGTCAGGGCTGGAGGGTTCCGATCCGCGCTGTGTGGTGAGCATCATCGGATGCACGGGAGACTGGACCGGGGGTTGGGACAACACGCCGCCGGGTGGGGCGGACAAGTTCATCAGCGAGGACCTGCAATCGGGGCGGTTGGTCGAAGTCATCGGGCGCGGGGAACCTGCGTGTCTTCTGGCGCATTGGACCGGCATCTGGTGGCAGGGGGAGGAGAAGGGATTCCGTATTTTCCAGGAGGTGCACCGTCGGATCCATCAGCGGTTCGACAACCTCCTCTGGATGAAATTGGGTGAGCTCGCACGATATTGGGCGGCGCGGGAATTGACCCGGATGGAGGTGGTGGGAACCGAGGTGCGGATCTCCGCGCCGTTTGCGTGTCCGCGGTTCACGGTGCGTGTGGCGACCCGGGACCCGGGGCGGTGCCGGGTGGAGAATGCAGGCGTGGCGGGAGGGGTGACCGTGGTGGAATTGACCGAGGTGAATTCCGCGCGTGCTCTTCGTCCCGGGACCTGGCGGAAGGACGGTGATTCGACGGTGGCCTGTTGGGATCTGGTGAAGGGAACGGGCGTGTTGAAGATGTGATCCGGGGAGCGTCGGTATCCGGTGGTCAGTGGATGTCGACCACCGGATACCGATGTCGGGTCACCGTCTAGCGGCTTCAGGCTTTTCCGCCGTAGGAAACGTAGTCGTCGAGGTCGAGATATTCGAACCAGGTGGCGATATCTTCGCGGCTGGTGGCTTCGTTCTTCGTGATGGCGGAGCTGACGTATTCGCGACTCTCGTTGTCGGAGGGGGCGGACTGCTCGCGGAACTGGCTCCACTGCGCGATTTCGTGGGCCTCGTGTTTCCTGGGGGCATTGGCCTCGACCCAGGCGAGGATCTCACCGTCCCCGAGTCCCTTGGCCACCTGGCTCTTGAGGTCCTCGTTGTCGATGCCGGTGAACACGAAGAAACGTTGGTCGAGAGGGCAGTTGTAATGGTACTCGCCGTTCTTGCCGAGGATCGTGGCCCGGCATTTGTCGAGCATTCGGGGCAGGAGGGCATAGCCGCCCAGTCGGACACGGGGGCTCCGGGGGGCGCGTTGAGTCAGGTCAGGTGCGTTCATGGTAGCCCATTAGGTCGCAAGTTCCGGATCCGTCAACCCGGGGGTTGACGGTGCGGGAGGAGACTTGGCCGGTCGCCCAGTCTGGCTCTCCTCAGGTCACTCCTTCGGTTCCTCGGCGCGTCGGATTTCAACGAGGGTGCCCTTGAAGAGTTCGAGGGCTTCCTTGATGAGCGGGTCGTTCTTGAATTCGACGGGGTCGATCTTGATGGGGACGACCTTCTCAGTCGCGGGACGGGCTGCGGCCGGGGTCGCTGGTTTGGCGGGGGCCGGAGGTGTCGCGGGTGCGGCGGGTCTAGCCGGGGCGGGTGAGGATGTGGAAGGGCTGGCGGGAGCTGCCGGAGTGGGGGCGAGCAGGGACCCGCTGCGGATGAATCGGAGTGTCACGGTCCGGCCCCATTCGGCGATCCGCGTCTCGATGGTCTTGCGACTGCGGTCGGTATCGATGAGCGAGAGCTGGTTTTCGAGCGAGGCCGGGAAGGCGACGGTGAGCACGCCTTTCTCGAGGCTGACGGGTTGGCCGGTCTGGAGGGCGCCGCGCGAGAGGGGGCTGGCGGAGGCGACGACCTGTGCCCACAGGGTGGGAAGGTCTGCGAGCGCCGGAGTGGTTGCAGCGGCTGCGGCGGGCGAGGCTTCTGGCGGTGAAGCGGGTCGCGGTGGAATTTGAGAAGCCGGAATCGGTGGCGGGGCGGCGGCGGCGACCGCGGGTAGGGGTTGCGGACGCGGGGTGGCGACGGGGCCGGGTATCGGGGCGGGAATCGGGGCCGGGGCGGGTTTTGCCGGTTCGCCGGCTTCGGTACGCCACTGCTGGAGTTGGCGGATGACCGTGTCGAGGCTCACGGAATTGCGGGCCTGGATGGCCTTCATCAGCGTGACCTCGAGGAAGATTTTCCGGGCGGAGGCGTCGCGGAGTTTTCCTTCGGCGGCGGTGAGGACGTCGAGCATGCGGGCCACGGCGTCGGAGGGAGCTGCGGCTGCCTGTTCCTTGATTTCAGCGGCCTCCAGTTCCGAGACCTCGAGGAGGTCGAGATCGCCGCCGGCGACCTGGAAGACGAGCAGGTTGCGGAAGTGACTGAGGAGGTCGTTGAGGAGGCGGCCGAGGTCCTTGCCGTTTCGGGCAAGTTCGTTGAGTTCGCGGAGTGCGGTGGGCGCGTCGCCCTGGAGGAGGCCGCGGGTGAGCGAGAGAAGCTGCGAGCGGGCGGCGAGGCCGAACATCGAGAGCACGTCCGGTTCCTCGATCTTGTCGCCGCAGAAACTGATGAGCTGGTCGAGGGTGCTCTCGGCATCGCGCATGCCGCCGTCGGCGCCGCGGGCGATGGCGTGGAGCGCGGCGGGATCGGCGACGACGTTCTCGGCTGTCGCGATGGAGGCGAGGTGCTGGACGATGAGGGACGCGGGAATCCGGCGGAGATCGAAGCGCTGGCAGCGGGAGAGGATCGTGGGGAGGACCTTTTCGGGATCGGTCGTCGCGAAGAGGAACTTCACGTGGGCGGGCGGTTCCTCGAGGGTTTTCAGCAGCGCGTTGAACGCCGCCGTGGTCAGCATGTGGACCTCGTCGATGATGTAGATCTTGAACTTCGACGACGCCGGGGCGAAACGCGCGGTGTCACGGAGTTCGCGGACCTGCTCGACGCCGTTGTTGCTCGCGCCGTCGATCTCGAGGACATCCAGGGAGCGGCCCTCCGCGATCTCACGGCAGCGTGGATCGGAGTCGTCGAAGTCGGCCTTCGGTCCGCCGGTGCAGTTCAGGGCCTTCGCGAAGATGCGGGCGACGGTGGTCTTGCCGGTGCCGCGGGGACCGCAGAAGAGGTAGGCGTGGGCGATGCGTCCGGATCGGATGGCATTGGCGAGGGTCTGGGTGACGTGCTCCTGGCCGACGACGTCCTCGAATCGCTGAGGCCGGTATTTGCGGGCGATGACCTGGTAGCTCACGGGGGCGAGCAGTGTGGATCGCGGTTCGTGGAATTCAAGGCGTTGGATGGTTTTGGAGTGCGACCGTGATCGCTTGTCACGGGGTTGCCGGGATGGGCATCGGCGCTACTCTGGGCCTGTGAAACGCTGGTGGTCCCTCATCCTCCTGTCCCTCGCCTGCGCCGCGTCCGGCGCTGACACGGGCTCGGGAATCAAAAAAACCATGTCCGACAACAAGACGTCCGCTCCCGCTGCAGTGCCTGCAACCGTGGAGCGACTGACCGTGGGTGGGGGTTGTTTCTGGTGCCTCGAGGCGGTGTTCCAACGGCTCGAGGGCGTGACGAAGGTGGTCTCTGGCTACGCGGGCGGGGCGGTCTCGAAGCCGACCTATGAGCAGGTCTGCAACGGTGATTCCGGCCACGCGGAGGTGATCCAGATCACCTTCGACCCGGCCCGCACGCAGTATGGGACATTGCTGGAGGTCTTCTGGGCCGCGCACGATCCGACCTCGGTGCTGGAGAAGGCCGCGTTCGTGCATGGTCGGATGATGCCCAAGGGAACGCCGTACCAGGGCAACGACTACGGCACCCAGTATCGTTCTGCGATCTTCTACGAGACCGACGCGCAGAAGGCCGCAGCGATGAAATCGAAGGAGGCCGCGCAGGCCGACTTCAAGCGGCCCATCGCCACCGAGATCGCGCCGCTCAAGGAGTTCTTCCCCGCCGAGGGGTACCATCAGAACTACTACAACCTGAACAAGGACCGGAACCCGTACTGTTCGGCCGTCATCACGCCCAAGCTCCAGAAGCTGATCCTCAAGGGCGTGATCGCGGACAAACCGGTGAAGTGAGGTGCGAGATGTGGAGGGCGTCGGGGTTCACGGTCCCGACGGCGAGCGAACGTCCCTTCACTCGGTGATCACACGGAAGAACCGTGCCTCGGGTCCGCGCGCGTCCAGGGTCATGGCGGCCGTGGCGCCATGGGAGACGATGCTTCCCGCGGATTGCCAGAATCCTGAAGCCACATCGCCGGTGAATTCGACGCGATAACCCAGGCCCGCGACGGCGGTCCAGATCAGGTTGATCAGTCCCGTGGCGGGGTCCCACTCCGCCACGATCCGGGCCGAGGCGGCTTCGAGCAGCGGTGCATTGGGGGCACCCGGGGTGGGGCGCAGCAGCGGACCTTCGGTGCTGGCACCGTCCGGGAACCGGCCTGAGGCGATGTCTGCTTCCTGCGCGCCGAACTCGACGCTGTCGATGAGCAGTCCGGACGGGTTGAAGAGAGCGAGGGTTTCGCCGGCGTGCTTGAGTTTGAAGCTGACGTGAAGTGATCCGGCGGGGATGGCATTGGTGTGGTTGTCGGCCCAGGCGACGAGGAAGTCGTGGGCGGGGACGGTGATGCCATCGGGGATGCGCGACTGGCTTCGGTTGGTGGTGGAGTTCGAGAGGAAATACCCGCCCAGGTTCACGGCCGTGGACCCTGTGTTATGGAGCTCGAACCAGTCCTCGAATGTTCCGGTGGCCGGATCCGCAAGCGTCCCGTTGTTGGCAGCCATCCATTCGTTGATGAACACGTTTCCGAGGGCGGGATCCGAGGGACCGTTGAACGAGACGCTGACGCGATTCGTGGTGCCGCCGAGGATCGTGCCTGTGGACGTGACGCCTTGGAGCATGAGCGGGTGGGTGCCTGGCGTGAGAGCGAGGCGGAGGGTCCAGTTGGTGAGTGTGGTCCACTGGACCGGCCACGATTCCCCGTTCACGAGGATGTCGGTGACCTCGATCGGGGCCACGCCGAGGAGGGTGACGGGGTTGGCGATGGCGACGATGTTGGCCGGTGAGGTGACGCGGAGGGTGGTGGCGACGCGATCGAGGGTTTGGCGGAGGTACGTGCTGCGTGCGGCGAGATACGTCCTGATGCTGGATGTGGAATCGGGCGTGAAGCCGGCGGCGCGGAACGCGGATTCGCGGTAGTTGAGGAACGGCGTGTAGAACGCGGGTGAACACGGGCCGTCGAGAGCATCGCGCAGGGCGCGGTAGTACATGCGGTAGAAGGGCGGGTGCTTGAGGAGACGGTCGAGTTCTGCGCCGCCGAAGTTGAACACGGAGGTGGTCGGGGTCTCGGACTGGAACGCGAAGTCAATGTCCCAAAGGAGCCACGACCACCGGTCGCCGGCGGGTTTGTAGACGAACATGTTCTGCCCGCCGCCGTAGGCGAAGCTGTCGTTGTTGCCGACGATGTGCTCGATGGCGACGGTGCGGGCCCAGTTGTCGGGGTCGATGACTCCCTCGATGCGGCGGGCGTAGGTGGCGCCGGTCGAGGTGGAGAGCATCGCGTCGTGGAGCGCGTAGAGGTTGGTGTAGATGTTGATGTCGTGTTGCGCGGCGCGGCGCGGCCAGTTCCAGCGGTACCGCGCGAGCTTCTTGACGCCGCCGGAGGTGAAGTTTCCGAAGGACGCCCCGGATCCCTCAAAGGTGGTGACTTCGTCGTTGAACTCGAACCACAGCGCCACCTTGTGGAGGTCGCCGGAGGGCGCGTCCGGCCACCACTGGCGCGTGAAATCGCCGTTCGCCTGCTGCGAGTCGATCATCATCATCGGGGCGCGGGCGATGCCGTTCAGGAAGACCCTGACGTGGCGGGTGTGATTGAAGGGGACGTCCAGTTTGCGCGCGATGGCGTAGGTCATCTGCTCGCGGACCATCGTGCCATCGCAGCAACCGTTGCCCGGCAGCAGCAGATTGACGTCGGTCTCTCCAAGGAACAGGTCGTCGGTGGGGAAGGTGAGCTGGTAGTCGCAATAATTGCCGGTCGGCGAATCGTAGCCCGGGGCGTGGTAGGGACTGCCGCTGTAACGTGCGCCGACGTTGTAGCTCACCCGGTCACGGCCGAGGACAAACGTGGTGTCCAACAGGTCGTTGCTCAACCGCTCCCGCCTGCGCCAAACGTCCAGCGTGCGCTGGGATACCCAGATCCGATAAGTGCCGAACGACGCGTCCGAGCCTGGTTCTCCCCAGCGGATCAGCGCCTCGCGATCGGGTGCGTCCGATGGGAATCTTGAAGTCGCAGGGCTCGCCGCGGCGTCCGCAGCCTCGATGTAGAAGGCGACCAGCGTCCCTGTGTTTTGTCCGGGTATGATTCCGCTGTAGAGGCCCGCGCCGCGCCGCGCCATGGCGACGGTGTTCCAGTTCGTGCCCGGGTCGACGCGGAACCGCAGGTGCAGGGAGGAGAGTCCGTCGGGGTCGGCGACCTGCGCGGAGACGGAGACGGCCTGGAGGTTCGATGGGAGAACGGGCTGGTGCAGGACATCGCGGATGGAGGGGCCGGCATTGGTCTCGGGGCTGCGTGAGGGTGTGCCGGGCGTGCCGAGGGCGCGGGTGGTGAGGATGTTGGTGGCGGCCTCGAGCCAGCTGCCGTGGATGCGGAGGAGAATCTCGGAGGTGCCACGAAGCCAGCGCGCCCGTGCACGGATCGTGGCTTTCGCGCCTGCGGGCATAGCGGTCGTGAACGGGACGCGGACGCGGTTCGCGGTGTCGCCACGCCCGGTCGCGCGGAGCAGGAGACACGGCGAATCTGAAGTGCCGCCGCTCGGCCGCCATTCCGAGTGCGACTGGTTTCCTTGCGGCACCCAGCCCTTCAATCCGGCGCTGAAGTCGCCGTTCGGCACACGGTTCGCCTCGCCGACGCGGAACACCTGGACGTCGTCGATGAGGCATTCGCCGGAGCCGAGGAGCATGATCTCGAGGGAGCTGGCCGTGCTGATGCCGAGATCGAGGGTTCCGGTCGACTCGACGGTCACCCATTCGCTGCGTGTGGATTCGTCGCTGGCGGCCCACGCCCCGGCGAGTCGCCCGTCGGCGCGTGGGTCGATGCGCTCGAGGCTGCTTCCGCCGCCGGCCGACCACGAGGGCCAGCGGCCACCGGACTGGTAATCCACCTCGTCCATCACGATGTGGATCACATTTGTGATCGACTGGCCGTTGGCGTGGGTGGAGATGACGGCATCGGGCTGTGTGAGCTCGAGGTGGTCGCCGCTGTTGCCGAGCGATCCGGCGAAATCGCCGAGGCAATGGGTGGCATCGAGGCTGGGATGGAGCGCGCGCAACGACGCGGCGTTCTTCGCGACGACGAGCAGGCCGCCGGGTGCGATCGAGGAGCCTTCGGGAAACGTGAAGTCGACGCCGCCGGCGAGGCGCCAGCCAGCGAGCGGGACGGTGGTTGAACCGCGGTTGAACAGCTCCACGAATTCGCCGGAGGTCGATCCGTCGGCGGGCTCGAACATGATCTCATGGAGGATGACGGGACGTTGGAGGCGCGGGGCGTTGGCGCTGCCGGGGGTCGGGGTGGTGAGTTCGCTGAACTGCTGCGCGCCGTCGGGAACGCGGCCGCGGGACACCCCGTTGGCCTGGCCTCCGAAGCGGATGGCATCGATGACGCGACCGCTGGGGGCGTCACGAAGGACAAGCGTCTCGCCCGCGGCATCCAGAGAAAAACCGAGCTGATCCTGGTCGAACACGGCGAAGCCGCGAGGCGGGATCGAGCCTGTCGAGGGAAGGAGGAAACGGTTGGTGGACGGATCGTCGGTGAGCGCGAGGCCGGCGAGCGGGACGGCGCTGTTTCCATAGTTGTAGAGCTCGATGAAGTCCTTCTGCGGTTCGTCGGTGTGGGCGAGGAACTCGTTGATGCGGAGGGTGCGGGAGGGGAGCGTCGACTGGGGTTCGCCGGTGCCTGCGGAACCTCCGGCCTGGTTGCTGATCTGCCAGGCGGCGGGGTCGCTTTCACCGAGGGACGGACGGGCGAGAACGAGCGAATGCCCGGCTCCATCCGCGGCGACGGGCCAAGGCGGGGTCGAGTGATAGGTCACGTCCCACATCACCGCGCCACGCTCGTTGTGGAGGCGGACCGTGCCGCCGCCGCCCTTGAGGTGTCCCGAGTATTCGAGCACCCCCGCGATGCCGTAGGTGGCCTCGACGTCCGCGGGAACCGCCGCAAGGACCAGGAATGTGCGGCCGCGAATGACCGTGCCCGGCACGAAGGCGTGGTCCACTTCCCCGGACAACTTCCATCCCGAGATATCCTCGGGCCATGGCTGGGTGTTGTAGAGTTCGATGAACTCGACGCTCCGCCCATCCACGCGTGCGGGAGGGTGATAGTGGATCTCCGAGACGATGATGGATCCGCGTCGCGTGGACGGCCCGAGGGGCTCGGGCATGCCGTCGAGGCGCGCGACGTCCATGGGCTCGCCGGCGAGCGTGAAACGGGCTTGTGATCCGGGGGTGATCGAGACGGGTTGCGAGGCGCGGTCGCGGACGCCGCTGACCGCCAGGACGTAGTCGCCCTCCGGATCGAGGAGAGTCGTGTGGAGCACCACGATGTTGGGGGCGGTTCCCAGGGTCGCGGTGAGCACGCGTGCGCCGCGGTCGAGCGTGTAGTTGGCGGCGCGCGTGGCGGATGATGTTTCCAGCGCCTCGCTGAAGAGGACGCTCACGATGCCGGGGTCGCCGAGGTTGACCGCGGACACGATCCTCGGCGGCGTGAGGTCCCGGTTGACGGTGACGCGTGCGACCACGCTGGTGGCGGCGCCGAGCGAATTGGTGACGACGACGTGGAATCTGTTCGTGGAATCGGCGAGGGAAACGGGGCCGACGATCAGGGTGGAATTCGTGGCGTTGTTGAGGGCGGCACCGTTGCGGAACCACTGGAAGCCGGCGCCGATGTACCGTCCGAGAGTCACGGTGAAGCTCGTGGTCTCCGCCTCGATCACGGTGGTGTTCGTCGGTTGCGCGGTGATGATCGGAGGGGCGAGGCCGACGACGACCAGGTTGGACCCGCGGATGGGTTCGATGAGGGTGCCGCTGGGGAGTTGCCAGCGGACGGCAAGATGGTCGCCGCCGCTGCCCTCTTTCTGGAGAGCCTCGACGTAGTAGCGCCGGCCGGCCTGGAGTGCGACGGGGGATGATTTCTGGCTGGCCTCCTTGGCCCATTCGCGCTCGTTGGTCCAGCCGTTGACCCCGGCGATGCGCCGTCGGTGGGAGGGATCCTCGTCCGGGCTGAGGAACAATGCGCCCTGGTCATCGCTCGCGATCCAGAAGATGTAGTTACCGGTCGCGGGCGGGACGAGAAGCGCGCGAAGACGCTGGCCGTAATCCTCGCCCCATTGGGCGGGCGCCTCGAAGTCGGGGCGGATTTCCTCGAGGGTCGGACGTGATGGATACGCGGCGTTGTTGGTGAGGTCCGAAAGCGCGCTTCCCGAAATGCCCGTATAGACTTCCCTAAGAACTCCCGCCGCGGCGGAAGCGTACCGCGGAGTGGCGAGGAGGAACAGGCAACCTGCGAAAAAAAAGGTCCGCGCGGAACGGAGGGTGCGGCTTGTGCGGAACATCCGCTGCAACGAACCACACGCAGGCAGGGATGCGCAAGGAGGGTGACGTGGCCATGGGAATCCGGAACGCCCGGCTGCCATCCGATCCCGGACGGGGTTCAGAAACGCCAGAGCAGCGACAGGCGCAAGCGATAGTCCGGCACGACCTGCAAGCCGCTGTTGCGAACGCTTACCGGGACGTCGACGGCGAAGACCGAGATGAACCTGCGCCAGCCGACTTCCACCTGCGGCCCGAGGTAGATGGCGGACGCCGCCGAGTCGCCGTCGGTCTCGCCGTCCATGGTGTCCTTGTCTTTCGTGTCTCCGGAAACGACGAGCTGCAGGGACAAACGCGAGGAGTCCCGCTCGTAGACCCGGTAACCCGGGCCGGCCCACCACATCACATCGTCGGCGTGCTGGTGGTGGAAATCGCCCTCGCTGCGCAGCGTGTACTGGAAACTGCCGGAGCCGAAGCAACGACCCCAGGAGGCGACGATCGTGGATCCGAAGATTCCGTCGAACGACCCCGAGCCCAACGCGAGATCGTGCCCGCCGATGCCACTCGGCGGGAGTGGGGGATCGTTCACGATCTCCTCTTCAGCCAACCGGCTGGAGTCGCCGGTCGGGAATTTCACTCCGCCAAGAAGTTCCCAGTTCAACGAGAAATCCCCGGATTTCGTGCGCAGCACGCTGAGGGTCCCGGTGAGCGAGGCGTCCCCAATTCCCGATTCCACGCCTGAATCGATGACGCTTCCGCGAGGTCTCGAGAACTCCCGGTA
The DNA here is from genome assembly GCA_903844265.1 of uncultured Verrucomicrobiota bacterium. GTDB lineage: Bacteria > Verrucomicrobiota > Verrucomicrobiia > Limisphaerales > CAIMTB01 > CAIMTB01. The sequence goes on from CAIMTB010000383.1 coordinate 16,429, forward strand.
AATGACGGGCAAGTTGAATTGCACGCTCGCCCGCGGACTTATCGTGTAACCCACGAAGACATGGGAAACCGAGCTGTCCAGGTACTGCCCGACCTCGTTGTCAACGCGGACTCCGTTGTCCTGCAGCGTTCCGAAATGGGTGAACTGCTCGGAGACGCCGGCGAAGATTCCGGGCTCCGTCGATGAGGTCGGGGACGTGGAGTAGAGCGAGCAGAGATCGCAGGCAGGCGCCATGGCCGGAATGCCGCCGACAAGAAGAGCAAGGCAGACAATTTTCATGTGGGTTCGGGAATGGATGGAGTGGCGGACCCGGAAACGTTGCGCGAACAGGCCCTGCAGCGACGCCCGATACTCCCGGGACTTGATCGCTGTTGCAATCCCGTCGAAGCGGCGGGGCTTTGCCTGAGCGCGTATTCCGAGGGGCCGCAGGAGACGGATGAGGAGGCAACCACAATCAAGGGACAGGTCTTTCATTGTGTCGGACGAGCAATCTGTCCGCTTTCGTCGTTTCATCGGGATTCGCATGCGTTCAGCCTCGCTTCGTGTACCTGAGCCGTTGGGCGTATCGCGCCGCGCTGGCGATCGGCGGGTTGCTGCTGCTTGCGGCGGTTGGGGTGGGCGGATTTTGGTGGTGGCTGCATCCGGTCGTTCATCGGACCGAGCCGCTGGTCTACGCCCGCGAGAAGGGCCGCGATCTGACGATCGAATTCCTCAAGCCGGATCGTCCGAACGGCATCGGAATTCTGCTCATGGTAAGCGGTCGATGGCAATCGGAGCGCAGCCCGACGCTGGACCTGATCGTCGCGCCGCTCCTGCGGCGGGGTTACACGGTGATCCCCGTCACGCACGGATCGCAGCCCAAGTTTTCGGTGATGGAGATCTTCGACGAGATCCAACGCGCGGTGCGATTCGCTCGAGCCCACGCGACGGAGCAGGGTTTCGATCCCGCCCGCATGGGCGTGGTGGGGGGAAGCTCGGGCGGGCATCTCTGCCTCATGCTCGCCACCCGCGGCGGTCCCGGTCGTGTCGATGCTCCTGATCCCATCGAACGCGGCAGCAGCGCGGTCCAGGCGGTCGCCTGTTTCTACCCCGTGACGGATCTTCTCAACCTCGGGAACTCGACGGAAAATCCGGGAGACGGCGGTCCTCCGACAAGCTTCGTCCACGCCTTCGGCGCCGGTTCCACCAACATGGCGGCCTGGAAGGTGATCGGGCGCGACCTGTCGCCAATCTACCATGTCACGACGAACCTGCCGCCGACGCTGATCCACCACGGCGACGCCGACACGCTTGTGCCCCTGGACCAGTCGGAGAGGTTCCAGAAGAAGGCCCGCGAACTCGGCCGCACGGTGGAACTTGTGGTGCATCCCGGCCAGAAGCACGGCTGGTACACGATGCTTTTCGACATCTCGAAATTTGCCGACTGGTTCGACCTCCATCTGCGCGCGGGGAATGGGCGCTGACACGGGTTCATCCGGTCGCCGCCGCGATTCGCCCCACGACCCAGGAGCTCGCGGCAAATCCGAAGGCCCCCGTCACGAACGTTGCCGAGCCGTAACCCGAATCGCAGTTCAAACGCCGGGCCACCGGCTCCCCAGCTTCACCTCTCCCAGACTCGGCGGGACAGACCGTGCCGTCCTGCCGCGGAACGACAAGCGGCTCGTCTGAAAAGACGCACGGCACACCCATCCGCCTCCCGGGCACCGGCCATGCGTGCTCGTGCCGAAGCCGCTTTCGAACCTGGGACAACAGCCGGTCATGGGTCGCGTCCCCAAGATCGGCGAGCCGGATCCGCGTCGGATCACGCCGGCCGCCGGCGCCACCGCAGACGATGCAGGGTAAACTCCGAACCCCGCACGCCGCGATGAGCCGGCATTTGTTCGCCACCGCGTCGATGGCGTCGACAACCGCGTCAAAACCGCCGGCGAGCAGGCGTTCGGCGCTGTCTTCGGTGAAAAACTCAACTCGTGGCTGGACCTCGCAGTCGGGGTGGATCGCGCGGACACGCTCCGCAAGCACCTCCGCCTTGAAACGTCCTATGTGACCGTCGAGTGCCGGCAGTTGCCGGTTCACGTTGCTGAGGCAGACCTCGTCGAGGTCGATCAAGGTGAGGGCTCCGACGCCGGATCGCGCGAGGGCCTCGACCACCCACGAACCCACGCCGCCGAGGCCGACCACCGCTACCCGGGAAGCGCGCAGACGCGCGAGTCCGTCCCGGCCGTAAAGCCGGGCGATGCCCGCGAACCGGGTGTCAAAATCGTCTGCCACGCGCTGATTGAATCCCGGCCAGCCCGCCGTGTCAGGTCCGCGTTGGATGAAGGTCGCCTTCCGTCGCGCGTGCCGAGACTCGTCTCGAACGCCGAATGCCTCCCGCCTGTGGATTTGCCGGAATTCTGAGGCGTGCTGCTTTCTCGCGATCCTTGCCAGCCCTGCCGCCCGGCTCTTAGCGTGCGTGAACCGACGCGAACGAACTCATGGCACAGCCCGACACCAACGACTTCCTGGCCGGCGTGATCGAGGGTTTCTACGGCCCGCCCTGGGTCCAGGCCGAACGTCTGGAGCTCTTCGACTGGATGGCCTCATGGGGGTTGAACACCTATTTCTATTGTCCCAAGGACGACTGGAAGCAGCGTGCGATATGGCGCCAGACCTACACCGCCGAGGAGACATCCACGCTTCGCGAACTCATCGCCGCCTGCGAACAGCACGGTATCCGGTTCATCTACGCCCTCAGTCCCGGACTGGACATCCGCTACTCGGACCCGGCCGAGCTCGATCACCTGCGCCTCCGATTTGAGCAGATGATCTCCCTGGGCTGCCCGAATTTCGCACTTCTCTTCGACGACATCCCGGACCGCCTCGACGCCGCGGACCTCGACCGCTGGGGCTCGCTGGCGTCCGCCCAGTGCCATGTGGCCAACACAATGGCGGCATGGGTCCGCGAACGGCTGCCCGGCGCGCGCTTTCTCTTTTGCCCGACTCCCTACTGCGGGCGCATGGCCGATGCCCGGCTCGGCGGCGAGGACTATCTCCCCACGCTTGGTCGCGACCTGACCCCGGGGATCGACATCCTCTGGACCGGCCCTGAGATCATTTCCAAAGAGATCACCGTCGACCACGCCAGGGAAATGGCCCGGGTGCTCCGGCGCAAGCCCCTTATCTGGGACAACTACCACGCCAACGACTACGACGGACGGCGTTTCTTCTGCGGTCCCTACTCGGGAAGGCCGCGAGAACTCATCGACGAAGTGGCCGGCCTCCTAGTCAATCCGAACTGCGAATTCCAGCTCAATTACGTCGCGTTCCGCACCCTTGCGGAGTTCGTGCGCGGCTCCGGCCCCTGGGATCCGCGCGCGGCCTATCTCGCCGCCATGCAGGAGTGGCACGCCCAATTCGCGACGTGCGGCATTCCCATCTCTGTCGAGGATCTCGTCCTGCTTGGCGACTGTTACTATCTCCCTTACGAAGATGGACCGGAGGCCGCCGCTCTCTTCCAGAAGCTGGCTGCCTTGCTCGGCTCCGATCCTTCCGGCTGGGGCGGTGCCGCCAACGATTTCCGGGCCACCGCGGTGCGCCTGAGGGATGCCTGTGCCAGGATGGCCGAATTGCGGCGGCGTCCGCTGTTCTACGCCCTCTGTCGGCGGGTCTGGGAGTTGCGGGAAGAAATGGACCTGCTCGAGCGCTATGTCGGGACCATGGCTGCAAGCCAGGCCGACGGCAGCAGGTTCGGCTCTGATTTCCACCTGCCCGGAACCTATCGCGGTGGCTTTGTCGATCGACTGCAGCGACTCCTCCGGCAGACCCCGGAAGGACACTTTCTTCCCGCGGCTTCCGCGACCAGAACCGGGCAGGCTTCCCGGGATCACCTCCACAAAGATACTCCTGCTGTCCTGTGAACGAATGCATCATCCGTCCCTATCGCGCCGGCGACGAAGCCGGGGCGAACCATGTATGCGTCAAGACCGGTGACCACGGCAAGGACGGCGAGGCGTACTATCGCGAGGATCCGGACGCCCTGGGGCGCATTTTCGTGGAGCCGTATCTCGCGTTCGAGCCGGAGCTGAGTCTGATCCTGGAGGATCCGGACGGCATCTGCGGCTATGCCCTCGGGACTTCTGATTCGCACGCGTTCTTCCACCGTTATGAGACCGAGTGGCGCCCGCGACTTTGCGCGCGGTTTCCGGCGCCGGCCGGTGACCCGGGTTCCTGGAGCCGCGTCCAGGCGGTTTATCATGGGTATCACAATCCGGACTATTACTGCCCCGAGCCGTACGCCGAGTATCCGGCGCATCTCCACATCGACCTTCTCGACCGCGCCCAGGGCCGTGGATATGGGCGGCGCATGATGCTGCAGGTCATGGACGAGCTTCGCCGCCGCGGCTCACCAGGCGCCCACCTCGGGGTCAGTATCCTCAACAAGCCTGCCCCGGGCTTCTACCAGAAGCTCGGCTTTCGCGAATTGATCCGTGTCGGAACCGATACGGACGGCTGCATCTACATGGGACTCTCCTTCCGCGCGTCGCCGTGAGCGGGTGCAATTCGTAATCGCGTGAACTCCGTCACCGCCTGGCTGAACAAGCACCTCGTGCCCGCCCTCAACGCGGCCAGCGAGAATACCTACCTCTCCGCCGTCCGCGCCGGCATGGTGTCGGTTGTTCCGCTGACCATCATCGGCGGGCTGTTCGTGGTCCTGGCATTCATGCCGATCCCGGGATGGGATGTCCTGATTGCTCCCTACTTGAAGGCGTCCTTCACCGTGGCGACGGAAGATATCACGGATGCCTCGTCGCTGTGCGGCAGGTTCCGGTCCGCCGACGACCCGGTGAGTGTCTCGCTGAAGGGCAGGCTCAGTGGGTTGACGCGAGCGTCGTTGGCCGCGTGGAATCCCACCAACGCCGTTCCCGCCTCCCTCCAGGCGGCGCTTGCGGAGGACCTGACGGTCATCGTCGCCGGGGAATCCGTCTGGGATGAGAAGGCGTTCTCGGGCGTGAAGGTGCGACCGGAGGTGCGTCGACTGGTCATGCCTGGACTCGAAGGTCGGGCGTTGGAGCGGGTCAACCGGTTGTTGCTGGAGGATGCCTACGAGGGCGCTCTTTCGAGGGATCACCTCCAATTGCTTCTCATTCCCTACACGGCCACCTTCGGGTTGCTCGCCGTGTTCGTCTGCTTCGCCATCGGATACGACCTCGGGCAGCGGATGAAGCAGGAGGCCATCGTCAGCGCGTCCATGGCGACGCTGGTCTTCCTGATGATACAGATCCAGATGAAGGACCTTTCCTTCTCGATGGAAGGGCTTGGTTCCAAAGGACTCTTCACGGCCATCCTCATTGCGATCATCACCGTGCGGGTGCAGAAATTCTTCGGAGACCACAACATCGTCCTGAAGCTTCCCGAGAACGTTCCGCCGATCGTCTATGAGTCGTTCCTGTCCCTGACCCCGTTTCTCTTCCTGATACTCACCTTCTGGGTCATCCGATTCGTGCTCGGGGTCGACATCAACGCCGCGCTCCAGGCCGCGTTCAAGCCGCTCGTGTTTGCGCTGAACACGCTGCCGGGGATCCTCTGCTATGCCTTTCTCGTGACCCTGCTGTGGTCCGTCGGGATCAACGGGGACAACACCATGGACGCCCTCGTGGCCCCGATCTTCCTTCAGTATCTCGCCGACAACGTGGATGCGACGGCGCACGGGTTGCCGTTGCCGTATGTCACCGCGTACGGTTTCTTCACCGTGTTCGTGAACGTGGGGGGCACGGGGGCGACCCTCGCCCTGGCGCTGATCATGCTGAACTCCAAGGAGCCCGGGTTTCGCAAGGTGGCCCGCATCTCGCTCCCGACGCAGATATTCCAGATCAACGAACCGATTTTCTTCGGGTTCCCCATCGTCCTGAACCCGGTGTTCATGGTCCCGTACATCCTGAACGCGCTCATTCTCACCACGGGCAGCTATCTCCTCATCGATTGGGGCATCATCCGGAAGCCGTTCGTGAACCTGCCGTGGACCACACCGCCAATCATCGGCCACTATCTTGTGTCCGGCGGTGACTGGAAGGCCGCGGTCTGGGGCGTGGCATCCATACTGATCGCGATGGCGGTCTATTATCCATTTGCCAGGGCGGCGGAACGTCAGCGTCTCAGGGCCGCGGCCGAAGGCGTCGCGCGCGCGTAGCAGGCCGTCGAAAAAGAGCTCCTTCCTCGTAGCAGTCGACGTAAGGAGACTCCATTCCTTGGCATCCCGGCCAAATTGGGGGCTCCTCACGTCGACTGCTACGGAATTTCGACGGCTAGCCCTCGCCCATGCGGTCACTTGATCAGGTCCTCGCCGGTCGCGAGCCCGCCAATCGTCCAGTCGAGGTTGTATTCCCCGTAGGGCGCAGTCTTGTTGAGACGCCGGTAGACGACGTACTCGGAGTGGGTGTCCACGAACAAGAGAGGGAAACCTTGCCGGCCGTGGGCGATGTTGCGATCCGCCAGGTTGCCGAACTCGGGTTCCGCGAAGCATGAGACGATGGCCTTCTTCGATGGAAACCTGACCTCGGTCACCGAGCGCGGAGTGAGTTTTGGCGAGCCGGTATCGTCATTGTAGAACTGGTGATAGTAGTAATAGGAACAGGGAAACAGCAGTTCGTTGGTCGAGATTCCGTTTCCCGCGCCGTTCACCTTGGTCCATGCGAAATTCCAGGGCGCGCCCTTGTCCGCGGGGCACAGGTAGAAGCTTCGTCCGTTGGTGCTGATGTAGGGGTCGAACATCTTCAGGAGGTCGACGAACGGCATCTGGGGCCAGCCACGGCCCGAGTAGGGAAACTTGTCGGAATTGTCGCCGGTATACAGCGCGGTCGCGATGCCCACCTGCCGGAGGTTCGAGAGGCACCGTACCGTGAGCGCCTTCGTCTTCGCGCGGCTCAGCGCCGGCAACAGCATGCTGGCGAGGATCGCGATGATCGCGATGACCACCAGCAGTTCGATGAGGGTGAAGGCGTTCCGCCAGTCGCGGCCCGCGCTCCGGTGTTTCAGTGCGATCGTCGTCATGGCGGTGCTTCGATTCCGGGCGAGACGCCTCGCCTTCCAGCATTTGGGGGATGCCGCATCCGAACACCAGACCCGCCGCCGGTCAACACCGCCTTCCCGTCCCATCAAAAGACCTGGCCCTCTATGGAGATGCTCGAATTGGAGTTCGCCAGTTTGTCGCCTGGCGGGGAATTGGGAACCCGTGCGCCTGTGCGTGGGGCGGGCGATCAGGTCTTCGGGAACCGTGTGATTTCTTTGGGAATCCTGCGATCTGAGCGGTCGTGGGGTTGGCGCCTGTCATCGCCGCATCCCCAATCCCTTGTGGTTTGTGAACAACTGCCCCCCATGGAATGCGGGTTTGCCTTTGACACCCCCGCCCCGATCCGGTTGGTTCTTGTCGCCATGTTCCTGAAGAACCTGACAGTGCTGGGGTTCAAATCCTTTGCGGACAAGACCTCGCTGAATTTCCAGCGGGGCATCACGGGCATCGTGGGTCCCAACGGCTGCGGCAAATCGAATGTTGCGGATGCGATCCGTTGGGTCCTGGGCGAGCAATCGGCCAAGGCGCTGCGCGGCGGCGAGATGGCCGACGTGATTTTCAACGGCACCGATACCCGGAAGCCGATGGGCATGGCGGAGGTGTCGTTGACGATTGGGGACGTGGACCATGAGGCGCTGCGGGCGGCCGGGGTGGACGTCGACTTCAACGAGGTGACGATCACCCGGCGGGTGTTCCGGGACGGCGGGAGCGAGTATTTCATCAACAAGACGGCGTGTCGGTTGAAGGACATCCAGCAGTTCTTTGCGGGCACGGGCATGGGCAAGTCGAGCTACTCGATCATGGCCCAGGGCAACATCACGCAGATCCTCAGCAGCAAGCCGGAGGATCGGCGGTTGGTGTTCGAGGAGGCGGCTGGGATCACACGGTTCAAGACCCAGAAGAAGGAGGCGCTGAGGAAACTCGAGCAGACCGAGCAGAACCTGCTCCGTGTCGCCGATTTGATCCGCGAGGTGAAGCGCCAGATCGGCTCGCTCCAGCGCCAGGCAGGCAAGGCCCGCCGATACAAGCAGCTGATCGGAGACCTCCAGCATCTCGAGTCCCAGCTCGCCCGGCATCAGCTGGACGTCCTTCTCCACGAGATCCGTGACCGCGAGCAGGCCTCGGAGAATGTCCGCACGGAGATCGAGTCCGCGTCCGCCTCGGTGCTTCGGGCCGAGGATGAAATTCTCCAGCTGCGACAGCGTCTGGCCGAGCTGGAGCACGGCATCAGCGCGGCGCAGCAGCGCGGCACGGAACTCAAGGGCCAAGCCGATCGCGAGGACAGCCGGATCCAGTTCCACGAGGAACGCCTCCGCGAACTTGACCAGCAGAACGCCCGCGCGGCCGCCGAGATTGCCCAGGCCGAGGAACGCCACGCCACCGCGCAGCACGAACTGGCGTCGGTCGTGGAACGTCTGGCCTCCGCGCAGGCCCGCGTCGCCGAGCTCCGGTCGACGCTCGAGGAGCGCCGCGCTGCCCTCAGCGGGGTCGAGCAGGAACTCGTCGGCAAGCAGGTCGCCCTGCGTCAGGCCCAGTCCGAGGCGTTTGGTACCGCCCAGAATCTCAGCCGCCAGCGCAACGAGTTGACGGCGCTCGACCTCCAGAAACAGGCGCACACCGCGCGCCTCGAAAGACTGTCGTCCGAGAAACTACAGCTCGAGGAGGAGCGGACGCGGTTGGACCAGCGCATCGTCGAATTCCAGGCGAGCGTCGAGGCTGAGAAGGCGGGGGTCATCGCGAAGCGCGGCACGGTTGAGGAACGCCAGGCCCGGCTCCGCGAGCTCCAGCAGGAATTGCAGCGCGCCGGGCAGGAACTCGACGGCCTGACCCGCCGCCAGGCTGAGGTTCGATCGCGATTGCAGATCCTCGAGCAGCTCGAGGCCAGCCACGAGGGATTCAGCAGCGGTGCACTCGCCGCGTTGCAGACCGCGCAGAGCACGCTCGGGTCGCTTGCCGATCACATCCGCGTTCCCGATACGCGCCATGTCTTCGCGATCGAGACCGCCCTCGGCCATCATCTGCAGCTCGTCCTGAGCGAGAATCCCGAGGCC
>CAIMTB010000384.1 GCA_903844265.1 uncultured Verrucomicrobiota bacterium
AGCGGTTCACACTCGGCCCCGTTCGCGATGACGATATCCGCGCGGCCGCCGAGCTTCACATGGGTGGGAAAACCGCCGCCGCCAGCTCCCACCACTCCCGCAAGTCGAACTTTTTCGGACAGCGACACGGGCGGACGCTAGGCGGAGAACGCGGCCGCGACCAATCGAAAAACAGCGGAGGAACGCGCTGACGTGCATCCCGAAGTTGTGAATGCAAGACCTGTCCCTCTATGCGGTGTCCTCGAGCCCTCCGCAGGGCTGAGGACGGGACAGCCGCACCCCACAAAAAACCCGCGCCCGGGACAGGGTCCACGGGCACGGGTTGAAGCGGGATTTGGCGGCGGCGGCGGCGCGATCAGCGCATACGCTCGAATGTCTTTTGCAGGATCTGCCAGGGCAGCAGGCCCTTCACCTTGGCCTGCGCGTCGGCATTGATCTTCGCCTCCAGCGTGTTCTTGGTGGGACGGCTTGCGCGATAGAAGATGCCGAAGTAACCGGGGAACGGATCGCTGGCCAGCTTGTAGGCCGCAGCCTCGTCGGTCACGTCGTGCTCCTTCGGGATCTCATTGAACTTCCCGCCCTTGCGCGGGTTCGCGGGATCGAACGCACCGGGGAAGAACTCGACGCACTCGCTCAGGCACTGGATGAAGCTGAATCCGTCATGGTCCAACGCCGCCTCCATCATCTGGAGCAGGTGGTTGGGATTCGTGCTCGAGGTGCGGGCGATGAAGGTCGCGCCGGTGGCGAGGGCCTGCTTCACCGGGTTGATCGGCTGGTCCACCGCGCCCCAGATGTCGGTCTTGCTCTTGAACCCGATCGGCGACGTCGGCGACGTCTGCTTCTTGGTCAGGCCGTAGACCCAGTTGTCCATGACCACCAGGGTCATCTTGATGTTCTTGCGGGCCGTGTGGCTGAAGTGGTTGCCACCAATCGAGAACGCATCGCCGTCACCGCTGAACGCGAAGACGTGCAGGTCGGGACGACTGAGCGAAATCCCACTCGCGAACGGCAGCGCGCGGCCATGGATGAAGTGCGCCCCGTGCGCCTGGACGAAATACGGAAACCGGCTCGAGCAGCCAATCCCCGCCACCGTCGTCACCTTCTCGTGGAGAATCCGGCGCTTCTCGATGAGTTTGTAATACAGCGCAAGGACGGAGAAATCACCGCACCCGGGGCACCACGTCGGGTGGTCGCCGGCGATTTCCTTCTTGGTCAGCGGTTTCCGGTCGCCGTCGGCAATCGGCGGGACAGCGGCACCCGCCGGTCTGACGGGCATCTGGAAGGCAATGGTCTGGCTCATGGAACGAACTCGATAATCGTGGATGAAAGGTTTCTGCGCGCGTTGTTCACGGGTTCATTCGTGGCTCACTTCGCGCCGCTCGCAACCGGACCAGAGGCCGGGGGAATCACACGGTCACGCACCTGATCCAGGATCTCGCGGATCTTCCAGGTCAGGCCGTCGCACTTGTTGATGCCCCGGATCCGGTCGTCACAGACGTGCGCCCTGAGCAGGCCGGCCAACTGACCGTACCCGTAGAGACCACCGTCATTCATCTCCAGGACGAACACGTGCTTGAACTTCTTGAAGATCTCGCTGAGCCCGTTGGGCAGCGGATTGATGTACTTCAGGTGCAGGGCCGAGATCGACTGGCCTTCCCCCCGCGCCCGGGTCACCGCCTCGCGGATCGGACCCTGGGTCGAACCCCAACCGACGAGGAGAACCTCGCCATCAGGGGCACCGAACACCGTCGGCGTGGGCAGCTCACGGGCCAGCGCTTGAAGCTTCTTGCGACGCTTCGCGGTCATCGCCATGTGCAGCTTCGGCGAACCGCTCGGATGCCCGTACTCATCGTGCTCCAGGCCTGTCGCGATCGGATAGCGCCCACTGGCAATCCGCGTCCCGGGCACCACGTGGTACGAGATGCCGTCCGGAGACGACAGATCGTACGGCTTGTGGTCCGCCACAGGCGTGAGATCCACCGGGATCTCCTGGCAAACGGCCTTCAAATCGGGTTCGTCGAAAGCCTCAATCCGCGAGCCGATCGCCTGATCGGTCAACAGAATCACCGGAACACTGTATTTTCGCGCGATGTTCACCGCATCGATGGTGGTGTAGAAGCAGTCCTCGACATTGGCCGGGGCCACCACCACGCGCGGACTGTCCCCATGCCCGCCGAAACACGCGATGTTCAGGTCGCTCTGCTCGACGTTGGTCGGCATGCCCGTCGAAGGACCACCCCGCTGGACATCAATGATCACCAACGGCATTTCCGCCATGACGGCCCAGCCCAGGGCCTCGGTCTTCAGCGCAATTCCAGGACCGCTCGAACCGGTCAGCGCCACCCCACCGGCATAGCTCGCCCCAATCGCCATCGAAATCGACGCAATCTCATCCTCGCACTGGATGAACGATCCGCCGTACTTGGGAAGCTCGCGGCGCAACAACTCCATGACGTCGGTCCACGGGGTGATCGGATAACCGGCACCGAAACGGACGCCGGCGGCGATCGCCCCGTAGGCGATGGCCTCATTGCCGTTCATGACCACCTGGCTGTGACCCCGCTTCTCGGCTTCGATGAAGCGGAACAACTCGACGACGTTCTCCAACTGGAAACCGTACCCGGCCTGGAACGCCGTCACCGCGTTCTCGGCAACACTGGCGTCCTTGCCCGTGAAACGCTCCGTGATCAACCTCTCCAGCTTCTGGACATCCAGGTGGAACATCCTCGCGAGAAGACCCAGCGCGAACACGTTCTTGCCCTTCTCACGGCCCACGCCGCCGATGGCCTCGACTGTCCGGCCCGAAATCGGCACCCCGATGTGGCGGAAGCTCCCCATCGCGTCCTGGCTCGGCTCCACGTGGTCGGAATCGTAAACCACGATGCCCCCGCGCTTCAACGAGTGCAGATGCTCCTGGTACGAGTGCTGATAGAATGCCAGCAGCACATCGGCCTCGTCGCCTGCACTCAACACTTCCCCGGACCCAATGCGGACCTGGAAGATCGATGGGCCACCGGAAATCGTCGAGGGAATCGTCATGAATGTCATGACCTCCTGCTCGCTCCGACCCGCAAGGCGGGCCAGAAATCCACCGATGGCCTGGATGCCGTCTTGGGAGTTGCCGGCGATGCGGATGACGGCCTCCGAAATGTCGGAGATGCGCAACGCGGATGACTGGGGCGCTTGAGAATCAGGTACGCTCATCGAACTTAAATCGTTTCCCGTTTGAAGTCCGCTCCCGAGCACCAGCGAGCTTTCCCCATCCGGGATGCCAAGCTTATGCAGCGGCCGAAACCTGTCAATTTGGTTGGAGGAAAGATTTCGAGGCGCCGTTTTCCCCGCCATTCCCCAAGGACTGAAGCCTGCCCACCCCGTCACCGATCCCAGCGCCGTAAATACGGCTCCACCACGCCACGCCATACCTCGTACCCACGACCGTTCAAGTGCAGCCGGTCCTGGATGAAAAAAACCGGAACCGGCTCCCCCAAGGAATCGAGCAGCGGAGTCGCGACATCCACGAAATCCACGCGCCGCCGCCACGCCGCGAACTTTTTCACCCGCGCGTTCGCCTCGCGCTGCGCACCAAGCAGGTTCCGACGCGACGGACTCGGCTTCACCGCGACGAACGCAATGCGGGTTCGCGGCGAAGTCGCCCTCACCCGCCCGACGAGCTCCCGAAAATCCTTCTCGACTTGCGCCGGGCTCTTTCCCGATGCCAGGTCGTTGTCACCGCCGTAGATCAGGAGAATCCCCGGCTCCAGCGGCCGAACCAACCGGTCGTAGAACGCGTTGAGGTCGCTGAGCTGCGAACCGCCAAACCCCAGATTGACCACGCGATGACCCGGAAACGCCGCCACCGCGTTCGTCCAAAGCCGAAAACTCGAGCTGCCATACAACACCACCGCCCCTCGCCCGGGCGGCGCCTCCCGCAACCCCGCCTCAAGCCGCACGATCTCGGATTCCCACTTGCCCGATTGCCCGCGCGCCAGCGGCACAAACCCCATCAACCCAATCCAAAATGCAAAGATCAGCCTCGCCGCCATGTCCATAACCCGAGCCTACTCAGGCGCCCTCCCCACTGGAACACCGGAACCTTCCTCATTTTTCGGTTCAACCCAAACCCCCTTTGCCCCACCAATAGCCCCGTGGTCGCCCCTTCACACGCCGAGATCAAAGCCTTCATCCAACGCGCCCTCGCCGAGGACATCGGATCCGGCGACGTCACAACCCAGTCCATCGTCCCCGCAGACCACCGGTCCCGTGCCCGCTTCGCCGCCCGCGAACCCCTCGTGATCGCCGGCCTGCCGCTCGCCCTCGCCGCATTCCGCGAACTCGACCCAGACGTCCATTTCGCCTCTCAACGAAATGACGGAGACGCTCTCGCCGCCGGGGAAATCCTGTTCGCCGTCGAGGGCCCCAGCCATGCCCTGCTCACCGCCGAACGCGTCGCACTCAACTGCGTCCAGCGCCTCTCCGGCATCGCCACCCTGACCGCCGCATTCGTCGAGGCAATCCATCACACCAGCACCCGCATCCTCGACACCCGCAAGACCACCCCCGGCCTCA
>CAIMTB010000385.1 GCA_903844265.1 uncultured Verrucomicrobiota bacterium
GACCCCGTCGGGGTCGAGCTTCTTTTTCGCGTGGTCCGGAGGTCGGGCTTGCGCCCGACGCTCCGGCCAGGGTCTGGCATGCCTTCGGCATGCTCGGAAATTGGATCCCGGAGAGTTGCCTTCGATCGGGCAGGTGCAAAAACGGCCAAACTCCAGGGTCCCATCGGGGGTGGTACCACGGGACTCTGTTCTGGGAATCCCAGAGGGGTTCCGTCGATGAGCCCGGGGTTGGGCCGCAGAGCGGACTACTTGGAGGACTTCGTCTTCTTCCTCCACACACCGAATCCAACCAAGCCAAGTCCTGCCAACATGGCGTACTGGCTGGGTTCGGGAACGGCGGCCGACCCGGTGGAGAAATGAGCGGTGCCGGCGTTCACGGTGTTCAGCGTCAGGTTACCGGCGGTCGTGGTGACCACAATCGGAATACTACTCCATTGGGCCATGACGTACGTCGTCGCGGCAGGGTAATCGAGGGCCACGGTGGTCAGCGCTTGCTGGGACGTAAGGGCGGCCCCCGTATCGCACCTCCAGAGATCCGCGTACCCGAAGGCCCCAGGCGCGTAGACCCCATCGAAGTAATATCTCGATCCGGTGGAGATGACCTTCATTCCGGAGGTGATGTTCCCGGTGATATCGCTTCCGCCGGCGCCGGCGCCGGAAATGGTGAAGGAGATGCCGTCCCCGGCGTGGTTGAAGGTGTTCTGGTAGAATGAGCCGCTATACACCGTGACATTCGCCGTATCTCCCGTCATGCGGATGTCGAAGGTCTTTCCTGTGAAAGCGGTGGCCCCGATGGTTCCGGAGGCCGTCATGGTGGTCTCGTAAATGATGACCCCCGCGTTCGCCGAGGAAGCCAGCACAGCCCCCAAGGATACGGCGAGGAGAAACCGCGGAGCCAAGGAACCGTGACGGAACATTGGATTCTGGGAAAGGGACGCAGGGTCGCGCAATGACATGGTTTGAGTTTGGGTTGGGGTTTTAACGTTTCAGGAGAGAAATTGCCGGCGTTCTTCGCAGCCACAGACCGCTCTACCGGCCACCCTCACGGGTACCTGATCGCCACCGCTCCCGGCAACCGCGTCGGTTCTGATTCAGGGACCAGGAACATCCTACAATTCAGGCCGGATGTAGGAGCCGAACGGCAGGGCGGGCAGTCCCTTGCCCGCCGCGCGATCACCGACACCCGACGGCGCGCAGAGGAGTGCGCCATCGACAATTCCCGGCCAACCTGTTTGACAGACTAATGATTTACTTTATAAACAAGCGTCACGGGGGGCGGTTCGCTCTCAGCGCTGCCGGCGGGGGATTCCCGAGATCCCTGGCGATCCGCCCCTCGAATTCTTTTGCTCCCCGTGGGCATGGTTTCTTGACGCACAGACCGGTAGGGCCAGCCTCGTTCTGCGCTGCACCTCACCCCGACAATGCCCGCGATCCCTTCCTCGATCACCGTCCGTCGTGCCACCCGGGACGACTGCCCCGCGATCCTCGAAATCTACAACGACGCCGTCCGCACCACCACCGCCTCCTACGACATCGAGCCTCGGACATTGGAACATCGGGTGGCCTGGTTCGACGAGCATCAGCGCGACGACTACGCGATCCTTGTCGCTGAGGAGTCCGGTGGTGTGATCGGCTGGGGCTCCCTGAGCCGGTACCACGACCGGTACGGTTACCGGTTCACCTGCGAGAACTCGATCTATGTCGCGTCCAGCCATCGGGGCCGCCGCATAGGATCCCTTCTCCTCGAACCGCTCATCGACGCATCCCGGCAGCGCGGCCTCCATTCGATCATCGCAGTCATCGACGCCACCAACGAACCCAGCATCCGCCTCCACGCCCGGTTCGGGTTCGAGAAAGTCGGGCACTTCCGCGAAGTCGGCCACAAGTTCGACCGCTGGCTCGACGTCGCGTATTTCCAGAAAATCAACCCCATTCCATGCCCCGCGTCTCCCTAGACCGCATCGTTCAATACTGCGACCGCACCCTCCGCACCGACCAGTTCCGCGACTGGGACGGAGCGGTCAACGGCCTCCAGGTCCAGAACAGCGGAAAGGTCACCCGCATGGCCGGGGCCGTCGATGGTCGTCTCGCCACCGTGCGCCTTGCCGTCGAGGCGGGAGCGGATCTCCTGCTGGTGCACCACGGACTCTTCTGGTCGCCGCAGCATCCGTGGACCGGTCCGCGTTACGAACTCATGCGCCTCCTGCTCGAGCACGACATCGCCGTCTACAGTTCGCACCTGCCGCTCGACGCCCACCCGAAACTGGGCAACAGCGCACGACTCGCGCGCGCCATCGGGATGCGGCGGCTCAGGCCCTTCTTCGAAGCCAAGGGCCAGCTCATCGGCTGTCGTGCCGAGCTCCATATCAAGCGCGACGAACTCGTCGCCAACGTGGCCCTCGCCACCGACAGCAACCCAGTCCTCCTCCCCGGCGGCCCCGCAACCTGCCGTCGCATCGGCGTCGTCACCGGAGGGGCGGGAGCAGAACTGCGCGAGGCAGCCAAGGAAGGTGTCGACACCTTCATCACCGGCGAAGGCCCGCACTGGACCGCGGCTCTTGCGGATGAGGTAGGCATCAACGTCATCTACGCGGGGCACTACGCAACCGAAACCTTCGGAGTCGAGGCGCTCGGCGCGGAACTCAGCAAGAAATTCCGGCTTCCCTTCCATTTCCTGGATCTCCCTACCGGGCTCTGACTCTCACTTGATTTTCACCCCGGCGCGGGAGGCAAAACTTCTTCTGGCCGGCCAGCAACTGGGAGGAGGAACCCTACACCCGGGTTCGCCCGCCCTGACCCCCTCCCGCAGTCCTTGCCTTCACAAGCGCCCGCCCCACACTCAATCCCATGCCTTTGGCCTCGCTGCTGGTAGGGATCGCGATGCTGGTCTTTGGGCGGCGACTCTTCTGGATCTTCGTCGCAGGCACCGGATTCGCCGTGGCCGCGTACGCCACCGTCGAATGGCTGGGCGCGCTGTCCGACGTCTGGGTCATCGCGATTGCCTGTGCGGCGGGGGTCGCCGGGGCTTTGCTGGCCCTCCTCGCCCAGAGGCTCGCGGTGAGCCTCGCCGGATTCCTTGCAGGCGCCTACCTCGGCAACGCCATCGCCGGGGCCGTCCCCCTCGACATGCCCCTCTGGATCCCTGTGGTGATCGGCGGCATCCTGGGGACGCTCGTCCTCGCATTCCTTCTCGACTGGGCGCTCATCGCCATGTCCTCCCTCCTCGGAGCCGCCATGATTGCCCAATCCACGCCCCTGGTCCGCCCCTGGCCCTCCGTGATCTTCGTCCTCCTCGTCATCACCGGCCTCGCGATACAAGCCCGGCAGTTCGTACGACGAAAATCAAAGCCGGCACCAAAAGCGGAGAAGAAGTAACCCGCACGGACCACGGATTACTGACTCCCCCCTCGTTGGAGCGGATCCCAGCACTTGGAATTGATGAGTCCCTTGGCCTGGCCCGAGCCGGGATCGACGGGCGGATTTATTTTCTCGTCTTTCCGGGCCTCGGAATGGCCGTCATTGAAGACAGCGACCGCGGTACTCTTGTGACGTTTGCTGTCGAGCCCCTCGTAGGCCTTGCTGCTGCTGGTGGCGGGGTTCATGCATGAGTTCGGCCACCAGAGGCTCGAGCTCCAGACCACATCGCCACCGCCCGTGTAGGGTTGCTTGTCACCGATCAGAAGGTTGTCGGAAGGACTGACCACCGCTGATCGTTTGAGCCACGGTTTGGAATCAAAGTTGACGCCACTGATCGTGACCGTGCCCGACGGGTAGGGCCAGAGGCTGAGAAAGAAGGCATTCTCGCCATAGCCAACCCTATGGCAGTCGAAGCGCCACTGCCATTTGATGCCGTTGTCAACCCGGGTCCCCTTCAGCGCCGGGCAATGAAAGAGGTTCGACTGGCCCATGGCATACCCGATGATCGTGGTTCCCCACCAATTCGTCAGTGACAACGCGGCATCGTCCGAGTTGAGCCCATGATTTCGGTGCGCCGGAAAGGTCTCGTTGTTCTCGTCCGTGTAGAACTGCATGAACAGACTGATCTGCTTCAGATTGTTCAGGCAGGCGATGCGCTGCGCCTTCTCCTTCGCCTTGCCCAACGCCGGGAGCAACATGCTCGCCAGGATCGCGATGATCGCGATCACGACGAGCAATTCGATGAGCGTAAACCCGCCCGGATTGTTGGATGGCCCTTCCTTCGCGTTGCGGGCCTTGGGTCGAAGTGGATTCATGGAGGGTCCCAATGACCCGTTCCGGGCACCCTAACCAAGGCAGGGCGACCAGACGGAAAAACTGGGAGATCCACCTTCTCTAACCGGCCTGCACCCCACGTCAAGCCGTACCTCGGGTGAGTTGTGCGACGGTGCATCCACGATTCTCCCTCGGAGAATCCCAACGGGATTCCCTCGATCAGCCCGGGGTTGGGCCGCGAAGCGGACCTACCCCGGGTACGCGGTGCCCGTGATATAAACCCCATCGGGGTTTCGTCATGCCAGGCCAAGGCGTGGCGCCAGGTCGGGTCTGGATCGGACTCAACCCCTTCAGGGTTGATGCTCGGTTGGGGGTCCTTTTCCCAGGGTAGCCCGCGGCGCGGGCAACCCTGGGCTAAAGGACGGAACCTCTTCGAGGTTCACCACTCCCCGGCTGGACAGTTCGTCTTCGGGCTTGCGTCCGACGCTCCGGCTACGGTCTGGCATGCCTTCGGCATGCTCGGAGATGCGCCCCGCCCCACGTTCGCCGAACACCCCCTTCCCCTCAACGTCCCAACCCTCTACTCTCCCGTCGATGCCCACGCTGTTCCTCCTCCTCGCCGCCATGCTGATCGCGGCCTCCGGGATCCAGGCCGATACGCCCGCCCCGAGACCGTGGAACATTGTCCTGATTGTGGCCGATGACCTTGGTGCGCACGATCTCGGGGTGACCGGGTCGCGTCTGCATGAGACGCCCAACCTCGATCGTCTCGCCGCGGGCGGCATGCAGTTCACCCAGGCCTACTCCGCATGCACCGTCTGCTCCCCAAGCCGGGCGGCCATCCTCACCGGCAAGTACCCGGCCCGCCTGAAGATCACCGATTGGATCAAGGGCCATGATTATCCGCAGGCCAAGCTGCGACCGCCGGCCCACTGGACGCAGCACCTCCCGCTCGAGGAAGTCACGCTGGCCGAACATTTCAAAGGTGCGGGCTACGCCACCTGCCATCTTGGCAAATGGCACCTCGGCGGTGAGGGATTCGAGCCCGAGCGGCAGGGCTTTGACATCAACCTCGGCGGTGATCATCGCGGCCAGCCCCCGAGTTATTTTGCGCCATTCGGAATCCCTGGCCTGCCGGACCATATCGCGGGTGAGTATCTCGTCGATCGCGAGGGGGAAGAGGCCGAGAAATTCATCGGCGCCCACGGAGACAAGCCCTTTTTCCTCAATTACTGGAGTTACTCGGTACACACCCCGCTCCAGGCGCCCGCGGCGGCGGTGGCCCGTTACCGGGAGAAGGCCGCGAAACTCGGGAGCGCGCAAACCAACGCCACCTACGCCGCAATGCTGGAGCGCCTCGATGCCTCGGTGGGCCGCATTCTGGACACCCTCGAGAGCCGGGGCCTCTCAGATCACACGCTGGTCGTGTTCACCTCCGACAACGGCGGCCTCGTGCTCGGCGGCCCGCCGCCGACGAGCAACGCCCCGCTGCGTTCCGGCAAAGGCTCTGAATACGAAGGTGGCCATCGCGTGCCACTCATTGTGCACTGGCCCGGGGTGACCCGGCCAGGGACCAGCTCGGCTGTCCCCGTCATGGGCATCGACCTGCTCCCCACCCTTCTCGAAGTCGCAGGCCTGCCCCAACCGGGCGGCGCCGCCAAGCCCGACGGCGTCAGTCTGGTCCCCCTTCTGCGCGACCCCTCCGCCAGGCTCGACCGCCCGCTCTGCTGGCATTACCCGCATTACCACCCGGGCGGGGCCACGCCCTACGCGGTCATCCGCGACGGTGATTGGAAATACATCCAGCACTACGAAAACGGCCGCAACGAACTCTACAATCTGGCTTCCGACCCTTCTGAAAGCCAGGACCTGAACGGCACCCAGCCTGCCAAGGCAACCGAACTTGCGCGCAAACTCTTCGCCTGGCACGGCGCTGTCGGCGCCGAATGGCCCATGCCCAATCCCGACTGGAAGCCCACCCCGATTGCCATCCAGACCGACGGCTCGATGCTCCTGCATTCCCACGATGCCTTCGTCCACAGCGAAGTCCTGCGCTACGAACCCCAACCGTTCAAGAACACACTCGGCTGGTGGGTCAAGGCCTCGGACTGGGCGGAATGGATCTTCGACCTCCCGAAGGCCGGTCGCTACGAACTGAGCTTCCTCCAAGGCTGCGGCAGCGGGGGTGGAAGTGAGATAGCGTTCACCGTCGGCCAACAACAACTCACCACCACGGTCATGGAAACAGGCGGGTTCCAGAATTTCACGAACCGCATTGCCGGTCACCTCGACCTGCCCGCGGGCAGGCAGTCCCTGAGCCTCAAGGTTCTTCGCAAACAAGGCGCCGCCGTGATGGACGTCCGGCAGCTCGTCCTGAAGCCGGAATAGGTTCCCGCCTCATTTCCCCCGGACCCACGCGAGGAGATCCGCCATGTCCTGCGGCTTCAAGGCCGTTTCAAATCCCTCGGGCATGAGCGATCCTTTGCGAGGCTCGAGATCGCGGATGTCCGATCGCAGGATCGCCTGTTCCACTCCGCCAGCCACGCGGATCACGAGGTTGTTCGCGGTCTCGGCGGAAATCAGGCCGTCGATCGGCTCCCCCGACTTCGGAGTCAGCGTCCACCCCCGGTAACGCGGGTCCACCGCCTGCCCCGGATCGAGCATCGCATTCAGCAGCCAGGTCGTGTCCTTGGTCATGACCATCGCCAGGTCCGGGCCGACCTCGTGTCCCTCGCCCCTCAACCGATGACAGGGTCCACAGAGGTTGACGAACAGCTCCTTTCCATGGCCGCCATCCGGGGTCAGTCCATCGACGCCGGAATAACCCGCGATGACCTTCGCGCGGTCGGGCGATGACGGCCTCAGCACCGGGCCTGCCGCCACGAACCTGGCGGTGCCGGATCCCTGGTTCAGCGCCGCAAACAACGGGCTGTCCGC
>CAIMTB010000386.1 GCA_903844265.1 uncultured Verrucomicrobiota bacterium
AGCCTGACCGTCTTCGAAAGAACCACCAACAACGAGGCGACACTAAAGCATTTCTTTAATCCGTCAATGGACTGTTTTTCCGGCCGGCGAAGTTTTAAGGCCGGGTCAGGTTCCGGATCATTTCCTCTTATCCCAGGGAACCCGCCAGGGGTTGCGGGTCACCCCGATCAGGCGCGTCCGAATCCGCGGCGCCCTTGACGCCATTCCGCAGATCGCCTGTCCTGTGGGCATGCCTGTCCACTGCCGCCTGTCCGTCGCCTTCATCCTCGGGGCGCTGGCTTCCTTCGGCCCGAGCGCCGCACGCGGGGAGGTCCGCCTCGCGTCCGTGTTCAGCGACAACGCCGTCCTGCAGCGGGGCCGGCCGATTCCCGTCTGGGGATGGTGCGAGGCCGGGGAAACGGTGACCGTCGAATTCCGCGGGCACCGCGTCCGCACCACCTCCGCCAACGGCCGCTGGGTGGTCCGGCTTCCACGGCAGGACGCTGGCGGGCCGGACAGCCTGACGGTCCGTGGCCACAGCCAGACGACCACGCTGACCAACATTCTCGTGGGCGAGGTCTGGGTCTGCAGCGGACAGTCGAACATGGAGTGGCCTCTGGGGCGTTCCGAGAATTCCAAAGCGGACATCGACGCTTCAGCCAACCCCAGGATCCGGCTTTTCACGGTACCCAAGCTCAAGGCGGATGCGCCGGTGGACGACGTGAAGTCGCATTGGGAGCTTTGCAATCCGGAGTCCGTCCCGGGTTTCTCGGCGGTGGCCTACTACTTCGGGGCGGCGCTCGAGAAGGCCCGGCAGGTGCCGATCGGGCTGATCCACACTTCCTGGGGCGGATCGCCGGCCGAGGTCTGGATGCGTCCGGACGTCCTTGCGGGTGACCCGGATTTCAAGCGCTCGATCATCGACGGATTCGCGCAGCGCCTACCGGCGTTCGAGGCGAGCCTCGTGGCATGGGAGAAGGAAGCCGCGGACTTGAAGGCCCAGGGGAAGAAGCCGGCAAAACAGAAGCCCAGCATCGGCTGGAAACCATCGGAACTCTACCACGGGATGATCACTCCCATCGTCCCCTATGCCATCGCCGGCGCGATCTGGTATCAGGGCGAGTCCAACGCAGGTCGCGCGCAGGAGTATTCCCGGCTGTTCCCGGCCATGATCCGCAACTGGCGCCGCGACTGGGATCAGGGCAGCTTCCCCTTCCTTGCCGTCCAGCTTGCGCCCTGGGACAAGGGCCGCAAACGATCTCCCGAGCAGATCACGGCCGCGCCCGGTGACAGCGACTGGGCGGAACTCCGCGAGGCCCAACTGCTCGCCACCAAGGTCCTGCCGCGCGTCGGCATGGCTGTGATCACGGATGTAGGCGACAAGGACGACATTCATCCGGTGAAGAAGAAGCCCGTGGGCGAGCGCCTCGCGCTTGCAGCCCGCGCCATCGCGTACCGTGAACGGATCGTCGCCTCGGGACCGGAGTTTGTGCGCATGAGTGTTTCCAGGAGCCAGGCGCGGCTGACGTTCACCCACGTCGGCAAAGGACTTGAAGCCCACGGCGGCGCGCTCACCGGGTTCCAGATTTGTGGCAGCGACCGTGGATGGGTGTGGGCGGACGCCCGCATCGAAGGCCGCCACGTCATCGTCTCCAGCCCGAAGGTTCCGAAGCCGATCGCGGTCCGTTACGGGTGGTCCGACTTTCCCGTGGTCAACTTGTTCAACATCGACGGCCTCCCCGCGACGCCGTTCCGCTCCGACAATTTCCCGATGATCACCGCGCCGAGAAAGCCCTGACAACCTGCGTCAGGAACCGTGGCCGACGCGCATGACCTTGCACCCAGAACAACCGATGAACTCGAAGAACCCCAGCCGTTCCAGACTTCAAGTCTCGCGGCGCGAATGGCTGAAATCCGGAGCGGCGGTGATGGCGTCGGGACTCGTGACCCGGCCGGGTCGGGTCCTGGCGGCGGCGGCCGGGGCGCAGGCCACGGACTCGCCGGAGGTTCTTCGGGAGTTCCTCTACGAGGCGGCGTCGTTTCCGCAATGCCACGCCTCGAGCGTCGTCGAGACGCAGCACGGACTGCTTGCGACGTGGTTCGGGGGAAGCGGCGAAGGTCACAGTGACGTCTGCATCTACACCGCGCGCCGGACGGCCCAGGGCTGGTCGCAACCCGAGCGCGTCGCGGAAGGCAGGATGGACGGAGACGACCGTCGTTATCCGTGCTGGAATCCGGTGCTGTTCCAACCGCGGGGCGAGCCCTTGTTGCTCTTCTACAAGGTTGGCCCCAAGCCCTCCTCCTGGTGGGGCATGCTCAAGACCTCGACCGACAATGGCCGCAATTGGTCGGCTCCCAGGCGCCTGCCGGCTCACCAACTGGGCCCTGTCCGGGCCAAACCCATCGAACTCCCGGACGGCACACTGGTCTGCGGATCGAGCACCGAGGATGCAGGATGGCAGGTGCAGATCGAGTCGAGCCAAAGTCCCTACCGTCGCTGGGCTCGCACGCCCGCACTGAATCTCTCGACCGAATGGGGAGCGATCCAGCCAACCCTTCTCCAGCACGGGCGTGGCGAATTGCAGATCCTCTGCCGGTCACGCCAGCGTGCGATCCTCGAATCCTGGTCGACGAACGACGGCATCAGCTGGTCGCCGCTCGCCCGCACCTCGCTGCCCAACCCGAACTCCGGCATCGACTCCGTGCGCCTGGACGATGGCCGTTTCCTGCTGGTCTACAACCATGCCGAGCAGGGTCGGACCCGGCTGAACCTCGCGCTTTCGACCGACGGCCGGAAATGGATGGCGGCGCACGTCATCGAGGACGAGCCGGGCGAATTCTCCTACCCGGCTGCAATCCTCGCCCGCGACCACCTCGTTCACATCACCTACACATGGAATCGTCGGAAGATCCGTCACGTGGCCGTGGACCCGGACCGGCTCCACGGTCGCCCCATGGAGGATGGCCGGTGGCCCGAATGAGTCCGTTGACCCGAGCAAAATGCGGCGTTGCCGCTGGGCCGGGGTCCCCCCTATCCTGCCAATCGCGATGAAGCACCATCTCGAATTCGAGAAACCGCTCATCGAACTTCAGCAAAAGCTCGACGAGCTTCGCCGTGCCCAGCATGCGAACCCGCTCGGCTTGCAGCTGGAAGACGAGATCCGGGGAATCGAGGCGAAACTGGCCGACACACGGCGCCAGATATACGCCACACTCAACGCCTGGCAGCGAGTCCAACTCGCGCGCCATCCGCAACGCCCATACTTCCTCGACTACGCGCGGCTTACCTTCCAGGAATTCTCGGAGCTCCATGGCGACCGGTTGTTCGCCGATGACCACGCGATGGTCGGCGGTCTCGCACGGCTTGGACCTCACCGGGTCCTGCTCCTCGGCACGCAAAAGGGCCGCGACACCAAGGAGAACATCCTTCGGAACTTCGGGTCCGCGCATCCGGAAGGTTATCGCAAAGCCCTGCGGCTCATGCGTCTCGCGGACAAGTTCGGCCTGCCCATCATCACCCTCATCGATACCGCCGGCGCGTTCCCCGGCATCGGCGCCGAAGAACGCCACATCGCCGAGGCCATCGCCGTCAATCTTCGCGAAATGATCCGCCTCGACGTGCCTATCATCGCCGCAGTCATCGGCGAAGGCGGCTCCGGCGGCGCCCTCGGCATCGGTGTCGCCGATCGCGTCCTCATCCTCGAGAACTCCTACTACTCGGTCATCAGCCCCGAGGGGTGCGCGTCAATCCTTTGGAAGGATCGAAAAGCCACCCCCCAGGCCGCCGAGGCCCTCCGCATCACCGGATCCGACCTCCTCGAATTCAAACTGGTCGACGAGGTCATTCCCGAACCCGACGGCGGCGCCCACCATGACCCGGCCGCCGCGGCAGCCTCGCTCAAATCCACGCTGCTCCGGCACCTCACCGACCTCCAGGCATTGCCCTCCGCCGAACGTCTCCGGCTCCGCTACGCCAAGTTCCGAGCCATGGGCCACTTCGCCATCCGCGCAAAACCCGGCTCCGATTCCCACGAACCTGCCTCCGCACCGGCACCGGCAACCGCTACCCGCTGACACTTCCCCGCCCCGACAAACCCACACGATTTCCACCCAAGATCATCATGCGCTGGCATCCGCTACGCTTCGCCCCCATCTACCGTGAGCGGGTCTGGGGCGGGCGATCGATGGAGTCCCAATTCCACCGCGCACTCCCGGGCGGGCGTCCAATCGGGGAATCTTGGGAAATCGCGGATCGCCCCGACGCTCTCAGCATCGTCAGCGAAGGCCCTCTTTCAGGCCGCACCCTCGCGGACCTGCTGCGCTCCGACCCCGCAGGACTGCTCGGTGACGCCGTCCCGCGCGCCGGTCGATTCCCCCTCCTCGTCAAGATACTCGACGCCCGCGACACGCTCTCGCTCCAGGTCCATCCGCCTGCGGCCTGCGCCGCAGCGTTGGGCGGAGAAACAAAGACCGAACTCTGGTACTTCACGGCCTCCCATCCCGGGGCCGAGATTTTCGCAGGGCTCCGCCCAGGGACGACCCGCGACGATTTCGAAGCCTCCATTGCATCGGGCACCGTTGATCGATGCTTCCACCGGGTCGGCGTCGGACCCGGCGACGCGATGTTCCTGCCGAGCGGCCGCGTCCACGCCCTCGGAGCCGGCCTGATGCTCTTCGAGATCCAGGAGAACTCCGACACCACCTACCGCGTTTTCGATTGGAACCGCGTGGGACTCGACGGAAGCCCACGCGCGCTCCACGTCGCCGAATCGCTCGCCAGCATCGACTTCACGGACTTTGCCCCGGGCCTTGTGGACAGCGACTGGAAGCAGGAGTCCACAATCGAGACGCGCCTTCTGACCGCGGGCCCTCCGTTCCGCGCCGAGGCACGCCGAGCACCCGCCACCGCGAGCCCCACGTTCAAGATCCCCCTCCCGCGCTGCGTCATCCTTGGCGTTGTGCACGGTTCAATCCGCGTCCTCGATGATGCGGCTCCGCTCCAACTGGGAGCGGGTGATTTCTGCCTGCTGCCCGCGGCTCTCCGGGAGGTCACCGTCGATGTCACTTCAGGCACCGAGTGGATCCAGGCGGAACCCAACCCCGGAGCCCGGATTAACCCGATACCGGGCTGCCCTCCGACCGCCATCGACACCGCACAAGTTCCATCATGAGCTCTGGTTCGCGCCCCCATCGCCGCCGTCGTTCCTCCAAGTTCGTGCGGATCCTGCGAAAGGATCGACTCTTCAGCATCGCGCTCGCCGGGGCGCTGCTCGTTCTCGTCGCAGCCATCCTGACGTTGCCCAAGATCTGGCGCACCACCCCCGAACATTTCCCCCTCAACACTGTTCGCATCAGCGTGGTCGACCTGGTCCAGACGTGGTCGCTCTCGCGTTCGGCCAAGGCAGCGCAGGCCGCCCACGACTACGACGGAGCGATCTATGCCTGGAGCGCGGCGTCGGCGAACAACCCCGGGGATCCCGCCGTCCATCGCGGCATCCTCCACACGTTGCTCGAAAGCACCTCACTCAAGGACGATCACTTCAGGATCATCCTGCCGACAGTCCACTGGTTGAACGCCCTCAGCCGCACGAACTCTGCGGATGTCCTGCTCGGGAGCGAAGTCCTGGAACGTTATGGCAACCCCGGAGCGGCCCTCGAACTTCTCGACCGTTCGACCGTCGCGGATGACGACGCGACTCGACGGGTTCGCGCCCGATGTCTGGCGACGAACGAACGCTACGACGAATTCGCCAAGCTTTGGAAGGCGCACGGATCAGGCTGGTCTTCGGATACCCATGGACTGGCGCTCTATCATGACGCCTGGCTCATGGCCACGGATGACCGATCCGAGGGACTCGACGCCGCGCTTCGTCTCAAGGGGGCGCTCACCCAACCCGGCGAGCCAGGAATCACCGCGGCACGACTCCTCCAGCAGGTGGCCATCCGGCGGGGCTCAGTCGACGACCTGGCGCGCGCGATGCAACGGCTCAAGGACGGCGGAGCGGAAGTGCTCACCCAGGATTTCCGGTACTGGGTGCTCCTCGCCGCCTCGGGCCGCGAGACTGAAGCGCGCGCCCAGGCACACGCCTTCCGCGGCCACCTGCCCACCCCCCAATCTGCGGTCGCCTACATCGAATCACTCCGAACCCTCGGGCTCAAGCCCGACGCCCAGACGTTCCTCGAAGCACATATCGGCCAATACGGCGTCGCGGTCACAGTCTGGCGCGCCTACTTCGATCTTCTTGTGGACGCGAAGGACTGGCCGGAACTCCGCCGTGTCGTGAGTTCGGCCCGCCTCATTGCCGGCCGCACCGACCCGTTGCTTGCCGAAGCTGCCTTCGCCGACTTCCGTGCCGCCCTCGCCCAGGACCGCAGAAACGATGTCCGGATGCTGATCCGCGAACTGACCTCGCTCGACCTCGCCGACCCCGCCATCGCCACCCGGATCGCCGCCGGCATGAGGCTCGCGGGCCAACCCGAAGACGCACTTACACTGCTCAAGGCCAATGAAAAGGCACTCGGCGCGAGCGACGTGTTCTGGAACGAGTATTTCAAGACAGGATACGCCCTCCACGACATCACCCTCCTGCGTCGCACGGTCGAGCGCCTCGTGCAGACAAACCCAGGCAGTCCAATCTGGAAAAACAACCGCGCCGCACTCCTCCTCATCACAGGCGAGGACCCCCTTCAGGCGCTCGAACTCACACTCGAGGGACTCCGCGACCAGCCGAATTCCACGGCACACCAGATCAACCACGCCATCGCCCTGATCCAAAACAAGCGCCCCGCCGACGCGGAGTCGATCCTCCGGGCGATCGACCCCTCCCGTCTGGCGCCTGAGGCCGCAAGCAATTACCATCTCGCCTTCGCCCAAGTCCACGCCGCCGCAGGCCGCACCAGCGAACAACTCGCCTCCGCAAGTCGCGTCAACCGCGCCCATCTCCTGCCCCAACAGGTCGAACGCCTCAACCCACTGCTCCAGGCCTCGGCCAAACCCTGATCCCTCGCGGCTGCACCGTTCACGCGCCATCCCACCCACCCCCCACTCGAATGGATCCGCAACCTCAGAAAACGCCCGCCCGGGATCACCGCAGTTGGAAATCGCGGTTCCGCACCCGCTGTATCAGCGCCTTCCCGAAGAGCCCGCTCGTCCGTCAACTGGTACACGAGCCCATCTTCGCCGTCGTCCTGCTTCTCGGTCTGTGCGTCGTGCTTGGCGTCGCGGTGATCCTCCCGAAGTATTGGGATCCTGCCCCTGTGGGCTTCTCGAAGAACATCCGCGTCAGCCTCCTCGATTACGCCCAGGCATGGTCCCTGCGCCGCGCCGGGGCCAATGCGGCGAAGGCAGATCGCTGGGATGACGCGCTCACCCGCTATCAGGCCGCCGTTGCAAACAACCTCGCCGATGCCCGATCCCTCCGCGGAGTCCTCGTCGTCCTTCGCGATGCCCCCTGGAACCGCTCGTCCAACCTCCCCATCATCTTCGGTACCGGCAACCTTCTGCTCGAAATCACCCACACCAACCGCACCGACTCCCTCCTCATCGCCGATGTCCTCGAACGCCATCGCGTCGGCGAATTCGCCCTCCAACGCCTCCACCCTTGGATCACCCAACTCACCCCTGCGGAAGAATTCGTCTGGATGCGCGCCCAGTTCAGCACCGGGCAGATCAACACCTTCCGCTCCCGCTGGGATGAACATCCCGAACGCTACCGCTCCAACACGGTCCTCCGGATCTACCGCGCCACCCTCGACGCGGGATGGGGCAACTCGGAACAATCGACCGCCGGCCTCGAGTCCCTGCGCCAAGCCCTCGACGTCCCAGCCACCCGCACCATGGCCGCACGACTCCTCGCCGCAGCCTCAATCCAGAAGGACAGCCTGACCGACTACGACCGCGCGCTCGCGATTCTCCACGAATCCGATTCCGCCATGGCCCAGGACGACACCGTCTGGTGGGACCTGCTCAACCGCCACGGCCGAACCGAGGAGGCCCAACGCCTCGCACTGAAGTACACCCGGGTGCCACCGCCGACCGCCCTCGAATTTGTCGTGCTCACCCGCGCCTGGCTCAACCTCGGCCTCACCAACCTCGCCGCCGAAAAACTGAAAGCCCACGCCGAACGCTTCGGCCCGTCCCTCGAGGTCTGGACCACCTACCTCGATGTTCTCACGCTCCGCAAAGACTGGACCGAGGTCCACCGCGTGGCCGCCATGCTGCATACCATCACCACCAGCCGCGACGAACTCCAGACGGTCGGCCTCTACGCGGAAGTCCGAGCCAGCCTCGCCGAAGACCGGAAAACCAGTGCCCGCGAACCCCTGCGAAAGCTCCTCGAAGCACCCGCGCCCAACCCTCGCCTCGCCCTCCGCTTCGCTGCAGGTCTCAACGCCGGAGGCGAACACCAGGCTGCCTTGCACTTCCTCGATGCCATCGAGGACACGATGGCCAAGTCACCCGAGTTCTGGCTCGAATCCGTCCTCAGCGCGCGCGGCCGAAAAGACGTCCCCTCGATGAGGCGCGCCGCCGATCGCCTCGTGGATCTCAATCCCGCCAACCCAAACGCGCAGACGATCCGGTTGGTGTCCATGCTCGGCGCACGCGAGCTTCCCAGTGAGGCTCTCTCCTGCAGCCTGCGGCTGTTGAACTCCGGAACCCGCAATCCAAGCGTGGTGATCAACCACGCCATGGCACTCCTTCTCAACCTCCGCG
>CAIMTB010000387.1 GCA_903844265.1 uncultured Verrucomicrobiota bacterium
ACACGAAGGAACACAAATCCTCTGGCCTTCGTGATCTTCGTGACCTTCGTGGTAGATTCCCCGCGCAGTTCATGGTCCCAATACGTGTCCAAATTTTGGAAAACTTCCCCCTCCATGAATCCTGCCCCGGCGCAGGGACCGGGCGCTGGGTTTTTGCCTTCTTGCCGCATGGGTGCTCCGCGAGCGCGGTCACTCCAGGTTCGAGATCCCCCTGCTCTTGTGATGGCGGTTGGGTGCGCCTAGCGTTTGGGGTCCATGAACGGAGGCATTCAAGTTCGGAGGCGACACGGGATCGGTTCGATCGCCCGAGTCCTGCTCTCGAGCCTCTTTTTTCTCGTCGCGCTCTCCCATGTCACCGGACACGCGCAGACGGCGGAGTGGATCTGGTCGGCGGCGCCGGCGATGGCGACAGGCGCCGCGCCCGAGGTCCGGTGGTTTCGCAAGCCGTTCCGGACCCCGCCCTACACCTGGAACGCGCGCCTCTCGGTGGTCGCGAGCGATGCCGCGGAGGTATATCTCAACGGCAGGCTCGTGGTGACCTGCTCCCAGGCCGGCGAGCCGGCGCGGGCCGAGGTCTCGATGAACCTGATCCAGGGCGACAACCTGCTCGCCATTCGCGCGGTGCATCGAGCGGGGCCCGCCGCATTGCTGGTGCATCTCAACCTCGGCGGCACCGAGACGCGCCAGGTGATGAGCGATGCGACCTGGCGTGTGCGGGATCGTGAAGAGGCGGGTTGGAACGGCGCCGGATTCAACGACGCGGACTGGGCGGCGGTCCGGGTGCTCGGGCCGCACGGCCTGGCGCCGTGGGGCGAGGTGTTGCAGAAGGCCGTGGCCACCCCGGCATCGTCGCTGAAGCTGCTGCCGGGATTCACCGCCGAACTGTTGCGCTCGGCGCGGACGGACGAGGGGTCGTGGGTCTGCCTCGCCATGGATCCGGAGGGTCGGCTGTATGTTTCGTCCGAAGGCGAAACGAGGCCGCTGCTGAGGCTCTCGCTTGATCGTGCCGGCGCGGTCGACAGGGTTGAACCCGTTCCCGTGCCGATCCATTTCGCGATGGGGTTGCTCTTCGCGCACGGCAGCCTTTATGCGAACGCCATCGGGCCGTCAGGGACCGGGCTTTATCGTCTCACCGACACCAACCACAACGACCGCTTCGATGCGGACGAGGTCCGGTTGCTCAAGGCCTACAAGGGCGGCGGCGAGCACGGCTATCACGCGCTGGCTCTTGGACCGGAGGGGCGCATCTACGTGCTGAATGGCAATGTCACGAAACTGCCGGAGGGTCTTTCCGAGAACTCGCCGCACCGGCATTACGGGGAGGACATACTTTCGCTCAACCCGGACGAGACCACGCGTGCGGGCGGGGCGCTTGCACCGGGCTGCCAGATTCTCCGCACGGATCCCGAGGGTCGCGAATGGGAACTGGTCGCGGCGGGGATGCGCAATGCCTACGGCTTCGACTTCAGCCCGCAGGGCGAATTGTTCTCGGTCGACAGCGACAACGAGTGGGACTGGGGCACGCCGTGGTATCGGCCGACGCGGCTGTACCATTGCGTGTCTGGCGCGGAGATGGGCTGGCGCGACGGCACCCGCCCCTGGGCCGACACCTATCCGGACATGGTGCGGAGCGTCCTGGACGTCGGCATCGGCTCCCCGTGCGGCGTGAGGTTCGGCACCCATGCCCGGTTTCCAGCGAAGTACCGGGAGGCGCTGTTCGTGCAGGATTGGTCCTATGGCCGTATCCTCGCGGTCCACCTCGAACCCCGCGGGGCGAGCTACCGCGGGACCTTCGAGGAATTCCTGAAGGGCCAACCGCTCAACCTCACCTCGATGGCCTTCGGCCCGGATGGCGCCCTCTACTTCATCACCGGCGGACGAGGCACGCAGTCGGGACTCTACCGTGTCCGCTACACTGGAATTGATTCCAGTGAACAGGACGGACCTCGGCGCGACGGCGGGACCGACGCGCGCGCGGTCCGGCACCGGTTGGAGGTTTTCCATGGGAGGGAGGATCCCGCGGCCGTGGGCGTGGTGTGGCCGCATCTCGGGAGCGCGGACGTGGCATTGCGGTATGCGGCGCGGGTGGCATTGGAATCGCAGCCGGTCGCGGGGTGGTTTCCGAAGGCGCTGTCGGAGACGAATGCGATGACCGCGTTGCAGGCATTCCTTGCCGCGGCGCGGGTGGCGGGGCCCGAGACGCAGCCGGGACTGCTCGGCGGGCTCGCCCGGTTTCCGCTCGCGAACCTCGACGAGGAATTGCGGCTGTTGAAGCTGCGGGTCATCGAGCTGAGCCTGATTCGCCAGGGCCGGCCATCGCCGGAACTCCTTTCACTGGCCACCTCGAAGCTTTCACCGCGTTACCCCGCATCGACATGGGCCGAGAACCGCGAGCTTTCGCGGTTGCTGATCTGGCTCGAGGCACCGGGCGTCGTGGGGAGAACCCTCGACCTCATCGACCGCTCGCCGCCGCAGGAACAACAGATCCATTACATCGCGCAACTGCGGAACCTGCGTACCGGGTGGTCGCGGGCCGAGCGCGAGCGCTATTTCCGATGGTGGACGCGTCCGCGTGATCATCTGCAGCGACCGGGTTCGTTGCTGCACTGGTTCCAGGACGTCGGACGAACCTACGTGGAGGGCGCGAACCTCGACCGTCATCTCGAGTCGTTTCGACGCGACGCGATCGCCGCGCTGCCGGCACCGGATCGCGAACCGCTGCGCCCGCTCCTCGAATCGCCCATCGCGGGTGCCCAGTTGATCCCATCGCGACCGCGCGAGTTCGTCCGCAACTGGACGATGGCGGAACTCGTGCCAGACCTCGACCGTGCGGGGTCGGGCCGGGATTACGAACGTGGTCGGCGCGCGTTCATCGACGGGCAGTGTTACGCCTGTCATCGGTTGGGCAACGCGGGCGGCGCCATCGGTCCCGAGGTGGGAGCCCTGGCCAGCAAGTATTCACGCCGCGAAATCCTCGAATCGCTCGTCGAGCCTTCCAAGGTCATCTCCGAACAATATCAGAATGTCCGGCTCTTCCTGAAGGATGGCGACGACGTGACGGGCCGCAAGGTGCGCGAGTCGGACACCGAGTGGGTGATCGAGGCCGATCCGCTGACGCGCACGGAACAGGTCGTGCGGCGGATTGACGTGGAGGAGATCCGGGCTTCGACCGTGTCGCCGATGCCGGAGGGGCTGCTGCAGGTCTTCAGTCAGGACGAGATCTTCGATCTGCTTGCGTTCCTTGAGGCGGCGGGACGTGCCGATGCGCCGGCGTTTCGAAAGCCGTGAAGTCCGGCCAAGCGTGACGGGTTGTCCGACACGGCAACAACCGCATCCATTCAGGACGGAGTGATCCCAAGCGTCGCCAGGACGTGACGCCACTGGAGCACGGTTTCGCGCGCGGGAGGTTCGGTCCAGATGACGAACCGGGCCCGCTTCATCTTCTCCTCCACGGGCCATTGCGCGGCGATGCGGCACCGGGCTTCGTCATCCGACCATCCGCGATGTTGCAGTCGCGCAAGCTGGCTCGAGGCAGAGCACGCGACACAAACGACGGCATCGAACTCCGCCTCGGCGTGGGTCTCGTACAGGAGGGGGATGACCGCGGCGCCCATGAAGGAACCGGAGCGGGCGGCTTCGACCAGCGCGCGTTGCCAGACGGCCCGGATCCGCGGATGCAGGATGGCCTCGAGTTGCTGGCGGGCGGAGGAGTCCTTGAAGACCAGTGCGGCGAGTCGTGAGCGATCCAGCGAACCGTCGCTGGCAAGGAATCCGCCGCCGAATGCGCCCCTTATCTCGTCAAGCGCGGGCTGTCCCGGCGCCACGATTTCGCGCGCTATGACATCGCTGTCAGACACGGGAAAACCAAGGTTCCGGAGGCAGTCCGTGGACGCGGACTTGCCCATGCCGATGCCACCGGTGAGGCCGAGACGGATCACGTGGCGCCTGCCTACTTCGCCGGGTCGAGCACCTCGAGCCGGTACGGCTGCGAGCGTCGGCTGTTCGGGTTGGCGTGCCCCCAGCCCGCCGTTCCGTAGTCCCATTTATAGAAATAATAAATCGGGCTCTTGCCCTTCGGCAGGACGATGTCGGCCTCCCAACGGTTGGTCATCTTCTGCACCCGCTGCATGGGGTGCATCTGCTCGTCGATGACCACATACGCCCGGATGTCCGAGGCGCGAAGCCCGACGGAACGCTGGGTCGTCTCCCATTCCGTCTCAAAGTGGTAGAGCCCGCTCTCCTCCCTGGGAAGACCGCTGGGCGTGAGATTGGTGACGCGCGACGAGCAGCCGGCCGCCACCGCGACCAGCAACGCGGCACACCCACTTCGGACTGACCCCTTCAAACCTTGCATAGGCGGATGGTGGCGAGCCTGCATTCCGCCCGTCAATCTGTGGATGCACGTGCGCGATGCCAGGATCCAAAATGGCGTTTGCCAGCCACGCCACCCCTTCTTCACGCTGCAAGCCATCGCCATGCCTCCGGCCCCACGCCATCGTCGTGTCCACGTTCTTCTTGCGACGCTGCTTGCCGCCGCATCCCCAGCCGTTCCTGTCCCGTCCCGCGCCGCCACCCCTGCGCCGGCGCCCGCCCAGGCGGGCCCGATGTCGCGCCTGACGGATCGGACGAACTCGATCCTCACGGAGCCGGTCCGACCCGCCGCATTCACCGGCGTCCACGTCGCGCCGGGAACCAACGAAGTCGTGGTCTTCATCGGACCCGAAAACCTGGTGACCGAGCAACGCACGGGCTGGATGGAAATGGCCCTGGCTCAAGCCTGGCGGGACGTCCGGCCGCGCTTCCGTCACATGGGTTGGGAAGGCGACACGGTCTATCGCCAGAACCGGATGGAGAACTGGGGCTCCTGGAAGGAGAACCTGGACGCGGTCGAAGCCACCACCGTGTTTGTGTGGTTCGGGCAGCTCGAGGCGCTCGACCGCACTCGCACGCCCGCCGATTTCGCGGTGGCCACGTCGATGCTGGTCGAGCGACTTCTGCCGCGAACTCCACGCCTCGTGCTCGTCGCGCCGCCGCCCTTCGAGAAGCCCACGGATCCGCGTGTGCCCGACAACACGCCGCGCAACGTCGTGGTCCAGCACCACGTCGAGGCCCTGCGCCAACTTGCGGCACGTCGCGGTCTCGGGTTTGTCGACCTGTTCACCCCGTTGATCCAGCGCCCGGCCGACGCGGCTCCACTCACCCGCGACGGACTCCACCTGACCCCCGATGGCCTGCTCGAAGTGGCGGCCCTGTTCGCCGCGAGCCTCGGGGTCCCGGCCCCGAGCCCCGGCGATGAAGCGTTGCGCGGCGCGATCGTCGAGAAGAACCGCCTCTGGTTCGACACCTGGCGTCCGATGAACTGGGCCTTCGCCTACGGAGACCGGACCACGCAACCTTTCGCCCAGGGCGCGGACGGACGACCGCCTCTCGTCGAGGAACTCAAGATCTTCAGGCCCCGACTCGAGCACGCCGATGCGACGGTCCACGCGCTGGCGCTGGGACAGGCAGGGCC
Organism: uncultured Verrucomicrobiota bacterium; assembly: GCA_903844265.1. Classification (GTDB taxonomy): domain Bacteria; phylum Verrucomicrobiota; class Verrucomicrobiia; order Limisphaerales; family CAIMTB01; genus CAIMTB01. The sequence goes on from CAIMTB010000387.1 coordinate 5,513, forward strand.
CGAGCCGTTGCCACCGCCGCGGCCGCGCGCCGATCCCGAGGCTGCGACACCGGAGGAGGAGATGAGCCGGTTCAAATTGCGCGAGGGTTTCGCGGTCAATCTGTTCGCGGACGAGAAGCTCCGTGTCGCGCGCCCCGTGCAGATCCGCTGGGACGAACGCGGCCGGCTCTGGGTCGCCTGCACCCCGGCCTATCCGCAGCTCCAGCCGGGCGAACGCGCGAACGATTTCCTGCTGGTCCTCGAGGACACCGACGGCGACGGGCGCGCCGATCGATCCACGGTCTGGGCGGACGGTCTCACCATGCCGATGGGCATGGAGTTCGGCGACGGCGGCGTCTACGTCTGCGAGAACACCCCGCTTGTCCACCTCCGCGACACCGACGGCGCTGGCACGGCTGATTCGCGCCGTGTCGTTCTTGGCGGGTTCGGCACCGGCGACACGCATCAGACGATCAATTCCGTGCGGTGGGGTCCGGACGGAAGACTGTGGTTCACGCAGGGCTACCACATCTGGTCCTACGTCGAGTCACCGGGCGGCATCACCGAGCTCAATCGCAGCGGGCTGTGGCGCCTGAACCCGCGCACGTTGAAACTCGAGAGCTTCCTCAATGAAAGCGCGGCGGGCCTCAATTGCTGGGGCGTGGCGTTCGACGATTTCGGGCAGGTGTTCCATGGGAGCGGTGCGGATTTCGTGCTGTGGCATACCACGCCCGCGCTCATCCCGACGCTGCATCCGCTCAACCTGGGCGCGGGTTTTGCCGGGTCGCGGGGCAAGAGCATGGAGCCCGAGTTCCTCGTGAGTTCGCACCTGCCCGACGACCTGCGCGGCGCGGTCCTGAAGAACATCTATTTCACGAGCCAGGTCGGGCTCTACCGGTTGTCGGATGACGGCGCGGGATTCCGCAGCGAGGACCTCGGCGATCTGATCTCCAGTTCGAGCAACGAATTCCGCCCTGTCGAATCACGCGTCGGTCCTGATGGTGCGATCTACATCTGCGACTGGTTGAACACGGTCATCGGCCATTACCAGGCCAGCTACCGCGACCCGCGCCGCGACCATTCGCACGGCCGCATCTGGCGCGTGACCGCCAACGGTCGGCCCGCGCTGAAGCGCCCGCCGCTTGAGGCCATGGACGCCGCGCAGTTGATGGCGCAGTTCGATTCGCCCGAGCGCTGGGTCCGCGACAACGCGCGCTACGCACTTTTCCGCCGACCCAAGGCCGAGGTCATCACCGCAGCCGACGCCTTGACCGCGCGTGAGGATGGCCGGAGCGAAGTCAGCGCCCGACGGCTCTATGAGGTGAGCGGTGTGTACGCCTCACACGAGGAGGCCCGCCCGGTCATCATCGAGCGGCTGCTCGCCTCCGAGAACTTTCGCTGGCGCGCCTGGGCGGCGCGTCTCGTCGGGCTCTGGGCCACGCAAATCCCCGAGCCGCTCGCCTGGCTCACCCGCGCCGTGGTCGATCCCCACCCCCGGGTCCGCCTCGAGGCCGTCGTCGCCGCCAGCCAGGTCCCCAGCGCCGACGCCGTGAAGGTCGCCACCCTCGCCATGGACCAGGAGATGGACAGCTCGATCCAACACGCGCTGACCCAGTGCATCCACGCCCTCGCGCCGCATTGGCAACCCGCGCTGGCCGATGGTTCGCTCGACTTCGGACCCCGGCTCCATGCATTGGCCCGCATGCTTACGACGGTAGGAGATCCACGTGCCATCGGACGCGTGCGCGAACTTCTCCAATCCGGCAACGCCACCGGCCCGGTTCGCGACAGCCTGCTCGGCGTCCTCGTCGAACATGGCGCCCCCGATGACGTGGCCTATGCCATCAGCCAGGCCCCGGATTCACCGACGGTCCTCAGCTCGCTCGTGACCGTCGCGTTTCGAAAGCAGGACGAGGGCTACCACAAGGTCCTCGAGCAACTCCTCACCAGCCCGTTCCCCGCGGGCCGGATCGCGGGTTGCCGAGTGGCGCTGGCGTGGAATCAGGACTTCGGCCAGCTGCCCAGGATCCACGACCTCGCGTTCAACGAAGCCGCCACCGCCCCGGAGCGCGCCGCCGCCATCGCCGCGCTGGGCCGCATCCGTGGCAAGGCGATCGTCGCCGAACTTCTGCCCCTCACGGACTCCACCCAAGCGATGGTCCGGCTTGCGGCCTTCGAGGCGGTCGCACCCCATGAACCCGATGCGGTGGCGTCGCGTCTCGCGAAGCTTCTCGCCAATGCCCGCGCCGAATCCGACGTGCCTCCCGCGCTCGGCCCGATGCTGTCGTTGAAGGGCGG
>CAIMTB010000388.1 GCA_903844265.1 uncultured Verrucomicrobiota bacterium
GCCTCGATCGTCGCCATCGCCTCAACGATTTCCGCGATCATCGTCCTTCGCCGCCTCAGCCAACTCAACCTCGTCAGCGCCCTGCGCGCCCCGGAGTAGGCCGATCGCACGCTCCCACGTGACCCCACGAGCATGAGCACACCGCCCCCCGACGCCCCTGCCACCGTTCCCAAAATGCCCACGCCCACCACGGTCCCAAACCGGCCGCGACGGTCCCCGCGCCGATGGCTCCCCTACGCCGCCGGCGCCCTCGTCATCGCCACCCTCGCGCTCGGGCTCCGACCCAAGCCCGCCCCCGTCGAAACAGCCCGCGTCGCCACGGGCACCCTCCGCACCACCGTCAATGAAGAGGGCCGCACGCGTGTGCGTCAGCGCTACCTCGTGTCAGCACCGGTCTCCGGCCAGTTGCGACGCATCCCGTTCAAGGCCGGGGCCGAATGCCAGGCCGGCTCGACGGTGGTCGCCGTCATCGACCCGATTTCACCCGCCCTTCTCGACGCACGCTCACGCCGCCTCGCCGAGGCCAGACGTGACTCCGTCGCGGCCAACCTCGAGAAAGCCCGGACCTCCCATCGCTTCACCACCAGCGATCTCGGACGCTTCCAGACGCTCTTCAAGGAAGGCACCGTCTCGACCCAGGAACTGGAGTCGTCCCAATGGCGCGAAGCCTCCGCTGCCAAGGAACTCGCCGCCGCCGAAAGCGCCCTCCGCCAGTCCGAAGCCGAACTCGCCGAGTTCAACCTCCCCACGACCCCCACTGATGCCGCAGCGCCAGACCGCAAACCCGTCGAAATCGTCGCTCCCGCTTCCGGCCGCATCCTCCGCATCGCCGAAGAAAACACCCGCGTCGTGACCGCCGGCACCCCACTCCTGGAGATTGGCGATACCTCCGACCTCGAGGTGGTGATCGACGTGCTCTCACGCGATGGCGCCGGCATCACCCCCGGAACCAGGGTCGAACTCGACCAATGGGGAGCACCCGAACCCCTGCTCGCCAAGGTGCGCCTCGTCGAACCCGCCGCCTTCACGAAGGTGTCCGCGCTCGGTGTCGAGGAACAGCGGGTCAACGTCATCGCCGATCTCGAAACCCCACCCGCCAAGCGCCCCAGCCTCGGCCACGGCTTCCGGGTCGAAGCCCACATCGTCGTCTGGGAATCCAACAACATCCTCAAACTTCCCGCCGGCGCCTTGTTCCGCCGCGGTTCCCACTGGGCTGTTTTCGTCCTCGAAAACGGCCGATCCTCGCGCCGTACCGTGGAAGTCGGACGCAGCAGCGGCTCGGAAACACAGGTGATCTCAGGACTCAAGGAAGGCGATACCGTGATCCTATACCCCGGCGATCGCATCACCGAGGGACTCCGCGTCGCACCTGTGGATTTCAATCGCTGAACCCAACGGACACCGCCCGATCGGCACCAGAAACCTCTCAGCGGTCAATCCCATGAAAGACCTGTCCCATTATTCAGACCCAGAGCATTTCGTTGCAGGCATCCGCCGAGTTCCTTAGATTTCAGATCGTGTCAGGCGCAACGTGTCGCAACCTCAGGAAAGAACCTCATCCCAGCATTCCATACTCGGCCGGCTTCGCTCACGGCTTGGCCTGGGTCGGAACGGCGCGAACCCGCTGGAACATGCCCGCGAACTGAGGACGTCCGGCGACCTCGACGGCGCCGTCATCCTGCTCCGTGAAGTCTGCGCCAAGCCGACCCACAAGTTGGGTGATTCCGACGCGGTGTTGGAACTTCAGCAGGCCCGGCTTCTCCTCGCCGAATATCACGCGGAGACCGGGCTGCGCGACGGCGACGCCGACGCGGTGCGGGAAGGAATCCAGAAGCTGGTCGCGCTCCCCACCATGAACGTGAACGCCCTCCGTCAGGGCGTCATCCAATGGCCTGAAAAACTGACCCGCGCCGAGGAATTCTTCGGAACCCTCCTCGCCACCGAATGGAACCCCGGCTCCGACAAACGCGGCTTCCTGTCCGAACTGGTGGCGCTGGCCTCAGCCTGGAACCTCCTCCTCGAGCCGGAAGCCGCGCGCCGGGTTTGCCTCAAGGGATTCGACACCCTGCACAGCGACCACCCCGGCCTGCTCATCGTCCTGGCCGAAGCAGAGTTCGGGCTCGGAAACCCCCATCGCGCGCTCGAATGCCTCGCAAGAGCCCTTCGCTCCGGAACGACCCTTGAGACCGACAGCCTCGCCGTCGCCCTCCTCGGCAGCATCCAGCGCGGGGAAGACCGCGACCTCGCGAACCACGCGGATGCGCTGGTGGCCGAACTTCATTGCCTGCAGGGCCGCTGGACCCAGGGGCTCCCGATGCTCCAGCGCACCCTCGAAAAACAAGGCGATCGCGCGGATATCGAGTCGATCGTCGCCCTCCTCAACGCCTGCATTCGGAGCCGCCACTTCCAGGAATTCGAAACCGCCGCAGCCCTTCTCCTCCACCGGGAGATCCCAGAACCCATCCGCAGCCGACTCCACCTCGAGACAGGGGATCTCGCCACCAAGAACCCCGACCGCCCCAAGCTCCGCGGGATTCTCAACATCCTCCGCTACCGCGGCGGGGAAGGCCCGGCGGCATTCGCTGATCTCTCCATCCTGCTCGCCGGCAACCCGGACGCAGGCTTCGTCCTCCAACTCAATCATTCCCTCCTCCCAGCCGCCAGCGCCCCAGCAGCCGATCGCGCCAACGCCACCCTCGAGTTCGCTCAATCCCTGTTCGCCGCCGGCTCCCTGGAGGCCACCGCCCTGCTCCTCGCCTCCCTGGAAAATTCAGACCTCAGCCCCGCCCAACTCGACACCGCCTCGACCCTCGCCGCTGAACTCGCACGCCGCCTCCCGGATTCAATCCCCGCCCGGACTGCCCACTGCGATTTCCTCCTCCGAACAGGCTCGACCGCGGACGCCGTCGCCGCGGGTGCAGGCATCCCCGACGAACCCGCCACCGCCACCCTCCGCAACCGGATCTCCGAGGCCAAAATCCGCCTCGACGCCGCACGTCCCGCTCCATCTGCCACATCCCCCACCCCGTCATCGCCTCCGCTCGGGGTTCCGCCCCCTCCCCATGAGCCGGTCGCTGCCGCCTCTGCGCTGCCAACCCACACCACCGCCAGCGCGCCTGTAAAGGAATCCTCTGGAATCAAGGCTGCCTCCACGGAAATTCCTCCGGGATCCCTCGACGCCGTCCTCGAGAAATTCCGCGCCGCGTCCCAAGAAGTCGAGGCCTGCGCGGTCGTGTCCACCGACGGCTTCGTGCTCGCGTCCCGACTGCAATCCGGGGTTGAAGAGGATCGTGTCGCATCGGCCTGCGCGGCATTGGTCGCCGTGGTGGACCAGATCGGGCGCGACCTGAATCGCGGCCACGTGGACCAGATCCATCTTCGCGGCAGCGACGGACTGTTGGTCCTCGTGGCGGCCGGGGACGCCGCCTACCTGATCTCGCTTTGCCGAAAGAGCGCAACCCTGGGCCCGATGCTCGTGGCCATGAACCGGGTCGCCCAGGAACTCGCCAAGCTCCTTTGACTCCCGCACTCAGGGCGCGCAGGTCAACACCCCCGGTCCCGTGCGCCACGGGAACCGGGGGATGAAAACCAGGGCCGATCAGACCTTGACCCACTTGCGGGTCTTGTGACTCTTCAGGATCGCGTCACAGACCTTCACTTCATGGTGACCGTCCTGGACCGTGGCGAACAGGGCGCCTTCACGTTTGCCCGTGGCGATGGCGGTGTAAATCGCGCGGCAATTCATCTTGAACGCATCCGGAAATCCTTCGGCGTGGCCACCCGGGTAATCCGTGAATCCCGCCACGTCCTCCATGAAACCCGGCGAACCGCGGAGAGATTCCTCGTTCGCCCCGTCACGGCTGCCGTAATGGATCGTGTTCGGTTCCTCGGAATTCCAGCAGGCCGATTTCTTCGACCCGTAAATCTCGATCCGGAGACAGTTCTTACGGCCCGCCGCAACCTGGGAGACGTTCAGGCTGCCAAAGGTGCCGCTGGCCCAACGCAACAACACGGCCGCGTAATCCTCGGTCTCCACCGGATAGGTCTCGTACTTGATGTCCGCTCCGGCCTTGGAATAGGTCTGCACCTCGCCCAGGGGCCGTTTGCGCGTCTTATGGAGCGTTTCCAACTGTGCGTACACCTCGGATATCTTGGACCCGAGCACGAACGACGCGGCATCCATCCAATGCGTCCCGATGTCTGAAACGGCACGCAGCGCTCCGCCCTCATTGGGCAACAGGCGCCAGTTGTAGTCCGTGTCCTTGAGGAGCCAGTCCTGCATGTAACTGCCGTTCACATGGAAGATGGTCCCCAGATCGCCGCGCTGCACCGCCGCCCGCATCTGGAGCACGGCCGGGTAGAAGCGCAGGTTGTAGTTCACCGCGAACACCTGCGCCGGATGGGCTGCCGACAGTTTGACCAGCGACGCGGTCTCCTTCGACGTCATCGCCAGCGGTTTCTCGCAGATGACGTGCTTGCCAGCCTTGATCGCGTCGGCGGCGTGCTGGGCATGCAGCTTGTTCGGCGACGCGATGTGCACCACATCCACCTCGGGATGCGTCACCAGCTTCTTGTGATCGAGGTCGGTGATCGCATGGGGAACATTCCATTTGTCGGCGATGACCTTGGCGCGGTCGTTGTCCACGATGGCCGAGACCTGCACCCCCAGGCGCTTCAGGGCTTCAATGTGGGCAGGTCCGATGAAGCCGGTTCCAATGATGCCGGCACGAAGGGATGTAATCGGTTGAGGCATGTCAGTTCGTTCTGGGCTTGAGGTTATCGAGAAGTTTTGCGGAAAGCAAAAGCGCGCGACCGTTGTGATACGCGCCCTGCCACATCGAGCTCCGCGATGTGTTCGGGGGAACGGATCCATCCGCCTTCAACGTCGCCCACCACCCGCCATCGGGGGCGATCTGGTGATGCTGGATGAAATCAAGGGTCTGCACAAACGCGTGGTAATACCGCGGCTCACCCGTCATCCGGTACAGGTCGAGCATCCCGACCAGCGCCTCCGACTGGACCCACCACTCCTTACGGGTGTCGTCCGCCTTCTCCCCAAGCGGGCCGGTGTAGAAAAAGCCGCCGTGCTCCGTGTCGAATCCGTGCTCAAGGGAATAGTCGCCGAGCGATTTCGCCCAACCGCGATACATCGACTCCGGCCAACCGAGGGCGTGCACGGCGTCGATGCCCAGCCACAGGCACTCGACATCATGACCGTAGCTGGCCCGCATGTTCCGCGGCTGCTCGACGATCCGCCAATCCGGCCACCAGCCGTCGATGTTGCAACGCGTCGAAGCGTGCTGGACGGTCGTGGTGTTGATGTGGAGAAGCTCCGCGAGCCGCTCGCGCAACCGGCTGTCCGGCCACACACGGTACAGCGCGGTGAAGGACTCCATCAAATGCAGGTGCGTGTTGTACGTCTTGGTTCCGATGGCGCCCACGTAGCTCGTCTCCCCCGCTTGCGTCACCGGTTTCCAGTCGGCCTGGAAGAACTCGTGATACCCCCCGTTGACGTTGTCGTGCGCGTGCCGGTCGAGGACGTCGAAGAGCTCCTTGGATCGCTGGAGAGCCTGCCGATCCTTCGTCGCCTCGTAGTAGGCCACCATGCCGTAGAGGGCAAAGGAGTTCAGGTAGACGTGCTTCCGCGCATCGACAACCCTGCCCGCGTCGTTCACCCGGGAGTAGTAGCCGCCATGATGGACATCGTGGAAGGCACGTTCCAACGCCACGAACCCCGGCCAGGCGGCCTCGGTGGACTTCTGCCGCTCGATGTTCTGGGCCGCAAGCGTTGAGAAAAACCAGAGCTGGCGCGCCTGGAGCGTGAGGAATTTCTCACCGCGAACCACAAACCGGCCGTCCTTCCATTCCTCGAAATATCCCCCGTTCGCGCGGTCCAGACAGTGCGGGAAATAGAAATCGAACACGGTCCGATGCAGGAGATCCCGGCAACGCGCCGCCTCACGCCTGAAGTCCGCGGCCGTCGGCGAAGAACCACCCGGAACCCCCGCCGCCATGACCCGATGCC
>CAIMTB010000389.1 GCA_903844265.1 uncultured Verrucomicrobiota bacterium
GAGTACGCCAATTCAACCGTGGGGAACGCGGCATAGATCACGGACGGCTCCTCCTCGCGCCCGGCCATCGCCTCAAAATTCTTGGCCACCGACCACTGGTGCACGAGCCTCCGAACCGAGACGTTTCGACAATAGGCCCCTCCATGGCAGTAGACGATCCTCCCCAGTTCGCCGTGCCGCATCTCCGAGTTGGCGTCCGCCCAGTGGGCCTTCTTGAAGTGATCGAAGTCGGAGGTCCACCAGACTGCCCTGTGTCCACGATCCAGCAACTCGCTGAATACCTGACCGGACCGCATCAACCGCGGACTCGGGTCTGCGCGGGTGGGCACGGTCTCGCCCGACTTCAGAATCCAGATGGGCTTACTCACGTCGCGAACTCCACCGTGCCCGGCTCCCAGCGCCTGACACCCGGCCTAGCCGTCGGCCGGGCCCATCCCTCGCCCGTGGCGGGGCCACGGACAGCCGCCACCCGATGCGGCGGGCGGCTTCTAACCTTAGCGGCCACCATCCCCGTTGAGGGCGCGATACCCTAGCCTGCCCGTCACCAACTCGGCGGGCAACGGCGCGTCGTCCGCGAGGTCCAAACACCGCAACCGACCTTCCTCCAGCACGTATCGATGCCCCGACTCGGGGCAGGTCATCGTCCCGGCCGCCGAGGGCGCCAGCTTGTGCCCGTGCCTGCTCATCCAACCCACTTGGCGAGCGGGATTGCCCATCATCAGGGCATACGCCGGCACGTCCTTCGTCACCACGGAGCCCGCCGCTATAAACGCATAAGCCCCGACCTCCCGGCCGCAGACAACCGTCGCGTTGGCGCCGATGGTAGCGCCCCGCCTCACGACCGTGCGCTCGTAGAGGCTATGCCGGTTCACCTGAGAGCGCGGGTTGCTCACGTTGGTCAGCACGCAGGACGGGCCAAGGAAGACATCCGACTCAATTTCCACCCCGGCATAGACGGACACGTTGTTCTGGACCTTGACGTTGTCGCCCAGCCTAGCCCCGCCGTCGACATTCACATTCTGTCCCAAGATACACCGCCGACCGATCACAGCCCCCTTCATCACATGGCTGAAGTGCCAAATCTTGGTGTCCTTCCCGATCCTTGCTCCCTCGTCTACCACAGCGGTCGGATGTGCGAAATAATCCGAAGCCTCAAAGCCCAGCGCCGGTCTTTTCGCCTCTCCATCCGAATCCATACTAGCCTGGGCAGCCTCAAGTACTGATAGGACCCTTAACCCCTCATCGCCATCAGTCCTAGGCTTGCTTCCCTCCCGTATACAAGATAGAAAGTGACTACATTCTTCACGCAACGGCTCGCTCTCCGGCACGGTGATCGCCTCTGCGCTGCTCTTCGTAAGAGTGGGGACTTGGCCCTGCGACCACGTGACCGGCTGCCGATGCAGCATCAGCTTCTCATCCCACGCCCGCGTGTCGTCGAACACGAGCATCCCCTCCGAACCCACCACCGTGAGCTTCTGCTCCTTGAATGGATTCAGCCAGCTCACGTAAACGTGACCCCGGAGGCCGCCGGCGAAGCGAAGCGTGGTGAGGGTGGTGTCGGCGACCCCCCGCGTCAGCCAAGCCTCCCCCTGGCAGCGGATCATCTCCGGGAGCACATCCCCGGCGATGGCCAGAATGACCGAGAGGTCATGAGGCGCAAAGCTCCATAGCGCGTTCTCCTCCCGCCGGATCTTGCCGAGGTTCAGTCGGTTCGACGTGATGTACTGCAACCGCCCCAGGGTTCCCGAACCCACAGTCGCCAGGATCCTCTGGACGTAGGGATGATACCGGAGTAGGTGCCCCACCATCACCACTCGTCCGGCCTTCCGCGCCGCGGCGCAGATCTCCTGCCCCTGACGGACGTTCAAGGCCATCGGCTTCTCCACGAAGACGTGCTTCCCCGCCTCCAAGGCGGCCACTGCCAGGTCCCGGTGGGTCTCCGCCGGCGTCGCGATCATCACCCCGGAGACCGAATCGTCGCCCAGCGCCCGCTCGAAGTCGCCCACGACCTCAACGTCTGGAGCTATCGCCCTGGCCGCAGCGCGGCCCGCCTCCGCCGGGTCGCATACCAAGCCTAGGGCCCCCAGCGCGTGGACGTTGCGCACCAGGTTCCTCCCCCAGTATCCACAGCCAAAGACGGCAACTTTCGGCAGCTCAGTAGTGCTCATGGGGTCGGTCAATTGCTCACTGGGGTCAGGAAAGGACGCGCCTCACCGCGGCGATGACCTTGTCTTGGTCATCCTCCTTCAGGAATGGCCCCATGGGCAGGCTAAGGACCTCCCTGGCGGCTTGCTCCGAGGCCGGGAACGAGCCCAGGGAATACCCGAGGTCCCCGAACACCGGCTGCTCGTGTAGGCACCTAGGATAGTAGACCCCGGTGGGGATCCCGACCTCCTTCAGCTTCGCCCCAAGCACATCGCGATCCCGCGCGCGGATCGTGTACTGGGCATAGACATGGGTGCATCCCGCGTCGATCGCCGGCACTCCGCACGCATCCCCCAGTGCCGTTGAGTACCGCGCCCCCAACCGCTGCCGTTCGGCGACCTCCCGGTCGAAGTGCGGGAGCTTGGCGAGCAACACGGCTGCCTGCAGCGTGTCCAGCCGTCCGTTCATACCGACGACGGTATGATGATGGCGCCGCACGCCACCATGGGACCGGATGGCCCGCATCACGTCTGCGAGCCCGTCGTCGTCCGTAAACAGCGCCCCGCCGTCGCCATAGCAGCCGAAAGGCTTGGCGGGGAAGAAGCTGGTGCTCGCGATCCGCGTTGCCCCGCAGCTCCTCCGCCCGTCCCTCTCAGCGCCAAAGCTCTGGGCGGCGTCCTCGATCACCACGACCCCATGTCGGTCCGCGACTTGGTTGATCGCCTGGACGTCGGCCATCTGCCCGAAGAGGCTCACGGCAATGATGGCCTTCGTGTGGGGGGTGATGGACGCTTCCAACAACCCCGGGTCCAGATTGTAGGAGCGCGGGTCGATGTCCACGAACACCGGGCGGGCGCCCACCTGGGAAATAACTTCGGCCGAACTAATCCAGGTGAACGGCACGGTGATGACCTCATCGCCAGGGCCGACCCGGAGCGCGCGCAGGGCGATCTCCAGGCTGTCGGTGCCGCTGGCGA
>CAIMTB010000390.1 GCA_903844265.1 uncultured Verrucomicrobiota bacterium
CGTATTTACAGGGCTTTGAGGGGGATCCTTGTCTTTTGAAGTGGTGCGCGGGAAGAGGGTCGAACTCTTAACCTTCGGCTTCGGAGGCCTTGGTTGTTTTGCAATACAGGCCTTGTTCATTCGCAGGTTGAAAAACGGTTGCCTTATCAGTTGACGTATAACCGGGCAACTCCTACGTTTCCCCGACAAGGGAAAACAATGGCAGTTAAAGCCCACGAACGAGGGTTTCAGATCACTGAGTTTCAGAACCGCAGCGGGACGACTTCCTACAGGGTTGAGGGATGGCTTCGTGGTGCGCGGTTAAGGGAGAATCATAGCACGCTACTAAGGGCACAGGCCCGGCGTCAGGAGTTAGAGAACGAGCGACTGGGGCAGCGGACGGTGGAGGTGATGAGGGCCACGTGGTTGACCGCCGAGCAACTGAAGGAGTGTGAGTGGGCGGTCCATCAACTGCCGGAACCCGACGAACACCGAAGGGCGGTCCAGTGGTGGGTGGATTACGGGAGGGTGCAGTCCATCGCCAACCGCCAATCGAACAACATCCGACTCGATGACGCCGTGGTGGCGTTCAGGGCGTATCTCGAGAAGGCGGTGGACCTGAGGGACGCCACCCGGCGGAATCTCAGATACCGGGTTGCGATGTTCGTAAGTGAGGTGGGCAACCTTCCGTTGTCGGAGATAACTCCTGAGTGCGTCGAATCGTGGCTTGGTTCGCGAAAGACATCGGCGGTGACCAAGGACAATGATCGTCGTGCGCTGGCGCGGTTCTTCACCTGGTGTACGCAACGCCCCCAGCGATTCATTGTTTCCAATCCGTGCCGGGAGATCCGCGTGGCGAAGCCCGAGCGGGAGGCGCCTGAGATCTACCCGATGCGGAAGGCGCTGCGGATCCTGGCTGCCGCCCGGAGGTTCCGTAAGGGGCGGTTCCTCAAGTTCGTCGTCCTGACACTGTTTGGTGGCCTGAGGCCAACCGAGGCCCTGCGGTTCCGGGACGAGCAACTCGTGGATGGCCACTTCCGGGTCGAGGGCAGGCAGTCCAAGACCGGGGAGGCGCGAACCATCGAGGCGGATCCCGTGTTGCTGGCGTGGCTGAAGGTGGCCGGGGAGGGGAATGCGTCCGATCCCCAGAAAGCCAAGCCGCTGTGGAAGCGCTTCAAGGCCAAGGCCAAGATCGAAGACTGGATCCACGACGGCCTGCGGCACACGGCGATCAGTCACTACTTCCGGCGCTGTGGATCCTACGGTTTGACGGCAGAATGGGCGGGCAACTCCGAGGCAACCATCAAGGCGCACTACGCCGCCCGTACGACGACGGCGGAATCCGCCGCCTACTGGTCCTTGTTCCCTGATCGCAAATCCCGGAGGAAGTCCCGTGGTGGCGATGCCGGCGTGGTCCAATTCCCGGTGAGCGCCAAGGCCGTGAAGAAAGCGGGGGCCCGGTGAGTCGTCCCTGGCCGCGCGTCAATCTGAAGCAGGAGGGTGACGTCATGGCGTGGACCGTTGATTCCGGAGCGCACGTCCTGTACGGCCAGCACACAGGGAAGGCGCTGCCCGCGTATCCACCGGGCCCCTCGGTTCCCCTGCCGGCTTCGGACTTCCCACCAACACCAGAGGGCGACGACGGAATCTTCTCGCGCTACGCTTTCCATGCCATGCGTGAGGAATTTGAGTTGATCGCCAGGGACTGGGCCAGCCTGCCACGCCACCTTCACGAACTGGCCCGCGATACTCAGTGGCATCTGCTCGTGGCGGCAACCGCAGGCATCAACCGAGAGTACCAGACGGCGATTGCTGCGGCCTACACCGCCGGCGGACTGGTGCAGGAATTGCGCTCGATCCGCCAACTCGAACCCGACGTTCAAGCGCGATTATCCATCATGGACGGGTCGAAGTCGAAAAGGCCCACCCGTAGGAATCCGGCCGTGTCTTGGTGCGTCCAGACTCGCAAAGACTGGCGAACCGCCAAGGCGGCGTTGCTGTTCAGAGAGTGGGAAC
>CAIMTB010000391.1 GCA_903844265.1 uncultured Verrucomicrobiota bacterium
CCCCGCGGCCCCGCCGAAGGCGTCGAAGTCAAGGATCGCCCCGGCGTCCTCGAGATCGGCAAAGCCGAGGTCCTAAAGCACTTCGCCAACAACGGCGGACGCAAGGTCGCCCTCTTCGCCCTAGGCAACATGCAGCGCATCGCCCGCGAGGCGATCAGCCATCTCGAGACCCAGGGCTGGGATTGCGCGCTCATCAACCCGCGGTTCTGCAAGCCCCTCGACACAGCCACCCACGAGTTCTTCGGCCGTGCCGCCGATGTCGTGGTCACGCTCGAGGACCACGTCCTCATGGGCGGTTACGGCAGCATCGTGCTCGAAACCTACAGCGAACTGCACGTGGCCACGCCTGTGATCCGAATCGGCTGGCCCGACGCCTTCGTCGAACACGCCAGCAGCGTGGACACCCTCCGCGAACGCCACGGCCTCACCTCCGCACGCGTCGTCCAGCAGGTCCTCCAGACCCGGCCCGCCGCCGCCAGCCCGCAACTCTCCGCCGCGTCCGCCGGACGCTGAGCTGTCGGATTCTCTGGATTGCGGTGGCTTGCCACCGCTTTCCGGACGCGCACTCGAAGTCGGAGAGGGAAACCGCCTACCCGCCTCACGCCCCGCTCAACACCTCCGCCGCCCCCTGCGGCTGAAATAGAGGGACAGGTCTTTCATTCAACACCTCCCCGTGGCTGCAATGGAGGGACAGGTCTTTGATTTGGTCGGCCGTATCCGCTGACGATTCGCGGTTCGCCATCTCCATCCGGCACCGCTATTCTCGCCCCATGACGCTCGCCGAGCAGATGAAGCTTCTGGCCGCGGAGGCCAAGTGCGCCTCCCGCGGACTGGCGCAGCTTTCGTCGGACGACCGGAACCGCTGCCTCCGCGCGATGGCGGACGCCCTGGTTGCGGCGACGTCTGCGATCCTCGAGGCGAACGCCAAGGACATGGAAACCGGCCGTGAACTTGGCCTTTCGGTCGCCATGCTGGACCGTCTGCGCCTCGACGCGAACAGGGTTGGGGCCATGGCCCAGGGCGTTCGTGAAGTCGCCGATCTCCCCGATCCCGTCGGCCGTGTCCTCGAAAGCCGCACCCGCCCGAACGGGCTTCGACTCGACAAGGTCTCGGTCCCGATTGGCGTGATCGTGATCATCTACGAATCGCGCCCCAACGTGACCGCCGACGCCGCGAGTCTGTGTTTCAAGACCGGCAACGCGACGATCCTGCGGGGCGGCAAGGAGGCCCTGAACTCCAACCGACTCATCGCCGACACGATGATCGCCGCGGCCAAGGCGACGCTGCCCGGGTTTCCCGACAAGGCGATCCAGGTCGTGCCCACCGCCGACCGCGACGCGATTCCCGCCCTGCTCACGCTGCCGCAGTACGTCGACCTCTGCATCCCGCGTGGCGGGGAGAAGTTGATTCGCGCCGTCACCGAATGCGCCCGCGTGCCGGTGATCAAGCATTACAAGGGCGTGTGTCACATCTACGTCGACCGCGAGGCCGACCTCGACATGGCGGAGGCGATCACGCTCAACGCCAAGGTCCAGCGACCCTCCGCGTGCAATGCCGCCGAAACGCTCCTCGTCGACTGGGCCGTCGCCACCGACTTCCTCCCGCGCATCGCCGCCGCGCTCTGGGAAAAGCAGGTTGAACTCCGCGTCGACACGCCGACCCATACGGTCCTGGCCATGAAGTGCAAGGCGCCCAAAGGCAAACTCGCCTCCGCACAACCCGGCGACTGGGACACCGAATACAACGATTACATCTTGAATCTCCGCGTGGTCGACGGCCTCGACGACGCCATCGCCCATATCACCCGCCACGGCTCCAACCACTCCGACGCCATCATCACCCGCAACGAATCCACAGCCCGCCGCTTCCTCGCCGAGGTCGACTCGGCCACGGTCTATTGGAACGCCTCGACGCGATTCACCGACGGCGGCGAGTTCGGCATGGGCGCGGAAATCGGGATCAGCACCGACAAGATCGGCGCCCGCGGTCCGATGGGCCTCGACGAACTCTGTTCCTACAAGTGGCTCGGCATTGGCACCGGCCAGATCCGCGCCTGATCAATTCCATGGACTACCCCCAATCACCGCGACCACAGCGGCCCTCGAGGCCCCAACAGTCACCGTATTTTCGTGTCCGCTCCGCGCAGACCCAGGCGTCAGGCACCCCGCCGAGACCCCCGCATCTCGCAGCTCCAGCCCCGGTTCCAGCGCGAGTGTCACTTCCGGATCCGGAGCAGGAGCCATCGTCCTGGTCCAAGGCCACAGACAGCGCCGCCGGTGCCGAGGAGGCTCCTGAGCGGGCAGACGCCTTCGACGAGGCTCCCGCCACACCGCTGCCTCCGGCCCCGTCGACCGAACTCCGGCGCAGCCCGTGGGTCCAGCTCAAGACCTATACCAATCATTCCACCGTCTATCCGGCGATGATCCGTGGTGCGTCCCCCGACGCAAGGGCAGGCAGCCTGGTGACGGTCTACGACAAGGAGGGTCGCGAATTCGCCGCCGGCCTCTGGAATCCCAAGGCCCGCGTCCCGCTCCGGGTTCTTCATCACGGGATCGAACCGTTCACCGAGCAGGATCTCCTCGGCCACCTCGACCGTGCCGTCGACCTTCGTCTCGAGACACTCGGCTTTGCCGGCAACACCGACACCGATTCATTCCGGGTCATCCACTCGGACAGCGACTCGCTCAGCGGCCTGAACATCGACAAGTTCGGCGACGTCCTCAGCGTCTCGGTCCACAGCCTCGGCGTGTTCCAGCGCCTGCCGACCTGGATCCCGCATCTCCACGCACGACTCGGCACGAAGCGGGTCGTGCTCGAGGTCGACGAAAATATCGCGCGCTTCGAGGGCATCTCCGCGCGCAAGTTCCCCACAGACGCGGTCCGGTCCGTGAAGATCCGCGAGCACGGGTTGCGCTACGAGGTCGACTTTGCCGAAGGCCACAAGACGGGTTTCTTCTGCGACCAGCGCGACAACCGCCGCAAACTCGCCTCGCTCACGAAGGGCAAACGGGTGCTCGACCTCTGCTGCTACACCGGCGGCTTCTCCCTCTGCGCAAAAGTTCTCGGCGGTGCCGAGGATGTCACCGGCGTCGACCTCGACGAGGCCGTGATCGAACAGGCCAAACGCAACGCAAACCTCAACCAGGCCCGCGTCACTTGGATCCATTGTGACGCCTTCACCTGGGCCCGCCAGATGCAACGCAACGGCGAGCGCTGGGACGTCGTCGTCCTCGACCCGCCCAAGCTCGTGTTTGATCGCGAGGACACCGACGGTGGCTACCGGAAATACGAGGACCTCAATATCATCGCGCTATCGCTCGTGAAACCCGGAGGGATTTTCGTCACCTGCTCCTGCTCGGGAATGGTCGACGAGGAACGCTTCGAACGTGTGGTCATCAAAGCCGCCCATCGCCAGGCCCGCCGCCTCCAGTTCCTCGACATCACCGGCGCCGCACCCGACCACCCGGTCATGTCCAACTGCCCCGAGAGCCGATATCTGAAGGTCTTCTGGACGCGGGCATTGTGAGGGTGGGCGAGGGCCCCCTCAGTGCCTCCGGAACATCAACCGATGATCGACCCTTCGCGTCTGCGGGTAGGGCAAGGGTGGCAGCGCGGTCTGCGTCGGTGATTCGGTTTCGTGGAGGATTCCCTTCGCCATCGCCTGGAATGCGGTCCATCGGCCCCAGTCCAACGCGGGCGCGTGGGCGATCTGCCGCAGCGTGCTGCGCCACTCGATGATCAGGCGGTCCACGTCGCCTTCGCCGAGCGTTTCGGTCGCCACACGGTGACGGCGTTCCGGATGCTTATGGGCCAGCTGGACAACATCATTCGCCCCCGCGCCGTAGCGCGGAGGCAGCCCGTTCTCGAGATAGCCCGCCACGTTCAACATGCCGTAGGCAGTCTGGCAAGCGATCGCCAGCCGCCCCCCCCAACGGCTGTCCTCGCCCACGAACCGGAAGCCCGCGTCCAGGTTCGCGAGGTCGTAGACGAGTTCGTCGAGCGGGTACCCCTCATCCTCCATGGCCGCGGCCATCGCGAGCCCGGCCGTCTGTGAAAGTGCTGCGACAATGCGGCCTCGCCTCGTCGGTACACCGCCCTCGTCCACCAGGCCCAACCGCCGCCACAACGCCGCGGTGCCCGACCCCGGAGACAACTGCCGGCACGCATGCCGCAAATCGCACGATTCACATATCGGCTGCGAGATTTCACGTTCCGGAGGACGCCACAGGGCGACGCCGTGTGAGTCGACAGGTGCCTGGACCCTGAGTTCCGCGACCGAGACATGCACCGCGATCCGCTGCTGCTGTCGCTCGACACTGACAAGAGGAGTCCGCTCCGCCTCGAGCGCCGCGGCCAGCATGGGCCGGACCTCCTGCTCCCAAACCTCCATCGTCGCCACGCGACCGTGCCAGTCGATCAGCCGACGGACCCACTTCACCAGCACCACGCGCTCTCCGGTGAGCACATCCGCCACCTTGAAACCGCGCCCGTAAACCCGGCCGTTCTCCGTTTCCTGCAGCCCCACGATCCATCCCTGCCCGACATGCTCCAACGCAGCCTGCACCGTCAGCGCGGGAACCAACGGTCGATCCTCGGGTCGAACGCGGCGGGAAGGATCCCTCGCCTTCCCCGGCTTGTGGGGCATTTCATCCTTTCCGTCGGGCGGCGGCGCACCGGGCGTCACCTCGGCACCGGAACCGTCGGGGGTGTCGCTGACCGCTCCGGGACTGCGCCGCGCGAACACGAGGCCGAGCGGGACCTCGGTGCATTTCGGCATCGCTTCCCACTCGCCGCGGCTGTTGAGCATCTGGCGAAGGCGACTGCGGACATGCCGTGCGCGTTCGGAGTCGGTCTTCAACCCGCAGGGTGAATCCGGGAACCTGAGGGATTCCTCGACGCCGAGGTAGATCGGCTTGCTCGTGAACAGCCGCTGCTGCACGCGCACCGCGACGGCAAAGGGATTTTCACCCGCATCCGCCGCGCCCTGCATAACGCTCAGCAACGCGCCCCAATCCACCAGACCGCTCCGAGCCAGCTGGCTAGGATGCCCATCGCGGATGCGGATCTCGTTGCTCGAGATGAGCAGGTACCCCGTCTCGTCGATGCCCCGCCGGCCCGCACGCCCGATCATCTGCAGGATTTCATCGGGCCGCAGCGGGTGCTCGACGAAATCGCGCCGGTACGAATCGCCGGCGAGCGCGACGCTGCGCAGCGAAAAATTGATCCCCGCCGCCAGGCCCATCGTGGCCACGACCACCCGCAACTGACCCGCCTTCGCGAGCGGCTCGATCACTCCCGCCCGCGCCGCGTAACTCAGCCCACTGTGGTGAAACGCGATCCGGTTCTTCAACAGCTTCGCCAGCGATTCCCCGACCAGCAACCGCTGCTCCTGCGTGAGTTGCAGCGGATCGGGCGTCGGCAGGAACCGCGCGACCTCGGCCGCGAGCCGTTCCGTCTCCTTGCGCCGTGGTGCAAAAACCAGGACCGGTCCGAGCCCCTCGGCCAACCCCTTCGCGAGAAAACGCGGCCAGTAACCGCGGATCTCCGACGGCACATGGAAATCCAGGTTCCCCGCCCACACTTCCTCCAGCGGAACCGGCCGCTCCTCGGTCCGCACAACCACCGCGTCCCGTCCCAGCTTCTGCAGCCATGCCACCACCTGCTGCGGGTTGTGCACGCTCCCGCTCAAAAGCAGCAATTGCGTCTTCGCCGGCGCCAGCGCAATCGCAATCTCGTAGTTCAACCCACGGTCCGGGTCCCCGATCATCTGGTACTCATCCACCACCAACAGACGCGGACCATCACCCCGGATGAGCCGGTTCTTCTGCGTCTCAAGCGTCGCCACCAGGATCGGCGCCTGGAGGTTGTCCGCGAGATCCCCCGTCGCAATCCCCACGTTCCACCCGCGACCCCGCCATTCGGCGAGCTTGTCGTTGGCCAGTGCACGCGTCGGCACCGTGTAGATCGATTGCCCCGGCCCACGCCCCTCGTTCGACCATAATTCGAAGATCAACGTCTTCCCCGCACCCGTCGGCGCATGCACCACCACGTCCCGCCCCGCCCTCAACGCCGACACCGCCTCCTGCTGCCACAAATCCGGAATCCGGATCTGGCCGAAGGCCTGCGCCTGATCGAGTTGCTCGGTGAGCCCCTGCATGACTTCAGGCTAGCCCGGTCCAGGATCGGAGTCATGGAACAACAGATTTCAAATCCCATGAAACTCGCCCGACTTCCGCAGGGTTCTGGCCGGGGACAAATCCAACACAGTCCACAGGCCCTCAAGTCCAGGAAAGCGTCCACACCATGAAATCACTCCTCCGCTCCACCACCCTCGCCACCCTCATCGCCGTTTCCAGCACGCTCGCCCTCCGCGCCGAGGACTCCCCCGCCGGTTACTTCGACCTCGGGAAATTCAACCCACCCTCCGGCGGCGGCCAATTCGTCGAGGTCAACATCAAGTCACCCCTCCTCAGCCTCGCCGCCAAGCTCGCTGAAAAACAGGAACCCGAAGTCGCCGACCTCCTCCGCAACATCAAGTCCATCCGCGTCAACGTGGTCGGCCTCGACGACGCCAACCGCGCCGAACTCACCGAACGCCTCGTCAGGATCCGCGCCGACCTCGAAAGCAAAGGCTGGGACCGCGTCGTCACCGTCCTCGAAAAAGGACAGGACGTCGGCATCTACCTCAAGCACCGCGGCGACACCGCCATCGAAGGCATCGTCGTCACCGTCATCGAGAAAGGAAAGGAAGCCGTCTTCGTCAACGTCGTCGGCGACATCAGCCCCGAAAAACTCTCCGTCCTCGGCGACCGCCTCGGCATCGACCCCCTGAAACACCTCGGAAAGACCGGCAAGAAGGCCTGAACCGAAACCCGCCCCAACCCGGGACACCCCGACCCACCCTCACCGCAACCAGCGGTCCAGGTTCTCCTGCACAAAAGCGTCGTCCGCGAGATGCGGGTAGGCCCGACACACACGGTCGATCTCGTCGGCCTGCCCGGGGCTCAAGGTCTCACCCGGATCCAGACACCACGTTCCCTCGAACAACCCCTGGCGACGAAGCACTTCGTGCAGCCCTGGGATGCAACCCGCGAAACCGTTGGCCGCATCGAAGAAGGCGGCGTTCGCGTCGGTGACTTCCACCCCGAGCCGCAACAAATCCGCCGGAACTCCACCCCCGACACTCACGATGCCCCGACATCGCCGATGCAGGTCCACCGCCGGGCGGGTCCAGACCGCCCAGTGCCCGAGCAATCCCCCGACGATCCTCAGTTCGGCGGATCGACGGCCCGCGACCTCGCCAGGAAAACGAAACGGCGTCACCAGGTCCGCGACGATGGCGTCGTCGTTGCCCGTGTAGAGAGCGATGTCGTCACGGCCCGACGCCGCCACAGCCCGCACGACGTCCAGGGTCTGATACCGGTTGAACGGCGCGATCTTGATCGCCACCACGGACGGGATCTCGGCAAAACGCCGCCAGAATCCGAACGACAATCGACGTCCCCCCACCGCGGGCTGCAGATAAAACCCGATCACCGGCAGGACCTCCGCCACCGCGCGACAATGCGCAATCAGGTCCTCATCCGGGGCACCCGCCAGGGCACCCAGGCTGAGCAGTCCCGCCTCGTACCCCAGCCGTTGGGCGAGGGCCGCCTCGTCCAACGCCTGCCGCGAGCCACCGCAAATCCCCGCGATCCGCACAAATCCGGACGCCGCCCCGGGCCATCGTCGGACCTCCTCGGCGGCAAGTTCCAGCACCGGCGCAAGAAGTCCCACCCCGGGATCGCGGATCGCAAACTGGGTGGTGTGCACACCGACCGCCACGCCACCGGCACCCGCGTCCCGGTAATACCGCAAAACCGCACGCTGCCGTCGCTCATCGAAACGCCGTCCGGCATCCAGCGCCAGCGGACAGGCCGGGATCACGAGGCCCTGCAATAATCGGGCGCGCAACGATTCAATACCTCCCATGACGCGCCTCGAAATGGGTGGGCTTGTCCAGTAACCGCCCGCCGCGGCTCACCCATCGCGCGACGGATTGCAGCAGTTCATCAAAGCCGACAGCCGGTTCGCCGAGTTCGGCCCACAGTCTCCTGGGATCGCTCAACAAGGCGGATCCACTTTCCTTTCCTTCGAATGTCGGTGCCCGCCCGAGCCACCCGCCCAACTTCACGGCTGTCTCACGAACAGAAAAAGCCCCGGGCAGACAGAGGTTCCAGGCCGAGGCGGGAGCCGCGGCGAGCGCAAAAGATCGGAGCACAGCCTCGTTGGCATCGCCCTGCCAGATGCAGTTGAAATGACCGTTGCCCAACCCGATCGCCTCGCCCGACATCACCTTCCGCGCAATGTCGACGAGCACCCCGTACCGCAGATCCACCGCGTACGAGAGACGCAACAACGCCACCTGCAGCCCGCGCTCGTGCGAATACCACTCGAAGACCCGCTCCCGACCCACCGCCGCATTCGCGTACTCCCCAAGCGGCGTCAACGGATCCGACTCCACCGCTCCACCCCGATCCACCGGGACGAATGGATAGACATTCCCCGTAGATAGCGCAGCAATCCGCGCCCCGGGGTATCGCCGTCCCACGTTGGCAGGAATGATCGTGTTCGCCGCCCACGTCGCCGCGGGATTCCGGTCCGTGCCAAACTTCAACCCCACCAGGTACGCCACATTCCCCGAGTCCGGCAACGACGCGAAAACCCGATCGTCGAGAAGATCCGCGGAAAGCGTCCGCACACCCCGCGCCTCAAGCCAGTCGCGCGCAGCGACATCGCGGAACCGACTCACGGCAATGACATCCAACGAATGGTTCGCCGCCACCGCCGCACGCCGGGCCAGAACCGCCAGCGACGGCCCCATCTTCCCCCCCGCTCCAAGCACCACCAACGGACTCGACAGCGAGTGGATCGCCGCCACCAACGCAGGCCGGGGTCGGGTAAGGCATTCCTCCAGATCCGCCTCGTCCTCCACCTTCAACGGCTGCATGAACCCTACCCTGCGCCCCCAACAGGACCGAAACAAGGCGGGCCACCCCAATATAGGCGTGGACGCCCCCACCGTCGGCGCCGCAGATTCAGCCCATGCACAACGGGTCCGCATCCCTCGTCCTCGCGAGCCTGCTCTCCCTCGCGCAACACACGGCCTCCGCAGATTCACCTGCGCCCCCGCCAAATGCTCCGTCCGGCAGACTCCTCTTCCCCACCGACGGCCCACCCGCGGCCTGGCAGGT
This sequence comes from uncultured Verrucomicrobiota bacterium, assembly GCA_903844265.1. GTDB lineage: Bacteria > Verrucomicrobiota > Verrucomicrobiia > Limisphaerales > CAIMTB01 > CAIMTB01. Next base: position 9,234 of record CAIMTB010000391.1, read on the forward strand.
GCGCAACTGGACCGACGTCAGCCAAGCCGCTCCGCCAGGCGCCACCTGGTTGGTCAAGGACGACGTGCTCCACGGAAGCCTCACCCGCGGCACCTGGCTGGTAAGCGACCGCGAATACGGCGACTTCCGACTCGAATATGAGTTCAAGCTCGCCGAGAAAGGGAACAGCGGATTCGGCTTCCGCTTCCCAGCCAAGGGCATCCCGTCCTACGAGGGATTGGAACTTCAGATGGTCGATCCGCAATTCTTCGGCACCAACTATCAGGCCCAACCCCTGGAGCTTACCGGCGCGATCTACAAGGGAATCGCCCCCACAAGCCAGACCTACCGTCCCCTCCAGTGGAATTCCTGTGTCGTCACCTGCACCGGATCCAAACTCACCGTCCAACTCAACGGAACACAGGTCATTGATGCCGACCTCGCCACCCTCCCAGCCCCCGTCTTCCGCGGACGCCCCCTCGCCAACCGCCCCCGACGCGGCCACATCGGCTTCCAGGAAACCAGCCGAGGCCCCGGACGAGTCGAAATCCGAAACGCCCGAATCCTGGATCTCGACCCAGCGCAGTGACCGGCAGGACCGTAACAATGCTGTGATGAATTAGGCAAAAATGGCGGTTGCCACCCGGAGCCGCCACTGGCAAGAGAAGCCCGATGACGACCATCGGCGCGCTGACGGGTTGCCCATGCCCAACGACCTCAACAACGACGATTCCCTGCTGACTCGCGCCAGCCTCCTCGTCCGACTCAAGGACCTGGACGACAGCGACAGCTGGGGAGATTTCTACCGCACCTACGAGCGCGTGGTGCGCGGTCTTGCCCGGAAACGTGGCCTGAGCGATCCCGAAGCCGAGGAAGTCGCGCAGGACGTGTTCAAGCGGATCGCCGAAACGATCCACACCTTCGAACGTGCCCCCAGGGCGGGCTCGTTCCGGCGATGGTTGTACCAACTCGCTCGCTGGCGCTCCGACGACAAGATCCGCGAACGCGGCCGCCTCACGGTCGAACCTATGCACGACCGTGAGGGCACAGGCAGCTCCGACACCGCCGATCTCGTGGTCGACCCCAACGACCCCGAGGAACAACTCGAAGCCGAGGCCCGGAAACAGCTGTTCAAGGCCGCCCTCGACCGGCTCCGCCGAAAGATCACCCCGCGCGACCTCCAGATCTTCCAACTTCTGGTCCTGGAAGAATGGCCCGCCAACAAGGTCGCCCAGTTCCTCGGCATCACCTCCACCTTGGTCTACGTGGTCCGCCACCGCGTCGCCACACAACTCCGCACGGAGCTGGAAAGCATCCAGAAACGCCTCGCGGACGGCCGACCCCCAACCTGATCGGTCAAGCCCCCTGTGCCCCCGGGAATCCCAGCCTCCGACACCCGCCCGGCCATCCCGGACTACGAACTCCTGAGGCCGATCGGTAGAGGCAGCTACGGCGAAGTCTGGCTCGCCCGCAGCTTCACCGGCGTCTTCCGCGTGATCAAGATCGTCCGCCGCGACAGCTTCGCGGACGAACGCCCCTATCTCCGCGAACTCGAGGGCATCTCCCGCTTCCAAGCCGCCGCCTCCGGCCGCCCACGCCAACTCGCACTCCTCCACGTCGGACGAAACGACGCCGATGGCTATTTCTATTACGTCATGGAACCGGCCGACGACGCCGAGACCGGTTCCGAAATCATCCCCGATAAATACGTTCCGCTCACCCTCAAGGAACTGTTCAGCCGTCGTGGCCGAATCCCAGCCACCGAGTGCATCCAACTCGTCCTCGAACTCGCCCGAGGCCTCGTCGTCCTCCACGGCGCCGGCCTGATCCACCGCGACATCAAGCCGTCCAACATCATCTTCGTCCAACGCGTCCCGAAACTCGCCGACGTCGGCCTTGTCGCCTCCAGCGAGGCCACCATGACCTGCGCCGGTACCCCAGGCTACTCGCCCCCAGAAGGCGCCGGAACCGTCGGCGCCGATATCTACAGCCTCGGAAAGGTCCTCTACGAGATCGCCACCGGCCTCGATCGCATGGACTTCCCAAAAGTCCCCAGAGACATCCTCGACGGCGCCGATCCGCAACTCATCCGCGAGATCAACGCCATCGTGCTCCGGGCCTGTCACCCGCAGGACCGGGAACGCCATCCCAGTGCAGAAGCCCTCGCCCGCGATCTGGAACTGGTGCAGGCCGGCCGATCCGTCGCCTTCTACGAGGCCCTCCGCAAACGACTCCGAGCCTTCGCCATCGCCGCCGCCACCGTCGCCGTCCTCGCAGGCGGAGGCGCCACCCTCTTCGTCTGGAGATCAAAAGTCCTCCAGGCCGCAAACGACCGCACCCGCCACGCCCTGTATAGGTCGGATCTGGCTGTGGCCCAACTCGCCCTCTCTAGCGGCGACCTTGGACGTGCGCTCGCGGCGCTTAAACGACAGGAACCTGGCCTAGGCGAATCGGATTTGAGAGATTTAGAGTCAGGTATCCTTACAGAAGCGGCTCGGGGCGAAGGTTACGCACTTGAACCGCTGGTCAACGGCGCAGCGGTTCAACAGTTAGCTGTAGATCCCACGGGTC
>CAIMTB010000392.1 GCA_903844265.1 uncultured Verrucomicrobiota bacterium
GCCGAACCCGGTCCCGGCCGCCGCAAGATGATCACCGAAAGGCAGTATCGACGGCTCATGAGTGCATACGAAAAGACGGGCAACATCGTTGGCAGTGCCCTGCGGGCGGACGTCCATCCGCAGACGGCCCGGAAGTACATCCAAGCGGCCAAGCCGCCCTCCGAACTCCAGGCGCCCCGAACCTGGCGGACCCGCCCCGACCCGCTGGAGAAGGTGTGGCCGGAGGCGCTGCGGATGCTCGAAACCACGCCGGAACTGGAGGCTCGGGCGCTCTTCGACCACTTCCTCGCCCGTCCCGAGAGCGGCATGGAGGAGCGGCACCTGCGGACGTTTTTCCGGCGGGTGCAGCATTGGCGGGCCACGGCGGGACCGGAGAAGGAGGTGTTCTTCGCGCAGGTGCGCAAACCCGGCGAGCTGATGCAGTTGGACTGGACGCATGCCCGGGAGCTGGAGGTGACGATCCAGGGCGTCCCGCTGGATCACCTGCTCTGCCACTGCGTGCTTCCGTACTCCAACTGGGAGTGGGCGACGCGGTGCGTTTCCGAGTCGTTCCTCAGCCTGGTGGGCGGCCTGCAGGCCGCCTTGAGCCGGCTGGGTCGATGCCCACCGGTGCTGGGAACGGACAACAGCAGCGCCGCCACGCACGAACTGGAGGCGATTGCGGGACGGGCCCGTGGCTTCAACTCGGACTACCTGGAGTTGTGCACGCACTTCGACCTGACGCCGGTGACGATCAACGTGCGCTGCCCCCACGAGCAGGGCGACGTGGAGTCGGGCAACGGGCACTTGAAGCGCCGGCTCAAGCAACACCTGATTCTGCGGGGCAGCCGGGACTTCGCGTCGCTGGAGGCGTATGACGCTTTCGTGGAAGGGGTGCTGCGCGCGGCCAACGAGCGACGTCAGACGCGACTGGAGGAGGAGTTGGCCGTCATGCGCCCGTTGCCCGGCGGCTGGTTGGCGGAGTACCGGGAGTATCGGCCGACGGTCAGTTCCCAGAGCCTGATCCGGGTGCAGAAGCACACGTACTCGGTGCCGTCGCGGCTGATTGGCCGGGATTTGCGGGTGGAGCGTTACGAGGCGCGCCTGAAGGTCCACCTGGGAGGGGAGTACCTGTTCGACCTGCCCAGGCTGCGCGGCGATCGGGGCGCGTGCGTGGACTTCCGCCACGTGATCGTGCCGTTGCTGCGTAAGCCCGGCGCCTTCCGGAACTACCGCCATCGCGAAGCGCTGTACCCGACGGTGACGTTCCGCTCGGCCCACGACCGGTTGGTGCTCGACCACGGCGAACGCCCCGGGGTCATCGAGTACCTGCTCGTGCTCAAGCTGGCTGCGGAGGAGACGGTGGAGCGGGTGGAGACGGCGCTGGCGGCGTTCCTGGCACGGGCCGGATGCTGGCGGGCCGCCGAGGTGCGCGAGCACCTGGCTCCCGCGAGCCGGAACGTCATCCCGATGCCCGAGCTGACGGCCAGCCTCGACGCGTACGATGCCCTGCTGGGAAGGGAGGATGCCCATGTCGGCTGACACGCTGGAGATGATGTTCCGGGCCTTCCGGCTGCCGACCATGGCGTCGCGCTTCGCCGAGATGGTCCAGAGCGCGGAGGCGCAGAACTGGGGCTATCGGAAGCTGCTCCTGCAGCTATGCGAGGCCGAGGCGGCCGATCGGCGGGAACGCAAGCGGGAGCGCCTGCTGCGGGAGTCGGGGTTGCCGTCGGGCAAGACCCTGGGGAACCTCCAGGAGGCCCAGTTGCCGGCGAAGGTGCGGCGGATGCTGCCGACGCTGCTGGACGGCGGCTTCGTAGAGCGGGCGGAGAACCTCCTGGTGTTCGGGTTGCCGGGGCGCGGCAAGACGCACTTCCTGGCGGCACTGGGGCGGGAACTGGTGCTGCGCCACGCGTACACGATCCACTTCACGCCGACGTTCAAGCTGGTGCAGCAGCTTCTGGCGGCCAAACGGGATCTGAAGCTGGAGAGCCTGTTGCGGCGCTTGGACCGCTTCGACGCGGTGGTCCTGGATGACCTGGGGTACGTCGAGCAGTCGCGCGAGGAGATGGAGGTGCTCTTCACTTTCCTGGCCGAACGCTACGAGCGGCGGAGCGTGTGGGTGAGCAGCAACCTGGTGTTCTCGAAATGGGACCAGATCTTCAAGGACCCGATGACCACGATGGCGGCGGTGGACCGTCTGGTGCATCACTCGATCATTCTCGAGTTCAGCGGCGAAAGCCTGCGTGCGAACCGGGAGAAGGAAAAGGGCGGCGGCTGAACCGACGCCCCGCCCCCTTCGGCTCCACTACGTCTTTGTCGCCTACGGCTCCAAAGACTCCGTTGCGCCGAAGGGGGCGAAGGACCCCCAACATCAACCCAAACCCAAGCCGGCCCCGAGGTGATTTCTAATTGGCACTGAGGTGAAGAATAATTGTCATTGCCCAGCCGATCCTTGATCGAGCGTTGGATATGCATATGGCGTCGGGGCGAGAAAGGCGCATTCATCACCCAAAGCCTGGGGAAGGACACCACGGCAGCGCTCCTTGATTCGCCTCAGTTCAAGGAATGCCTGCCCCCGATACGCCGCATCCTGGACGTTCCGGTGCCAATCCTGGTTGAAGGGCGGTTTCAAATGGTGCAGCCGGGATACAACCCCGCCCTCCAAGCCTATTGCCTGAACCAGGTTTCCGGCGTGGAACCGTTACCGCTGCATGAGGCGAAGGCGGTTGTCGATGAGATCCTGGAGGGTTTTCCGTTCAGCAATGAACTCTCCAAGACGGTCGCAATCGCTCGTATCCTGACCCCGATGTGTCGTGGAATCATGGGATGGACGGCGAGAACCCCGCTTTGGGTGTTTGAGGCGAACCGACCTCGCGCAGGCAAGGACTACCTGGCGGGGTGCACAGGCGTCCTCTACGAGGGCCGAGCCAACGAGGATGCTCCCCTCGATCACGACGCCAATGAGACCAAGAAGCGCATCGTCGCCGCCTTGCAGTCAGGACGACGATTCATGCACTTCGCCAACACCTCAGGCGACATCCGGAATGATGCGTTTGAACAGGCCGTCACCGCCAAGGTGATCTCCGGAAGGTTGCTCGGGAGCAACGACGCCGCCAGTGACCTGACCATGAGCAACGAGCTGGAGTTCTCCGTCTCCGGGAACTCCGGCTTCACGTTCACGGAGGACTTTGCCCTGCGGAGCCGGCGAATATCGCTCTCGTATTTCGAGGAGGACGCCAACTCAAGGGTCTTCCGGAAGCCACAGCTGCACGAATGGATCCTCCAGAACCGTGCAAGGGTGCTCGGGGCCTTCGCTGGGATGGTGCAGGAATGGGTAAACAAGGGACACCCACCAGGCGCTACACCGTTCACGAGCTTCCCTGAATGGGCACGGGTGGTCGGCGGAATCATGGCGGTTTGTGGGCTGGGGGATCCATGCAAGCAGCAGACCGATGGTACGTTTACCCGGGATACCCTCACGGAGGACATGCGATGCCTGTTCGGGCTGGCGGTAGCCGAAAAGCCCGGCCAGTGGCTGACGAAATCCGAGGTTCGGGGTTTCGTTCGAGCGGAAGACCACTTCGCGGGGGGGCATGACATGGACCTCTTCCTCCAGTGGGACCTTGAGGATCGCAAGGGGCAGACTGCGTTCGGTCAGGCATTGAGCCGATACAAGGGCCGGGTGCTGGGCGGTGTCCGTATGGAGGCCGACGCCACCGACAAGAAGCGGGTCAAATACCGGTTCGTGCCGGTTTGCGTACCAAAACCCGCCCAGGACGGCGGCATACAGGGAAACGAACCCCCAGCTATGGGAACCTTGGGAACCTTGGGAACTGAAAAGTCAGGCGATGGGAGGGGGGGTGTAGTAGAAGACCATGAGACCCCTCTGGGGGGTATGGAACAAACGATACCCAAGGTGCCCAAGGTACCCGAGCTTCAACCCCTGGATTGGGGCAACGCACCGGGGTTGCACCTCGACACAGTGGAGACCCTCCTCACGTCAAGGCACCCAGGGAGGAACGTCAACCCAGGGTCAATCCCGGCACCGCTGCCTGCCACGGTCGAAATCCCGTCAACGGCACTCCCACAAGCGCGGTTGGAGTGAAATTGGCTGCGGAATTGTCAAAACATTCCCAACTGTCCATGGTCGGCCTCATACTTCGTATCGGGCGGGCCATGGTCAGGAGGGGCAAGGTCCAAGGTACACGGTTGAATGCATGGGCATCGAAAGAAGGGTAAGGGCAGAGGAAGGCCTCGATCAGGTCGAAGGAAGCCATTGATCCCTAAGAGTGCTTCGATCTGACGGTGGCAAAGGCAGGAATGGCAAATTCAAGCAACTGAGGGGACCACCAGCCAATTTCAAGGCAAGATCAGGGGTGGTGCAATATTTGCCCCGGTCTCAAAGATCGATTCTCCTTCAGCGACCTCCTGGAAGGGTGAAGGATTCATCTGGACGGTTTGTTGTGGGTCAAACTCTCCCCTGTGGTGGATATCACGGATTCCGGGACATTGTAGCGGCTCTCGATCTGTAAGGCTGCCAATGGTCCGCCGCATACTTCGTATCGGGCCATCCATCTGCAGGACGCCTTCAAGGAGGACATCCACGCACAAGGGCAATCGGCTTCACAGGAATGGTGGATGTCGACTCACCCGGGCATGTTCAGATCAATATCCCACCTTCCGGTTGATATTCATCTGGGCAATAAAGGAATGGCAATTTCAAGCAATCAATCACTCGCTCCTGATCTTCCCGAAAATAAATCCCAACGCATTTCCTCTGAAC
>CAIMTB010000393.1 GCA_903844265.1 uncultured Verrucomicrobiota bacterium
GATGATGGATCTCCGCTCCATTTCCTCGCGCCGCTCCACCGCCAGCCGCGCCAGCTGGTCGGCCGACAACAGCGAGCGAACCCGCTCCGCCTCCGCCCGCGTCAGGACCGCATTCATCGCCGGCACATCCAGCTTCCGTTCCCCCACGGGTTGAGCCAGCCAACCCTCCACCGCCGCCACCGCCGCGGACACCGGCTTCAGGTCCGACCACCGGGCGTCCACGGTGGGATCACCCTTGGCAAGCGGGCCAAACGGAAGCTCGCGGGTCTCGCCGCCCACCGTGAAGCGCAGCCACCCACGCGTGCCCGGCTTCAGGTCGAGCCTTGCGACGTCATTCAAGTCGGCCGTGCCCGCCTTCGTCTCCGACGCCGCGAGGGTTGCACCCCCCGGTTCGGCCGCACAGACCCGTGCCGCCACGCGGGATCCACCCTCCGTATCGAACAACCGGACCCCGAGCCGCGCATTCTCAGCCTCCGCGGGCGCACCACCGCTTGCCTTGGCATAACGAGCCGTGACGTTGACCGCCGCGACCTCGGCGCTCTTCCGGGCCCAGACCATCGGGAACACCCCTCCGTCGCGCTTCCACGACGTCGCATAGATCGAGTAACGCGGGACATCGGCCCGGGCCTTCGAGGCGTCCCCGACAAACCAACCGCGATCCAGCCCCTGCGCGTCATATTCGTCCGCCCCCGCGAAATGCCAGTCCCCGTCCCAGACCTCCGCCCAGGTGTGGTTGCCCCGCTCGTTGGTCCACATCGGCGTGCCGACTGCCCGGGCCGGAATCCCCACTGCGCGGCAGGCGTCGACGAGCAGAATCGCGAGGCCCGTGCACGTGGCCCGCCCCGATTCCATGGATTCCTTCGGGCTCTGGTTGGCGCGTTTCCGGCCCGTGTTGTAGTGGACCTTCACGCGGTTGAAGAGCTGCCGGTTCAACGCCTGCGCCGCCTCGGTGCCGGTCTTCGCGTCCTTCACCAACTCCTTCGACACCCGGTAAAACTCCGCGCGCCACGGGTCGCGGCTCTCGTCGAACACCGCATACGGCAACACATCATTGAGGAAGATGTCCTCAGGCACCCGGGCGGCCCACGGAAACTCCGCCCGCGCCTTGAACGCGAGATCGAGATTCTGCGCCAGGAAATCCACCGACAACCTCCCCCGATCACCCGGCGGCATGTGATCCACGAGGAACCGGGCCGCGCGATCGCCGGCCTCCCCGTGGTCCCGCCTCGCCACCTCGATGAAGTCGTCCAACGTCCCCGCCGTGGCCGTGCGCGTGAGCAGACAGAAAAGAAGGAGGAGTCTCACGCCCCGAAAATATCCATCCGACCGGCTCCTGAAAACACCTCTCGACGCAAGAAAGCAAAAAACCCTCCCCCTGCGTCGCAGAGGAAGGGTCTCGAGTCTACCTGCTTTCCGATCCGGTCATCCGCGCCTTGCCTTCACTATCCCTGCAAGGCGCGGAGCCGGCGTACCGCCCAATCGTCAGTTGACCGTGACCGTCTTCGTCACCGGGATCATCGCGTTGCCCGCGCGGTCAGTGCCGGTGAGCGTGAACGTGTAGACCTTGCCCGCGGTACGAAGCAACGAGAGACGCACCGAGTAGGCACCGGTGGTCTGGTTCGGA
>CAIMTB010000394.1 GCA_903844265.1 uncultured Verrucomicrobiota bacterium
ACGGAAAGACACTCTACGTCGCCGACATCGGCGCCTCGCGGACCTATGCGTACTCGGTCCAGACCGACGGATCGCTGACAGACAAGCATCTGTTCTGCGAGCTCGGCTCCGACGGCATGACCCTCGATGCCGAGGGCAATGTCTACCTCACGGGGAAAGGCGTGACCGTGTTCGACAAGGCAGGACATCAACTCGAGAACATTCCCGTCCCCGAGCCGTGGACGGCCAACGTGACGTTTGGCGGCAAAGACCACGACATTCTCTTCATCACCGCCAGCAAGGCCGTGTACACGGTCCAGCTGCGGGTCAAGGGTGCGCGGTGAGGCAAAAAGACGCCCCCCGCCCCGGCGCAACCGTGACATGGACCCCGGTGGCGGTGGCTCCACTCACTGGCCGGGCCGCGGGAAGACCGGGCGATACGCCTCGCGCCGTTCGAGGATCGACCGCACGTAGTCGCGCGTCCCTGGAAAGTCCATCACCTCCAGAAAGGCCTGGCTGTTCGTTGTCGCCGAACCCTTCAGCCAACGCAGGACGTTCGCGCGCCCTGCGTTGTAGTCGGCAAGCGCATAGGCCGCCGGATTGTCCGTCTTCAGGTATCGCCGGAAAAGCTTCGCGAGGTACCACGTGCCCGCCAATGTGTTCGTCGCCGGGTCCGACAAGGCCGAATTCCCAAACGAATCAAGATGCATCGCGTCCGCCCATTCGTCTCCCGCCAATTCCCCGACCTGCATCAGCCCCAGTTCACCCGCCCGTCCGCGTGCGTCAGGATTGAACCGGCTTTCGCGCCAAACCACCGCCTTCACCAACCCCGGTTCCACACCATACTTCCGCGCCGCCCGAAGGATGTGCGCCTCGGCGTGCCGCTCCCGGCGACCGATCATCCAACCGCGAAACCAGAAGGCGTCCAGGCCAACCCAGACCAACACCAGCCAGATCCACCAGCGTCTACTCCGGCGACGAGCCACGCACCACGTTGACCCCCGCTCGCGCCCCAGGCAATGCCGCGATCCAAACAGCCCCTGAAAACCCTGAAACCGGTGACAAACCGCCATTCGATCCATGGAATCGAGTTTGTATTGAGAACCTCAAGATAGTTCATAATCCACTTTCAATGAGCATGTTATAGATATATAACATTGTCTGTTGACTTACTAGTCATTTATCTGGAAGGCTGGGTTCAGCGTGATCGAGACAATCTTCAACCGGATGAGCGTGTCGCCGTTGTTTGGCGGCCTTTCCCGCGGCACGCGGTTTGCGCGCTTCCTGGGGGCTTTGGCGATCACCCTCGCGATGTCGGCGCACGCGGCCGAGGTCAGGCTTCTGAATGTTTCGTACGATCCGACCCGGGAGTTCTACCTGGAGGTGAACACCGCCTTCGCGAGGCAATGGAAGGCGAGGACTGGCGACACGGTCGTGGTCCAACAATCCCACGGTGGATCGGGCAAGCAGGCGCGCTCGGTGATCGACGGACTCTCTGGGGACGTGGTGACCCTGGCCCTGGCCTACGACATCGATGCCATCGCCGAGCGGTCCAAACTCCTCCCGAAGGATTGGCAGAAGCGGTTGCCGGAGAACGCATCGCCGTACACCAGCATCATCAATTTTCTGGTCCGCAAAGGAAACCCGAAGCAGTTCAAGGACTGGGGCGATCTTGCCCGCCCCGGGGTGGCGGTGATCACGCCGAACCCGAAAACCTCCGGCGGCGCCCGATGGAACTACCTCGCCGCCTGGGCCTGGGCGCAGGAGGCATTCAAAGGGGACGAGGCAAGGATCAAGGATTACCTGGGCAGAGTGTTCAGGAACGTGCCCGTTCTCGACACCGGCGCCCGTGGCTCCACGACGACTTTCGTGCAACGTGGCATCGGGGATGTCCTGATCACCTGGGAAAACGAGGCCCTGCTGGCGCTCAAGGAGAGCGGATCCGATAAATTCGAGATCGTCACCCCATCGCTGAGCATCCTTGCCGAACCGCCGGTGGCGTGGGTCGATCGCGTCGTGAAACGCCGGGGCACCGAGAATGTCGCCAAGGCCTATCTCGAATTTCTCTACTCACCCGAAGGCCAGGACATCATCGGGAGGAATTTCTACCGCCCGCGCTCCAAGGACGTGGCGGCGCGATACGCCGCCCAGTTCCCCGCCGTTAAAACCGTGACCATCGACGAGGTGTTTGGAGGATGGTCCAAGGCACAGCCGCAACACTTTGGCGAGGGCGGGACCTTCGACCAGATCAGCAGGCAGTGACCCTCACCGCGTCCCGCTACCCAACCGAGCATCGAGTTCGTTCCAACCACCTGATGAAGCGGCCTCTCCGAGGGCGCCGTGCCTCGGCGCTTCCGCGAAGGACGGCGCGCAGCGGAGTGCTCGCCCTACCGTACAACCTGTGGATGCACCGAAGCCAGGCGGGCCCCGAAGTTGGCGCTTCCCCGGCGCCGGCGAGACCCCTACGCTCCGCGCTCGCGCTCCCCGCGATCCTTCCCTGAGGCATGGCCTCCAAGCGATTTAACGCCCTTCCGGGTTTCGGACTGACCATGGGCCTCACGCTCACGTACCTGAGCGTGATCGTGCTCATTCCCCTCGCCGGATTGTTCCTGCGGACCTCCGAGATGTCGGCTGCGGAATTCTGGCGAGCGGCGACCCATCCTCGCGCCTTGGCGGCCTATAGGCTGACCTTCGGGGCGTCTTTCATCGCGGCCTTGATCAATGCGGTGTTCGGAACGATCACGGCATGGGTCCTGGCGCGGTACAGTTTCCCGGGCAAACGATTCCTGGACGCGCTGGTCGATTTCCCGTTCGCCCTTCCCACTGCGGTGGCGGGGCTGACCCTTTCGAGCCTGTTCGCGAAGACCGGTTGGCTGGGGAGATATCTGGTGCCCATGGGCATCGAGGGCGCGTTCTCCCGGCTGGGCATCGTGATCGCTTTGACATTCATTGGCCTTCCGTTCGTGGTGCGCACGCTGCAGCCAGTGCTCGAGGATCTGGAGCGCGAGACCGAGGAGGCGGCTGCCACCCTGGGGGCGGGTCGCCTGCGGACCTTCTTCACCGTCATCGTTCCCACGTTGCTGCCCGCGATCCTCACCGGGTTCGCCTTGTCCTTCGCCCGCGCCATCGGCGAGTACGGCTCGGTGATCTTCATCGCCGGCAACAAGCAGTATTACAGCGAGATCACGCCTCTCCTCATCTTCGTCCATCTCGAGGAATACAACTATGCCGGGGCCATGGCCATCGCCGTGGTCATGCTCATCGCCTCCTTCGCCATGCTTGGAACCATCAACCTCCTCGAACGCTGGGCCTCCCGCTTCCAATTGTAATCCGCAACCCCAGACCCCAGACCCGAAACCCAGATGTCCGGACGCGTCAAACGCAGGATTCGCGAGTCCACGAACAAGTCCCAGCGCGGCGCCGATGAAACGCCGCTCGTGAAGTGGACGTTGATCGGCGTGTCGGGGCTGTTCCTTTTCGTGTTCCTCCTCCTGCCGCTTGTGAATGTGTTCGCCCAGGCGTTTGCCGGTGGAATCCGCGCGTATTTCGCCGCCCTGACGAACCCGGACACTCGAGCCGCGATCGGGCTCACGGCGTTGACTGCGGCGATCTGCGTGCCGGTGAACGCGGCGTTTGGAGTCTGTGCGGCCTGGGCCGTTGCGAAGTTCGAGTTCCGGGGCAAGGCGCTGCTCATCACCCTCATCGACCTTCCGTTCTCGGTTTCGCCCGTGGTCGCGGGACTGATCTATGTCGTGCTGTTCGGCCTCCAGGGCTACTTCGGCAGCTGGCTTTCGGATCATGACATCCGGATCATCTTCGCGGTTCCCGGCATCGTGCTGACCACCTTGTTCGTCACCTTCCCGTTCGTGGCCCGCGAGCTGATTCCTGTGATGCAGGCGACGGGCAACGAACAGGAGCAGGCGGCGATGACACTCGGGGCGAGCGGTTGGCAGACCTTCTGGCGGGTCACCCTGCCCTCGGTGAAATGGGGACTCCTCTACGGCGTGATCCTTTGCAATGCCCGCGCCATGGGTGAATTCGGCGCGGTGTCAGTGGTCTCCGGGCATATCACGGGACTGACCGAGACCATGCCGATCCGCGTGGAAAGCCTGTTCAAGGAATACCAGTCGACCGCCTCGTTTGCGGTCGCGAGTCTCCTCGCCGTCCTGGCCCTGGCCACGCTGATCCTCAAGTCGTGGTTCGAATGGCGACAGGAACGCCAGTTCTCCTCGGCCCAGATTCCAGAACCCGAAGTTGTCGACTCTTCCCGCCCTGGCCGCCCATGAGCATCAAGTTGCAGGCTGTCTCCAAGATTTTCGGCGAGACCCTCGCGGTCGACAGCGTGGGGTTTCACGTTGCCGACGGCGAACTCGTCGCCCTGCTGGGTCCGTCGGGCGGTGGCAAGACCACCGTCCTCCGCATGATCGCGGGCCTCGAGATGCCAACCTCCGGCGACATCCTCATCCGCGGCCAGCGCGTGAACGACCTCCCGGTCCAGAAGCGGAACATCGGCTTCGTCTTCCAGAATTACGCGTTGTTCAAGACGATGTCCGTGCACGACAACATCGCCTTCGGACTCAAGATCAAGAAATGGCGACGGGCGGAGCGGGAGAGCAGGATCGAGGAGATGACCGAGCTGTTCGGGCTCGGCGGACTCGGGAAACGGTATCCCCACCAACTTTCGGGCGGCCAACGCCAGCGCGTCGCCATCGCCCGGGCGCTCGCGCCCAAGCCCAACGTGCTGCTCCTCGACGAACCCTTCGGGGCCGTCGACGCCAAGATCCGGCAGGAACTCCGCGAATGGCTCGTCCGCTTGCACCACGACCTCAACGTCACCACGGTCTTCGTGACGCACGATCAGGAGGAGGCGATGGAGGTGGCCAATCGGATCGTGATCTTCTCCCGCGGTCGCCTCGAGCAGATCGGCACCCCACGCGAAGTGTACGAGCAGCCCGCCAACGAGTTCGTCGCACGCTTCATCGGGGTGATGAACGTCCTCGAAGCAACGGTCCCGCGAGGCAGCGCCCGCGCGGGCGAGCTCGAATTCCCAGCCTCAGGTGCCCCGGATGGCACCCAGATGCGGATCGGTTTCCGGCCCTATGCCGTCGCGGTTTCCAACGATCTCGCGCTCTACCCCTACCAGGCCATCCTGGTCCACACCTACTTCCTTGGCATCCTGCTCCGGGTTGAGTTCGAACTGCCTTCCGGCCTCGTCGTGCGCGGTCGGATGACCAAGGAGGAATACGCCGTGCTCGGACTGGAAAACGGGCGCCGCGTTTCGATTCAGATCAAAGCCTACCGGATCCTCGCCCGCGACGACGCGCCCCTCGGCCGGGAACTTGTCTCGCCCATCTCCACGCCGCCGCACATCGCGGAGAACATCTAACACTCCAGCGACACTTCGGCTTCCCGGTCCGGAGCGCGGCCCCCCCCCTACTGAGATGAACCGACGCAACTTTATCACCGCCCTTGCAACCGCCGCCGCCTTCAACGCAGGCCCCACGAAATCCTCCGCGGCACATGCCCCTTTCCGCCTCGAAGGCTCAACACTCGCCGATCTCCGGCTGGCCCTCGATTCCGGAGGAATCTCCAGCCGTCAACTCACCCGAGCCTGCCTTGGCCGCATTGAGGACCTCGACCGCCGCGGTCCCGCGCTCCACGCGATCCTCACGATCAACCCGGACGCCACCCGCCTCGCCACAGAGCGCGACGCTGAGCTTCGTTCACACGGAATTCGCGGTCCGCTTCACGGCGTTCCGGTCCTCATCAAGGACAACATCGACACCGCCGACCGCCAACCCACGACGGCGGGATCACTGGCCCTCGCGCGAACTTTTGCTCCCCGCGATGCGTTCGTGGCCCGGCGCCTGCGCGAGGCCGGGGCCATCATCCTCGGAAAAACGAACCTCAGCGAATGGGCTAATTTTCGATCCTGGCCATCGGCTTCCGGTTGGAGCGCGGTCGGCGGTCAGACCCTGAATCCGTACGTCCTCAACCGGACGCCGAGCGGCTCGAGTTCCGGTTCGGGCGCCGCCGTGGCTGCGGGCTTTGCGCCGGTCGCGATCGGCACCGAAACCGACGGTTCGATCGTCTCGCCGTCCAACCACTGTTCGGTCGTTGGTCTCAAGCCCACGCTCGGGCTCGTCAGCCGTTCCGGCATCGTGCCCATCGCGCACAGCCAGGACACAGCCGGCCCCATGGCCCGATGCGTCCACGACTGCGCTTTCCTGCTCGGCGTGATCGCGGGCGAGGATCCTGAGGATGCCGCGACGCTCGAGTCCCGCGGTCACAGGTTCCAGGATTACACCCGCTTTCTCGATCGTGATGGATTGCGGGGAAAGCGCCTGGGAGTGGCGCGCCAGGCCTTCGGAGCCAACGCGAGGGTCGATCGACTTATCGAGAGTCAACTCGGGGTTCTGCGCGACCTCGGTGCCACGATCGTCGACCCGGTGATATTCCCGACCTGGGACAAGTTCGGTGGCGCCGAGGAGAAAGTCCTGCTGTTCGAATTCAAGGCCGACATCGCGCGGTATCTCGCCACCCGGGGCGCCGACACCAAGGTTCGCACGCTGGCCGACCTGATCGCGTTCAACGAAAGCCACAGCGATCGTGAAATGCCGTTCTTCAAGCAGACCCTTTTCCTGAAAGCCGAGGCCTGCGGACCCCTGTCCGCTCCCGCCTATCTCGAGGCTCGGGCCGAGTGTGTGCGCCTCGCGAGGAAGGAGGGCCTGGAGGCCGTGATGGCAGAGCATCGGCTCGACGCAGTCATCGCTCCCACCGACGGCACACCCGCCTCGCCCATCGACCCCGTCCTTGGTGACCGCGGCGGCGGCGGGTGTTCCTCAATGCCCGCCGTCTCGGGATGTCCCCACCTCACCGTCCCGGCCGGCTATGTGCATGGCCTGCCCGTGGGCTTGTCGTTCTTTGGGCGGAACTGGAGTGAGCCCGAACTTCTCTGCTTCGGCTTCGCGTACGAGCAGGCAACCCGGCATCGCGTGGCGCCCAGATTCCTGGACGGACCGGAAGCCGATGCCTGACCCGACCCCGCCAACCTTCACTCCCAACCCCCCTGCCCCGATCAGCCTCAGGTTGCATCGCAGGAGATCGGGCCGACCTCCTTCGCCCCTTCCCTCCTCCGCCGCGCTCCGCTATCCCAAGCAGGTGCACCCGCGGTATCCCGTTCTCAACATCGCCATCCTCGCGTGGCTCTCGTGTGGCCTCCTCAGTCTTGCGCCCGTCGCCCGCTCCGAATCACCCCAACCACAGATCGAGCGCCTCCAGTCCAGCCCCGTCCTGCGGCACCTGAAGCCCAATCCTCTCCCCAGCCCGAACAACTCCGCCGCGGCGGGCACGATCGCCCAGTTCCATGTTCCCGACGGATTCCGAGTCGACCTCGTCGCCGCGGAACCCGACGTCCGCCAACCCATCGCGTTCTCGTGGGACGAGCGAGGTCGACTCTGGGTCGCGGAAGCCTACAGCTACCCGACCAAACGGCCCGCCGGGGAGGGGCTCGACCGCATCGTGATCCTGGAGGACCGCGACGGCGACGGGACCTTCGAGACGCGCAAGGTTTTCGTTGAAAAACTGAATCTCATCAGCGGCCTCGAAGTGGGCTACGGCGGCGTCTGGATCGGAGCCGCACCCGAGCTCCTCTTCATCCCCGATCGCAATCACGACGACATTCCCGACGGCCCGCCGGAGGTTCTGCTCGACGGCTTCGGATTTCAGGACACGCATGAATGCCTGAACAGCTTCCTGTGGGGCCCGGACGGCTGGCTCTATGGAATCCAGGGCGTCTTCAACCTGGCCCACATCGGGAAGCCCGGATCGGCCGACAACCAGCGCACGGAGCTGCGCGCGGGTGTCTGGCGTTACCATCCTGTCCGCCACGAATTCGAGGTCTTCGCCCACGGCGGCAGCAACCCGTGGGGGCTCGACTTCGACGAGCGCGGCCAGATCTTCATGACCCACTGCCGGAGCTATTGGGGTCGCGGCGGGACCACACACGTGATCCAAGGCGGGCAGTTCTGGAACCAGGCCAACGCGAACTACGCCCCCTTCATCGTCGCCGATCCGCCCCGTGATTTCCCATCGTTCCGCAACTACCTGCTCGCCTCCGCCCGCTACGACCACGGTGCCGGCGGCGCGGGTGCGCCCGGTTCCGACGCCATCTACGGCGGCCATTCGCACGTCGGGACCATGATCTATCTGGGCGACAACTGGCCCGACGAATTCCGCGGACGCCTCTTCACCCATAATCTCCACGGACACCAGATCAACCAGCAGGTGAACCGGCCGTGGGGATCCGGCTTCGACACCGTCCATGCGGGTCGCGACCAACTGTTCTGCACCGACCCGAAATACGTCGCGCTGGATCTCCAGTACGGACCGGACGGCGCCGTGTATTTCAACGACTGGTACGACCAGGCGCATTGCCACAACCCGAATGCCGATCGCTGGGAACGTGGGGACGGGCGCCTCTATCGCATGGTCTGGGTCGCGACCTACAAGCCGGCAAAGGTCGACCTCACCGTCCTGTCCGACGCGAAGCTCGTCGAGCTCCACGGCCACAAGAACGAGTGGTTCGTCCGCACCGCGCGCCGTGTCCTCCAGGAGCGCGCGCTCGAGGGAAGGCTTGGCACGGACATCCCCGCGGCTGTCGGCCAGATCTTCGCCAACCACGTCGATCCTGCGGCGCGGCTTCGGGCGCTGTGGACGTTGAATGCCATCGGCCACTTCACCCACGTCGTTTCGGAGCGCGCCCTCGCCGATCCCGACGAATACGTCCGCAGCTGGGGAATCCAGCTCGCGGCCGATCACCGCCGCGTGACGCCCGAGCAGGCCGCAACGTTCGTGCGTTTGTCGCGGGACGATCCCTCGCAGGTCGTGCGCCGCCATCTCGCGTCCGCACTCGGTCGTCTGCCGGAACCGCTCGCGTGGTCGCTCATCGAGCGCCTCGCCCAACACGGCGAAGATCGCGAGGACCGGAATATCCCGAGGATTTTGTGGCACGGCATGGCGCCACGTGTAGCCGGCGATCTCGACCGCACTTTTGCGATTGCCGCGTCCACGCCGATCCCGGAACTCGCTGACTGGATCCATTGGTATGTCGGGACGCTTGAGGGCCCGGCCCTGGACCGCGTTGTGAGCGGTCTTGCAGGCCTCGACGGGGAAACACTGCGACGGCGGTTGGCGGGGCTTTGGCTGGCGATGGAACCGAGGGCGAACGTGCCCATGCCGACGGCGTGGAAGGAGGCTGCGGCCCGCCTCTATGCCCACTCCGATGAGCGGATCCAGAGAATGGCCCAGCAACTCGCTGCTGTCTTCGGCGACGCCTCCCTGTTCCCCAGGCTGCGCGTCATCCTCGCCGACAAACAAGCCGCGGCCGATGCGCGAAAGCATGCGTTCGCCGTGCTTGGCCGCGCGAGTGACATCACATCCCTCCCGATATTCATCGCGCTGCTCGACGAGCCTGCGTTTCGCATCCAAACCCTGCCGCTCCTGGCACGGTTCGATTCCGCCGAAATCGCCTCGGCGTTGCTCACGCGCCTGGCCAGCTTCTCCGCCGACGATAAATCCGCCGCCCTCGCGACGCTCACCAGCCGTCCGCGTTTCGCGCTCGCGCTGCTGGATGCCATCGCCGCGGGCCAGGTCGCGCGCGATCAACTCACCGCCTTCCACGTCCGGCAACTCACCGGCTTGAGGGACGCCGATGTCGATCGCCGGGTCGCCGCGACCTGGGGTCGAATCCAGCAGACCTCCGCCGAGAAACTCACCCTGATCGCAAGGCTCGAGAAGTCGTTCGACGAGGCTCCGCTGTGGGCCTACGACGGACAGGCCGGCCGCATCCATTTCCAGAAGCTCTGCGCGCCCTGCCATGTCCTCGGCCAGGACGGCAACCGCGTCGGACCCGAGCTCAGCGGCGCCGGCAAGAATGGGATCCGCTATTTCCTCGAGAACATCATCGACCCCAACGCCGTGGTCGGCCGCGATTTCCAAGTCACGACATTCGACCTCAAGTCCGGCGATGTCGTGACCGCGTTGATCCTTCAGGAAACCGGCTCCGCGTTCGTCGTGCGCACCGCGACGGAGCAGCGGGTCATCGCCAAGGCGGACGTGACGGAGCGTCAATCGAGCGAGATGTCGCTCATGCCCGAGGCCTTGCTGGATTCCCTGAACCCGCGCCAGCAGATCGAACTGCTGAAGTACGTGACGGGGAACTGACGCCGCCGCCCCACGGAGTGCGGTGACTGCCGCACTCCATGGGGACCCTCCACGCCCGCCTACGCCCGTCGTTCGCGGATGGACTGGACGATGTCGGCGAGCACTTCGGCGCGGGGTTTTGCGCCGACATTGCCCTTGCCGTGCAGCCGCACGCTCACGTTGCCGGCCTCAAGGTCGCGACCGCCGACGACCAGCATCGTATGAACCTTGGCGCGCTCGGCGTCCTGCACCTTGCCGTTGATCTTGTTCGTCGTGATGTCGGCCTCGACGCGGACGAAGTTCTCACGCAGTTCCTGGACGATCGACTTCGCGTAGCCCACCAGCGGTTCCTCGTCACCGATGGTGAGGACGCGGACCTGCTCGGGCGCGAGCCAGAGCGGGAAGTTGCCTGCATAATGCTCAATGAGGAAGCCGATGAAGCGTTCGTGCGTCCCGAGCGGCGCGCGGTGGATGCACAGGGGCGTCTTGTCCGTGTTGTCGCGATCACGGTAGGTGAGGCCGAACCGCGCGGGCACCGCGAAGTCCACCTGGTTCGTCGCGATGGTGAACTCCCGCCCGATCGCGCTCCACACCTGGACGTCAATCTTGGGCCCGTAGAACGCGGCCTCGTTCGGTACCTCGACGAAATCGATGCCCGAGTCGATGAGCACCTGGCGGACCATGTCCTCGGTCTTCTTCCAGAGCTCGGGCTCATTGACGAATTTCTGGCCGAGCTTGGACGGGTCGTGGGTCGAGAAGCGCATCCGGTATTTCTCGAGGCCGAAGATCTTGAAATACTTCAGGTACATCTCGTTGACGGCGCGGAACTCATCCCCGAACTGCTCCGTCGTGCAATAGATATGGGCGTCGTTCATCTGGAGCGAACGGACGCGCATGAGGCCGAAAAGCTCTCCTGACTGCTCGTAGCGATAGCAGGTGCCGTACTCCGCGAGGCGCAGAGGGAGGTCGCGGTAGCTTCGCGGTTCCGCCGCAAAAATGCGGTGGTGATGCGGGCAGTTCATCGCCTTGAGGTAATACCGCCCGCCGATCAGCGTGATCTCGGTCTCCGTCTTCGCGATGTCGTGCCGGACCTGCTCCACGGTCAAGCCCGTCGGGTTCGGCGACACCGCCGACTCCAGGGACTCCAGGAGGCGGATGAGATCCGCGCGTTTCTCGTTCAGTTGCTCGCGGCGCTTCCGCTCGTCCTCCTCAAGCATCTCCATCGGGGGGAACATGCTCTCGGCGTAATACGGCAGATGCCCCGAGGTCCGGTACATCTTCTCCTTGGCGATATGCGGTGTCCGGACGCGCACGTACCCGGCCTGGAACTCGGTGTCCTTGGCGAGCTTCTCCAACTCCTCGACGAGCACGGTGCCCTTGGGCAGCCACAACGGCAGGCCGGGTCCGACGAATTCGGAATCGTAGGCGAACAGGCTCATCTCGCTCCCGATCCGGCGGTGGTCCCGGCGCTTCCCCTCCTCCTGCAGCTTGATCCAGCTCTCGAGTTCTTCCTTGTTCTTGAACGCGGTGCCGTAAAGCCGCTGCAACTGCGGGTTTTTTTCGTTGCCGCGGAAATACGCGCTGGCGACCGACAGCAACTTGAACGCCTTCACGTTCCCGGTCCGCATCACGTGCGGCCCGGCGCAGAGGTCCACGAAGTCACCGTTCTGGAAGAAGCTGATCGCCTCGCCTTCCGGGATGTCGCCGAGACGCTCAAGCTTGTAGGTCTGGCCTTTCGTGGCAAACCACTCCCGGGCCTCATCCCGGCTCCTGGTCGATTTCTCGAAGACCTGGTTCTCCTTCACGATCTTCCGCATCTCCTCCTCGATCCGCGGGAAATCCTCCGGAGAAAACCGATGCGCGAGGTCGAAGTCGTAATAGAACCCCTCCTCCGTCGGCGGCCCAATGTCCAGGCGCGCCTCCGGCCACAAACGCAACACCGCCGACGCCATCATGTGCGCCGCCGAATGCCGCAACCGCATCAACTCACTCATCTGCTCGCGCTGATCCAGCGTCTTGCGCTGCACGTCGGACTTCGCCGATTCAAAATTCGCCCCGGGCGCCGCGGGCGGGGCCGGGATCGCATTCGTCGGGGAAGAAGGTGCGGACG
>CAIMTB010000395.1 GCA_903844265.1 uncultured Verrucomicrobiota bacterium
CGGAGACAGGTGGGGAGCGTACACGCTCCTGACGTCACCCGAGCCGTTCCATCTCAGCCTGGCCAATCGGGCGCAGGGCTATTCCGATGACACGCTGGTGTTGGGCTCCCTGAATCTGGCACCCGACAGCGTGCTCACCCATCTCACGGGGCAGGAGGCCCTGCGGGCCGTGGTGCTCGGCGATGCCTTCATCGGGGGCGTCATCGACGTCAATGGCCGCGGCTATCCCATCGGCGCCGATGCTGGACCGGGCGTGGGTGGGCAGAAGGACTGCTGCGGCAGTGGAGGCGGTCACGGCGGATTGGGTGGGGCGAGCGCGAACGGCCTGCCGGGAGGCGTGGATTACGACTCGGCTTCGGAGCCCACCGCGCTCGGCAGCCAGGGCGGTGCGGGAAGCGGCGGCGCAGGCGGTGCTGGGGGCGGCTCGGTTCGGCTGATCGTCGGTCAGACCCTGACCGTCGATGGCAGCATCACCGCCAACGGACTCAACGGCGCGCCCGACAATTCCGGGGGTGGCTCAGGTGGCAGTGTGTTCCTGAGCGCGCTTGCCTTCGAGGGGAAGGGAAGCCTGAGCGCGAACGGCGGCAACGGCGAATGGTTCGATGGCGGGGGTGGTTCGGGCGGACGAATCGCCGTCTATCGGACGGCCGATCTGTTCTCCGGCGCGCTGAGTGTCGCCGGCGGCGGCGGTTCGGCGCGGGCCGAGGATGGCACGGTCTACAAGGGCTCCGTGGCGGGTGTGGTCTGGCTGTCGCCCCCGGCGGGATGGATCGCCGGTGAAACCTCACTCGAGATCGCCCTGTTCACGGGCGGATCGGGAACCTCGACCGTCCAGTTCATGCTCTGGCACGACGGCCAATCCTCGCTGATCGCGCAGGTCCCGGGCGCAAATCTCGACGCCTCGGCGCCTTGGAACACGCGGGTGCTGGCGGATGGCGCCTACGAACTCGAGGCCTCCGTGTTCAATGCGCAGGGCGTCCGGGTCTCGGATACCCGCCGCAGCGTGACGATCCAGAATTCCGTCGCCTGGCATGGCGGCGTGGTCAGCACGAACGAGGTCTGGGGCCCCGGACCCGTCCATGTCGTGCGTCGTGACATCACGGTGCCTAATGGCGTGACCTTGACGATCGGGCCTGGGGCGGTCGTGAAGTTCATGCCCGGGGTCCGGTTGATCCTGCACTCGGGAGCCACCCTCGACGCACCCGGGTCGGCTGCGGCGCCGGTGGTGCTCACCTCGTTCCTGGATGATTCGTATGGCGGGGACTCGAACCTCGACGCCGATGCCACGCGGCCGCAGCCCGGAGCCTGGCGGCTGGTGGTGAATGCGGGCGCCAAGGTCACAAGCTCCGCGAACACGCGGATGCGCTTCCAAAGCCAGACCTATGGCGGCGCGCTGGCCGCGAATGAAACGTGGTCCGCCGATTCCCTGCGTGAGATTTCGGAGACCGTCTCGGTTCCCTCCGGTGTCACGCTGCGCCTCGAGGGTGGGGCGATCGTGAAATTTGCGCCGGGGCAGGGACTCACGGTGGACGCGGGCGGCAAGCTCATCGTCGCCGGGTCCGCAGCCCAGCCCGCGGTGCTCACCTCGCGTCGCGACGACGCGTTTGGGGGTGACACCAATGAAGACGGCACCCGCACCACGGCGGCAGCGGGGGATTGGCGCAGCATCCGCATCGCGGATGGCGGTTCCGCGACGATCGACCACGCGTTGATTCGTTTCGGCGGCAACTCGGTGGGCAACCCGTGGGGCGCAGGCGGCGTGATCGAGGCGCTCGGCGGGACGCTCGAGGTTCGCAACAGCATCATCGCCGACGCCCTCAAGGACGGCGCGTTCTGTTACGGTACGACGCGCTTTGAGAACTGTGTCGTCCTGCGCTGCGATCGCGGCCTGACCGCGGTGGGGACCATGGATGTCATCCATTGCACCGTGGAGGCGTGCCGCATCGGCCTGCTCGAGCACGTCGGCCAGATCAACGTCCGCAACTCGATCATCTCGGGCTCGATCGACGCAGGCATCGAACATGACCTCGGCGGCGGCGTGCCGGTCGTGACCTATTGCAATGTGTGGAATCCCGACGCCCGGCGCGGCAACTACAGCGGTGTCGCCAATCGCGATGCCCGCGACGGCAATATCTCGGCGGCGCCGCGCTTCAAGGACCCCGATTCCGACAACTTCCACCTGAACTTCGCCTCGGCCGGCATTGATGCTGCCGACGGCTCGATCTCCCTGGCGACGGACCTCTCCGGGGCGCCGCGCTACGACGACCCGCGCACCGGCAACACCGGCACGCCAGCCGTGAATGGTGCCGTTCCTGACATGGGCGCGTATGAATTCGCGGAGACCGCGCCCTCGAACCTCGACCTCGCCGTCGCCTCCGTGGATGGCCCGGGCGATGTGGTCGCAGGCCAGATGGCCCACCTCGAGTGGACGATCCTGAACCGCGGCGCCGAGGCGTTCTCGGGTCCGTGGCACGACGCGATCTATCTGCAGAACGTCCTCACCGGACAGCGCCTCCTCGTGGGCGAACCCCTGGTCGGGCGCAGCATCACCCTCGGCCCCGGCCAGACCTTCACCGGCACCGCGGAGGTCCGGGTCCCGGGTGGCGTGGTGAGCGATTACCGCTGGGTGGTCGAGGCCAACAGCCGCGGCGATGTCTTCGAGGGCGCCAACGCCTCGAACAATGAGGGGCTCTCCTCGGCGAACTCGCATCTCACGGTTCCGGCCATTCCGCTGGATGGCGCCGCGTTGTCCGGCATTTTCACGGCGCAGGAGGAACAGCAGTGGTTCCAGGTGAGCGCGATGGCCGGCAAGGACGTGCGGCTCGCGCTCGATCTCGAGCCGGTCTCGGGCGTCACGGAGATCTACGTGGGACGTGGGTTCATGCCGAGCCCGGAGAATTTCACCGCGCGCTACCGCGAATTCGGCGCGCCCGACACGACGGCGATCGGGCCTGGCAGTGGCGATGCCGGCGGGTCCGGGGCGGGCAACACGTTCTACGTGCTCGTGGTTGGCCGTGTGCTTCCGGCGGTGCCGGCGGGTTTCAAGATCAACGCCGTGACCGCGCCCTTCTCGATCGAATCGGTGGCCAACGGCCCGGTCGGCAACGCGGGCGAGGTCACGCTGGACCTGCGTGGGATCGGGTTCGCGCCGGACACCGTGTTCACCCTCAAGTCAGGGGGCGTGTCGCGCACGGCCGTGCGGCAGAGCGTGCGCGAGGCGGGCCGGGCGTTCGTGACGTTCGACCTGGCCGGCGTGCCCGCGGGCCCTGCCGATCTGTCGGCCAGCTCGGGCGGCGTGGCGGTGACCAAGACCGCTGCGGTCACCCTCACCAACGGTGGCACGGGTGAATTCTACGCGAGCCTGGGAGGACCCGGCACGACGCGGGCCGGGCGGTTTACAACCTGGTTCGTCACCTACGGCAATCGCGGAGCCATCGACGTGAAGGTCCCGCTGCTGCGCTTCAGAGCCCCGGGCGCGACCGAGTTCCAGGTCTTCGACAACACCTTGAACTGGGCGGATTCTCTGACCTTCCTGGCGATCAACCCCGACGTTCTCCTGCCCACGCTCGGGCCCGGTCAGGAAGCCACGGTCCAGGTCCGGCTCAAGTCGTTGAACCCGCTGACCGTCTTCCTTGACGTGCTCGGAGGCGAGGAGGTGGCCTCGAACGGAAGCGACTTCGCCTGGAGTTCATTGGCCACACCGGCTGGGGCGAATCCGACGAAATGGTCGGACATGCTCGGCACCCTGCCGCGCCGCCTGGGCGCAACCGTCGGCCAGTATCACGCGCAATTGCTCGCCGAACTGGACGACCTTCGCACGGACACGATGCGCTATTCCTATCTCGCCAACGTCAATGGTCGCTGGCTGTTCGGCAGCGAGCCCGACGACATCGGCAGGCCGATCCCGATCATCGAGATCGATCCCGAACCCTCGGACGCCTCGCCTGAACTCGCCGCCGCACCCAAGCCCGTGAAGATCCCGGGGGATGGCATCCGGAAGACATGGTGGGTCGTGATCACCATCGAGGATTACGAAAACCGCTCCGGCAACAGCAGCAACAACCTCTCGGGAACGCGCGTGGATGCCAGGGATATGTACGACTACATGACCAAGGACCTCCGTGTTCCCAAGGAACAGATCGAGGCCGGCCACGATCGCCCGGGCGACAACTCCTCCTGGACACGCCAGTTCATGCTCGAGTCGATCCAGGCCTTCAAGGGCAAGGTCGATGCGGACGACAACCTGGTCGTCGTCTACTCCGGACACGGCGGCCGCGGGAAATCCGGCACCGGCTACCTTGTCCCGAACGATCGCAACGCGCTTTCGCCGCATGCGTTTACCGACGCCATCGACGCCGTCGGGGCAGGCACGACCTACTTCGTCAATGATTCCTGCCACGCGCAGGCCTTCGACGATCAGGTTGATCCCAAGAACACCACCTTCGTCGGGCTCGGAGCCACCTCGGCCGACCGCACGTCCCGCGACACCGCCCACGGAGGCGAGCTCATCTCCAACCTCAAGAGCCAGCTCCGCAAGTGCAACAGCCTCGGGAAATCCTTCGAGTGGACCGCGAGCCACGTCGCCAAGAAGTACGAGAAGGACGACGACCTCTCCAGCCGCCAGAACCCCATGCTCACCAATCCCAAGGACGCCAGCCTCGAAGGCAAACCGTGGAATGACCCGTCCGGGTTCGAGCAGATCCTCAAGCAGGGCCTCAACAACCTGCGCTTCCACCCGTGGACCCAGGCCTTCCTGAACCTCGTCGGCAGCGTGGATCCGAACGAGAAATACGCCCTCGCCGGCGCCGGTCCCCGCCATTGGGTCCAGCCCGACCAGATCCTGCCGTTCCAGGTGTTGTTCGAGAACAAGACCAACGCCGCCGCCCCGGCCCAGGAAGTCCTGGTCACCGACGACCTCGATTCGCGGTTCGACTGGTCCACCTTCCAGCTCACCTCGATCTCCTTCAACGACGCCAAGCTCGCGATTCCCGAGGGCCTCCAGCGGTTCACCGCCACCACCCAGGTCGGGACCGACCCGTATCCCGTGGATATCGATATCAGCCTGAACCCGGCGAGTGGCAGGATTACATGTTTGATCCAATCGCGGGATCCGGCGACGGGCACGTTGCCGGAGGATCCATTCGCGGGATTCCTCCCGCCCAACAACGCGACCCATCGCGGCGAGGGCTCGTTCACGTACACGGTCCGACCGCATGTCGGCCTGGTGGACGGGACGGTGCTGACGAACCGGGCGACCATCATCTTCGACCCGACCTACGGGGCGAATCCGCCGATCCTGACGCCAACCGCGACGAACACGATCGATGGCCTCGCGCCTTCGAGCGTGATCCAGCCATTGCCCGCGCAGGGCGTGGGTGAGGTTCCGATCCAGTGGAGCGGGCAGGATGCCCCGAACGGTTCGGGCATCGGATCGTTCGACATCTATGTTTCCCGCGACAACGGGCCGTTCATGCCCTGGTTGCTGGCCACGCCCGACAAAGGCGCGACATTCACCGGGGACCCGGGATCGGCCTATCGTTTCTACAGCATCGCGCGCGATCTGGCGGGCAACACCGAGGATGCCCCAGTCCAGCCTGACGCCACGATCGCGATCGGCGGCGGCGCGGTCGGCCCGGTGGCCATCGCGGTCGAAGGACCACGCCTGCACGTCACCTTCACCGGCAGGCTGCAATCGGCCGAAGCCATCACCGGACCGTGGTCGGATGTCGCCGGTGCCACGAGCCCCTATGTCTCGGCTGCCGCGGGCCAGGCCCGGTTTTTCAGGGCGCGCCGCTGAGTCCAAGCATTCGTGGAGGGACGGTTCATGGAGACAGAGGGAGGCGTTCCGCCCCCTTCCTCTTGCAATGGATGAGGCTTGGGTCAGCGTGCCGACGGTGAGTAGTGAACGATCCCAGCTGCGTGTGCTCCTGCTCCGGACGGGCGCGAGCGCCGCATCGAAGTTGTTGGATCGACTGGGCCGTGGTGTGCCGGAGGCCCGGATTCTGGTGGAGACCTGGGGTCCGGACGTTGCCGCCAACATCAGGGAGGGGCCGGCCGACGTGATCGTGGTCGAGTCATCCGGGAAAGGAGGGGAAGCGCTCGAGGCGTGTCGGCAACTCAGGGGGTCGAGTGACACGCGGTCCATCCCGCTCCTCTTCGTGGCCGGTCCAGGTCAGCAGTTGCCGATGCCCCTGGTCGCTGGCGAGGCCGTGTTTGACTTGGTCGTGTGCGAGCCGGTGCCGGATTGGGTGCTGGCATCGCAGGTGCGGGTATTGGACCGGTTTCGCCGTGCCGAAGAGGCGGCGCGAGATCGGGAGACTGGCCGTGGAGGCGTCGGATTGTCGCGGGTGGGCGAGCATGAGTGGACGCTTCATCTGCTCGCGATTCTTGCCGATTCCAGCGAAACGCAGGAACTCATCTCAAAGCTCACGGATTTCCTTCGGACAAGGGCGGGTTGCGACGCCGTAGGAATCCGATTCAAGGACGGGTTGGATTTCCCGTACTGCGAGACGCGGGGGTTTCCGGCCGAGTTCGTGCAGTCGGAGTGCCAGCTGTGTTCGCGTGATCCCGAGGGCGTGCCGATCTGTGAGCCGAGCGGCGAGGTTGCGTTGGATTGTCTCTGCGGCCATGTGCTGCGCGGGCGGGGGGGCTCGCCGTCGCAGTGGTTCACGGAGCACGGGAGTTTTTGGACGGAGGATTACCGTGCGTTTGTGGCGAGGGCTGAACCCGGGGAGTTGCCGGCGCGGATGCGGTGCCGATGTGCGACGGAGGGCTATCGGTCCGTGGCGTTGATTCCGTTGAACCACGGCGGGGAAACGCTTGGCCTGCTGCAGCTCAATGACCATAGGCCCGGTCGTTTTTCGCGTGAATTCATCGCCTTCCTCGAAGGGTCGGCGGACCAGATCACGCTGGCGCTGCGGCAGCGGCAGCTTGCGGCGGCGCTGCGTGCCAGCGAGCAGCGGTTCCGCGCGGTGGTGGACAATTCGCAGGCGGGCTATTTCCGGGGTGACCTCTCGGGCCGGCTCGTCACCGCAAATCATGCATTCCTCCGGATGCACGGCTACGACCACCTTGAGGAGATCATCGGCCTTCATTTCAGCGATCTCGTCGGCGAGGTCGATGGGCCCCTCGCCGTGGACATCGCACGACGTCTGATCGCGGGAGAGTCGGTGGTCAGCGGTGATTTCGCACGCCGTTGCCGGGATGGTTCGACGGGATATCACTCCATGTCGGCGCAGCCCGTTCGAGAAGGCGCGGTGGTCATCGGTTGCGAGGGGTTTGTGTTCGATACCACGGAGCGCCGACGAGCCGAGATCCGGCTTCGCCGGCACGCCGAACTTCTGGATGCCGCGAAC
>CAIMTB010000396.1 GCA_903844265.1 uncultured Verrucomicrobiota bacterium
CAAGCTCGACGACGAACTCAAGCGTGCAAAGCAGGAGCCGGACGTGTTGATTCTGCGGGTGCGGAAGGTATTGGCCATCGACGCCACGGGGCTGCAGGCGCTCGAGGACCTGCATGTGAAGCTGCGCGCCAAGAACAAGTATCTGATCCTGAGCGCGGCGCACACCCAGCCGCTCATGGTCATGGAGAAGGCGGGTTTCCTCGACCGTCTGGGGCGCGAGAATGTCTGCGCGCACATTGGCGCGTCGCTTGCCCGCGCCCGGATCATTCTGGGCCTGCCGCCCGAGTTGGAGCCTGACCCGCTCCATCGCGAGAGGCAGAAGCTGGACGTCGCCCGGCGCGAGTTGACGGATGCGTTGGCGCGCGCGAACGAGGCCCTCCATGCGCCGTCTGTCGTGCTGGCGCCTGCTCCCAGCACGCCGAAGGCCGATTCGCTTCCGGGGGGCCACACTCCCTGACCCATGGTCTCCCTTCTGCTCGCGACTGCCGCCATGGGGATGCTCCTCAGCATCCTCCTTGGATCGCGAGCTCCGAAGGCCTGGTTCGCGGGGGTGCTGGTCGGCGCCGGCACTGCCTTTGGAGCCGCCGTGCTGACGCTCGTGTCGGGGGAGGTCTGGAGGCTCCACTCCGGCGTCCGGGTTGGCGGTGAGTTCATCCATCTTCAACTCGACGCGTTGAGCGCGCTTTTCCTGGCGTTGCTTGGCGTCATTGGCAGCCTCGGTGCCTGGTACGGGCGCGAGTATTGGAGCGAGGCGGCGCACCCGCGGTCGGCGGGCGCAGGGCGAGCCTGGTGGAGCGTGCTCGTCCTGTGCCTTGGCCTGGTTCTTGTGGCGGCGAACGGCCTCCACTTCCTCATGGCGTGGGAACTCTTCACGCTGGCCGCCTACTTTCTGGTGACGCTTAGCCGGCACTCCCGGGTCGTGCGCGATGCGGGCTGGCTTTACCTCGTCGCCTCCCACGTGGCGGTGTTGTCCCTGTTCGCGTTCTTCGGGATGCTCGCCGCGCGAACCGGCGGCTGGGAGCTCGGCCCGATGCGCGACCGCGTCGAGCTTGCACCGCTGTTCTGGTTCGCGCTGGTGGGGTTCGGACTCAAGGCCGGCATGTTTCCGCTGCATGTATGGCTGCCGTCCGCGCACGCCAACGCACCCAGCCACGTGTCGGCGATGCTTTCGGGGATGACGTTGAAGATCGGCATTTATGGCCTCGTGCGATTCACGGGCTGGCTGCCTGTGCCGGAGTCCGCGGGCTGGGTGGTTGCCGGCCTGGGCCTGGTCAGCGCGGTTCTTGGCGTGGCGTTCGCTCTCGGGCAGCACGACCTCAAACGGCTGCTCGCGTATCACAGCGTCGAGAACATCGGCATCATTCTCATCGGGCTCGGTTTCGCGCTGGTGGCGGTGGCCCAGGGCAACGCGGCCTGGGGCCGGTTGGCACTGGCGGGTGGATTGCTCCATGTGTGGAACCACGGATTGTTCAAATCCCTTCTGTTCTTCGCGGCCGGTTCGGTATTGCACGCGACCGGTACCCGCGAGATGAGCCGGCTTGGCGGTCTGTGGCGGGTGATGCCGTGGACGGCCTCGCTTTTTGCGCTCGGAGCCGCGGCGATATCCGGCCTGCCGCCGCTGAACGGGTTTGTGAGCGAGTGGCTTGTCTTCCTCGGTCTCCTGGAAGCCGCCCTGGCCCACCGGGCCGCCGCCTGGGGGGCTGTCATGGCGGCGATTCTCCTCGGGCTCACGGGAGCGCTGGCGCTGGCCTGCTTCGTCAAGGTCTGCGGGGTGGTTTTCCTGGGCGCACCGCGCTCGGCGGCGGCGGCGCACGCGCATGAAAGCGGGCCGTCGATGCGTGGTCCAATGCTCGTGTTGGGGGCTGCGTGCCTGGGGATCGGCCTTGCGCCGGTGGTCTTCTGGCCGGCCGTCAGCCGGGCCGTGGACGTGTGGAATCCATCCTGGGCCGGAGCGGAGAGCCCGACGGGGCTGCCGGCGCTCGGCATGTTCCATGTCGGGTTGCTGGGGGTCGCGGCGGTGCTGGCGGTCTGGCTGTGGCGCCGCGTGCAGGGCGGGGTTGTCACGCGTGCTTTGACGTGGGATTGCGGATACGTTCTCCCCACGACGGCCATGCAGTACACGGCGGGATCCTTCGCCCGAATCATCAACGAATGGTTTGCATGGATTTTGCGGCCCGTGCACCACGAGGAGAGATCCATGGGAAGTTTTCCGGCGCGCGCCAGTTTCTCCGAGCACACCCCGGAGACGGTGCTCGAATACGCGCTTGAGCCTGCCGCGAGGATGGTCATGCAGGTCTCCCGGACCGTGCGAAGGCTGCAGCACGGGCGGGTGCAGGCCTACCTTCTGTATCTGCTGGTCGGACTGGGGGCGCTCGCCGCCTTGGTCCTGCTCGGAAACGGCACCTAAGACCCATGTACATCAACCTCATCCAGATCGCCGAATCGTTCGGAGTTTCAGAAGGTGTCGTGGAAGGCTGGATTCGCGACGAGGCCTTGCCGCACACGCTGGACCGGGGTCGGTTGATTTTCGATCGCGGGCAGGTCGTGGAATGGGCGGTGTCGCGGGGATTGGCGGCGCAGGCCGGATTCCTGGCACCCGAGTCGTCGGTGTTTGCGACGGGCTGCCGGCTGGAACCTTTGTTGAAAACCGGCGGCATCTGGCGCGGGGTCGCCGCCTCCGAGGTGGCGGGGATACTCGATCGCGTTGTGGCCGCACTCCCGGCCGTGACGCCGCCCGTGGTCCAGATGCTGTCCCAACGACTGCGGGCAAGCGGCGGTGTGACCTGGGCGCCGGTTGGAGGTGGTCTTGCACTGCCCCATCCCAGCGCGCGGATTGCGCTCGGTCGGGGTTCGGGCACGCTCGCGCTGCTCCTGCTCCGTGAGGCGTTGCCGATGCCGGTCGCCGGGGTGGACGACGTCCCGGTGACGCAGTTGTTCTTCTTCATCGCCCCCTCGCCTCGTGCGCATCTCGACCTGCTCGGGCGGCTCAGCCGGTTGCTCTCCCGGGGACCGCTTCGCGAGCTTCTGGGCCGTGGCGCGGGTGATGAGGAGATTTTTGCGGCGATCTCGGCGGCTGACAGGATGACGTCGGGCGGTTCCAATCCCGGAGAGAAGCAATGACCCCTGGCGTGTTGCTCTCGCTGGCTGCCGTGGGTTGGGTCGTCGGAATCGCCTCAGGACGCTGGTTCTCCCGGATCTGGTTGGGATTCACACTCGCCGGCGCCGCGGCGGGACTGGGGGCGGCCGTCATGGTGTTGTTTGGAGGCATGGATTGGGAATGGCGCAGTTCCGTTGCGGTGGGAGGCGAACCGATCCATCTGCACCTCGATGCCCTGAGCGCCTTGTTCCTGGCGCTCTTGTGCGGGGTGGGCGGGGCCGGGGCGATGTATGCGCGCGGGTACTGGTCCGAGGAACATTACCCGGCATCGGCGCCGCGGGGCCGGGCCTGGTGGAGTGCATTGCTTTCGAGCATGGGCCTGGTGTTGCTTTCGGCGAACGGCCTTCATTTTCTCATCGGGTGGGAACTGTTCACCGTCAGCGCGTTCTTCCTCGTCACGCTGGATCGGCAGAATCCCGAGGTCCGCGCTGCCGGGTGGCTGTATCTGGCGGCCTCGCACGTCGGCACCGTCTGTCTCTTCGCGTTCTTCTGCACGCTCGCTGCGCGGACCGGAAGCTGGGACCTCGGGCCGATGCGGGAGCAGGTCGGATTGGCTCCGTTGTTCTGGGCTGCCCTGGCCGGGTTCAGTGTGAAGGCGGGGGTGTTTCCGCTGCATGTCTGGCTTCCGTCTGCGCACGCCAACGCACCCAGCCACGTGTCGTCCATCCTGTCGGGTGTGGCGATCAAGATGGGCGTCTATGGGATCGTGCGATTCAGCGGGTGGCTGCCGGTGCCTGCGGCGGCGGGTTGGGTGTTGATCGGGTTGGGCGCGACGAGTGCCTTGCTGGGCATCGCGTTCGCGTTCGCGCAAAGCGATTTCAAGCGGTTGCTGGCCTACTGCTCCGTCGAGAATGTCGGGGTCATCCTGGTTGGCGTGGGTGGTGCGTTGATTGCCGCAGCGCATGGGGATGAACCGTGGGGGCGGCTCGCGCTTGCCGGGGCCTTGCTCCACGTCTGGAATCATGGTGCGTTCAAGGCCCTCCTCTTCCTCGGTGCAGGTTCGGTGTTGCATGCCACGGGGACGCGGGAGATGAGCAAGCTCGGCGGCTTGTGGCGATCCATGCCGTGGACGGCCGGGCTCTTTGCCCTTGGATCACTCGCGGTCTCGGGCCTGCCTCCGCTGAACGGATTCATCAGTGAGTGGCTCGTGTATCTCGGACTCTTCGAGGCGGCCCTGGGCAAGGGGCCGGCCGCGTGGGCCGCCATCCCTGCGGCGATCATGTTGGCGATGGCCGGGGCGCTGGCCATGGCGAGCTTCGCGAAGGCGGGGGCCATGATCTTCCTCGGATCGCCTCGCAGCCATTTCGCCGCAGCGGCCCACGAATGCGGCCTCGGGATGCGCGTCCCGATGCTTGCACTCGCGGGCGTGTGCGTGCTCATGGGGCTGGCTCCGGTCCTGTTCTGGCCAGCGGTGGCACGCGCGGTGGGGAGTTGGCACCCGGCATGGGTCGCCGCGCCCGCGCCCGATTCGATGGCCACGCTGGGGTCGGTTCATCTGGGGTTTGGAATCCTGGTGTTGGCGGGTGCCGCCTGGCTCTGGCGGATGGCGCTCGGCAACGGCCTTCGCCGCGGTCTGACGTGGGATTGCGGCTATGCGGCCCCCGTCGCGCGGATGCAATACACGAGCTCATCCTTCGGGGGGATTGTCTCCGGATGGTTCCGTTGGGTGTTGCAGCCGGAACGGAAGATGCACAGGCCTCGCGGCCCTTTTCCGGCCGGAGCACTCCGTCTGGAGCGGGTTCCCGAAACCGTGCTGGAGCGGGTCATCGGTCCCGTCGGCGTGGCGATCCTGCATGTGTCCACATCCGTGCGGCGCCTGCAGCACGGGCGCCTCCAGTACTACATCCTCTATGTGGTGGCCGGGCTGATTGCGTTGGGGGTGCTTGTATCCATGGGAGGCGTGCCGTGATTTCGTTCCTCGGATTCCTTCTGCGGCTTGCGTTTTGGCTGCTGGTCGCGCCGCTCCTGCCGGGCATCATCAACAAGGTGAAGGCGTGGGTGGCGGGCCGCCGTGGTCCGCCCACGCTCCAGCTCTACTACGATCTGGCGAAGCTCTGGCGCAAAGGAGTCGTGCTGAGCACGCTCGCCTCGCCGGGTTTCGTGGCGGGACCTGCGGTGGCGTGGGTTGCGCTGATCTCAGCGGCCATGCTGATGCCGCTGGGAGCGGCGGGTGGTGCGCTCAGTTTCCGAGGTGACGTCCTGTTGCTGATCTACCTGCTGGCGCTCGCGCGTTTCTGCACGGCGTGGGCCGCGATGGAAACAGGCTCCGCCTTCGAGGGCATGGGCGCCGCCCGTGAAGTGAGTTATGCCGTCCTGTCGGAGGCGGCCCTCTTTGCGGCGGTGCTGGCGTTGGGCATCCACACGGGCAGCGTGTCCCTCGTCACGATGCTGTCGCCCATGGCGGGAGCGGGAGCGTTGCTGCTGGCGGCGGGCCTTTTCACGGTGTTGCTGGCGGAGAACTGCCGTGTGCCCTTCGATGATCCCAATACCCATCTGGAGTTGACGATGATCCACGAGGTCATGGTGCTGGATCACAGCGGGCCGCCTCTGGCCGTCATTCTGCATGGGGCTTCGGTCAAGCTCCTCCTGTTCACCCTGCTGCTCGTCCAGGCGGTCTTGCCGATGGGCGGCTTGTCATCGGCGGGTGCCGCTGGGGCGCTGGCCGCCGGGGTGTTGGGGGTGACCGTCGCCGTGGGGTTGGTTGAATCGCTTATGGCGCGGCTCGCATTTCGCCGCGTGCCACTGCTTCTCACGACCGCATTTCTGTTCTGTTTATTTGCCCTGCTGATGGCATGGAAAGGGGGTGCGTGATGAGCGGTGGGACGTTGAATCTTCTTATCGGCCTGGCCATGGGATTGAACCTCCTTGCGCTGGGCAGCAGCCGGCTGCCGTCGCTCATCCGATCGATGTCGCTGCAGGGTGTGGTGCTGGGCCTGATGCCGCTCCTGATGGAGCCTGAGAGACTCGACTGGCGGGTGGTTGCCGTCGCCCTGGCCACGATGGCGGGCAAGGGGATCGTCATCCCGTGGCTGTTGCGGCGCGCGATGCGCGCAGCGAACATCGAACGCGAGCTTCAACCCTTCCTCGGCTATGTGCCGTCGCTCCTGCTCGGGGCCGGGGGCACCATCGCCGCGGTGGCGCTGGCCCAGGCGCTGCCGCTGTTGCCGGAACATGCCGGAACCCTCCTCGTGCCCGGTGCCATAGCGTCCATGCTGACCGGCTTCATTCTCCTCATCGGCCGCGCCAAGGCCATTTCCCAGGTGTGCGGTTATCTGATCCTGGAGAACGGCATCTATCTGTTTGGCCTGTTGCTCATCCATTCAACGCCGCTGCTGTTGGAGTCGGGGATTCTGCTGGATGTCACCGTGGGTGTGTTCGTCACCGGCATCATCGTGGATCGCATCCAGCGCGCCTTCGATTCGCTCGACACCCGCAAACTCACCACGCTCCGGGAATGAACGCACTGCTGCTCACGATGGTGCCCTTGGTGGGGGCGGTGCTGGCGGTCGCATGGCCGAGCAACCGCACCCGGCCTTGGTTCCTGCCGACATTCGGCGCCCTCCATTTCCTGTTGGTATCCTGGTTGTTCCTCCGTCCGCCCGTGGTTGCGGCGAGTGCATGGCTCGGCTTCGATCCGCTGGCGCGGGCCGTCCTGCCGGCGGTTTCGCTGCTGTTCCTGGTGTGCGCCGCCTATGGCGTGGCCTACCTGCGCATCCGGTCCGAACGATCCAACCGTGTGTTCGTCGCGTTGCTGCTCGCAGTCCTCGGCTTGTTGAGCGCCGGGCATCAGGCGAGGCACCTGGGTCTGCTGTGGATTGCGACCGAGGCCGTCACGCTTGCCGCGGTGCCATTGCTGCATTTCAACGGAACGCCCCGGGCCTTCGAGGCCACGTGGAAGTATCTCCTCGTCGGGGGCACCGGCATCGCGCTGTCGTTGCTGGGATCCTTCTGTCTGGGCTACGCCTCGCTGCATGGCGGCGGGGTGGGGGACCTGACCTTCGCGGCGTTGACCGCACAGGGCACGGCGTTGTCGCGTCCGTGGGTGTTGACCGCGTGGGTGCTCCTGCTTGTCGGCTATGGCACCAAGATGGGCCTTGCCCCGATGCACACGTGGAAGCCGGACGCCTACGGTGAGGCACCGGGCATCGTCGGGGCCATCCTGGCGGGCGGCGTGACGACCGTCGCGTTCACCGCGATCCTGCGCGTGCGGGCCGTCATCGGGGCGGCGGGCGAGGGGCCGATCGCGGACCGGACGCTGCTGGTCATCGGATTGTTCTCGATGCTCGTGGCGGCCTTGTTCCTGCTGGGCACGCGCGATTTCAAGCGGATGCTCGCCTATTCGAGCGTGGAACATATGGGCATCCTGAGCTTTGGCGCGGCCCTGGGGGGCGCGGGTGTGGCGGCGGCGCTGTTCCATGTGTGGAGCAATGGCCTGACCAAGGGCGCACTCTTCCTGAGTGCGGGCAACATCCGTCGCGCGGCGGGTTCGCCTTCGATGGATGTTGTTCGCGGCATGTCGATGTTGACGCCGCGTTCGGCCGCGATCTTTGTGACCGGGATGTTTGCCGTGACGGCTTTGCCGCCGTTCGGACCGTTCTTCAGTGAGCTGCAGGTTGTGCGGGCTGCATTGGCCTCGGGGCATGGAGTCGCGACGGGAATGTTCCTGGGCTGCCTGCTGCTGGCGTTCTTCGGACTGACGCGGGTTGTCTTTGGCATCGTTGACGGGCGACCCCGTCCGACGACGCGGGCGAGCGCCAGTCGTTTCGTGGAGACGGCCGGGGTGATTGCGCCGCCCCTTGTGCTCCTGGGCATGTCGTTGGGGTTGGGACTGTTCACGCCCGCGATCCTGCGCGAGGCGTGGCTGGCTGCGGTGAACCAGGTGTTTCCAACCCCATGAGCGATTCCTCTTCCTTTGCCCTTCTGGCCAACGCCACCAGCCTTCCGTGGGCGGAGGTGCCGGCCTGGCCTGTGGAGGAGTTTGTTCGGGCAACGGGGAAGGAATTCTCGCGCGGTGCCCGCTTGTGTGCGCTGTTCGGCGTGCCGGAAGGCGCGGGAACCGGGATTGTCGCCGTGCTGGCGTTCGATGCCGACAACACCCTTGCCGTCGCTCGGAGCACGGCGTTCAGCGGTTCGTATCCATCGATCACCGCCACGCATCCGCAGGCCCATTTGTTCGAGCGCGAAATCTGGGAACAACACGGTCTCACGCCGACGGGACATCCGTGGCTCAAGCCCGTTCGCAGGGGTCATGGCAACGCGCCCGCGAACGGCGAGTTCTTCCGCGTGTCCGGGCGGGAGGTCCACGAGGTTGCCGTCGGCCCGGTTCATGCCGGCATCATCGAGCCGGGTCACTTTCGTTTCCAATGCGCGGGAGAGGAAGTGCTGCACCTGGAGATCGCCCTCGGCTATCAGCATCGTGGGGTGGAGGAGGCGCTGGTTGGCGGCCCGCATCGTGCCACGATGAGCCAGATGGAGACCGTGGCGGGCGATACGACCATCGCCCACGCCACAGCCTATGCCACCCTCATGGAATCCCTTTCGGGAACCGAAGCCCCGCTGCGGGCGCAATGGCTTCGGGCGATTGCCCTGGAACTCGAGCGGCTCGCCAATCATACCGGCGACATGGGCGCGCTGGCCAACGATGTCGCGTTCCTTCCCACGTCGTCTGCGTGCGGGAAGATCAGGGGCGACTACCTCAACCTCACCGCCCTGGTCTGTGGCAACCGCTTTGGCCGTGGCTGGGTGAGACCGGGCGGCGCCCGTCACGATCTCGAGCCAGAACGCATTGCCCGGATGCTCGAGCGCCTCGAAACAGCGCTTTCCGACACCGAGCAGGCCGTCGCCTGGTTTTGGGATGCCGCATCCGTCCGGGCCCGCCTGGAGAACGTCGGTACGGTCTTCGCCGCCCAGGCCGCCGAGGTTGGGTTGGTCGGCCCTGCCGCGCGCGCGTGCGGCCTGGTGCGTGACGTGCGTTACGATCATCCGGCGGGCTGGCATCGCTTCGCCCAGGCCCCGGTCGCCGTATGGCCCGGCGGCGACGTGTTCGCGCGCGCCCGGGTGCGATCGCTCGAAATCCGGCGTTCAGGAGATTACATCCGTGATCAACTCGCCGGTCCCGCCGACGGTGGGATCCGATGCGCGCTTCCGCCCCCGGCATCCGACACGTTGGCGGTGGCGCTCGTCGAAGGATGGCGCGGCGAGGTTTGCCATGTCGGGTTGACGGACGGGAAGGGGTGTTTCCGCAGGTACAAGATCGTTGACCCGTCGTTTCATAACTGGACAGGTCTTGCCCTTGCCCTGCGGGGCGCGGCGATCTCGGATTTTCCGATCTGCAACAAGAGCTTCAACCTTTCCTATTGTGGCTTCGATTTGTGATGCCCCTCCCGAGCCATGTTTGTCCTTGATACCATCGTCCATCGGTTGAAGCGCGGCTGCGAGACCATGGCCTACCCTGAAGGCCCGGCGCCTGCGCTGCCCGACCGCCACGGTGGATCTCTCAAGGTCGATGCCAGCCAATGTACCGACGGGTGTGATCGCTGCCTTCCTGTGTGTCCGACGCAGGCCATTGCCCGCCCGCTTGGGAAATCCGTCGCGCTCGATCTCGGTCGTTGTCTGTTCTGTGCCGCCTGTGTGGAGGTCTGTCCTGATAAGGCCATCACGCAGACCGGTGATCATCGCCTGGCGGTGAGGCGCCGCGAGGATCTCCTGCTCGGTGACCCTGACGGCGGAGAAGTCCGGCTCGCGGTGGCCCTCGACGAGAGACTGCGCAAACTCTTTGGCCGGTCGCTGCGATTGCGGCAGGTCAGCGCCGGTGGCTGCAACGCGTGCGAGGCCGACACCAATGTGCTCGGGACGATTGGCTGGGACCTGGGCCGGTTCGGCATCCAGTTCGTCGCATCCCCCCGCCATGCGGACGGCCTGCTCGTGACAGGACCTGTCTCCAAGAACATGGAACTGGCGCTCAAGAAGACCTACGACGCCGTCCCGGACCCGAAGATCGTCATCGCGGTCGGGGCGTGCGCCATTGCCGGCGGTCCGTTCATCGGTCACCCGCAGGTCCACCCGGGCGTGGGCGCCGTCCTGCCCGTCGACCTGTTCATCCCCGGCTGCCCGCCGCATCCGTTGACCATCCTCGACGGCTTGCTGCGGTTGTTGGGTCGTCTGAAGGAAGATCGAGGAATCCGCTGACCCCGCGGCAGCTGTTAGAATCCCAGCGTGCACCCCCGTATTGGGGGCGCGAAAAAGGATTCGGGAGGAAGTGGGTTTGAGGGAGCTCCGTCGCGATCCCTGGCGCGGTGGGCACTAACCGAACAGGTTGAGCTGCAGGTCGCGGAGGACGAAGAGGGGGATGTCCTCGAGGCCTTTCATCCTGCGGGCGCCGGTGGTTCGTTTCGCGCCATATCTTCCCCGATGAGCGCGG
>CAIMTB010000397.1 GCA_903844265.1 uncultured Verrucomicrobiota bacterium
CCGAACGATTCGTCCGCGGTCGGTCCCGACCTGCCGGTTGACTCGGTCGGTTGGGATGACGCGGTGGAGTACTGTTCCCGGTTGACACTGCGGGAGAGGGAGGCGGGGCGGTTGCCGTCAGGATATGTCTATCGGCTTCCGACCGAGGCGGAGTGGGAATACGCGTGTCGGGCCGGTTCAACGAACGCGACTTTTTTTGGCGACAGCCTGTCCTCGACGAACGCGAATTTTGACGGCAGCCAGCCTTACGGGAGTGCAGCGGTGGGGCCGAACATCGGGAGGACCGTGCGGGGTGGGCAGTATCCGCCGAACGCGTGGGGTCTTCATGACATGCACGGGAATGTCTGGGAGTGGTGCGGTGACTGGCATCCGAGCAAGCTCCCCGGCGGCTGGGTCACGGACCCGGTGGGTGCTGGGTCGGTGCGGCAGCGGGCCTTGCGCGGAGGGGCGTGGCACAACGAGGGGGCGATGTGCCGATCGGGGTATCGTTACCTGATCGGTCCGATCTTCAGGGCCTTCTCGAGCGGCCTGCGGCCGGTGGTCGCGCGACAGCTCTATCCTTGAGGCTCT
Organism: uncultured Verrucomicrobiota bacterium; assembly: GCA_903844265.1. Classification (GTDB taxonomy): domain Bacteria; phylum Verrucomicrobiota; class Verrucomicrobiia; order Limisphaerales; family CAIMTB01; genus CAIMTB01. The sequence goes on from CAIMTB010000397.1 coordinate 571, forward strand.
CAGGATTTCCGGGAACCGGGCTTGAGGGAGGGTTCGATCACCGCGAGGAGTTCCTTTTTCGTGAAGGGTTTCACGAGGTAGGCATGGGCACCGGCGGCCAGGTTGGACCGGATGCTTTCCTGGTCCGCCTTGGCGGAGGTGACGACGAACGGGATCGATTTTGTGACCGGGTCCTCCTGCAGCGCCAGGTACACTTCCCGGCCACACATCCGAGGCATGAGGAGATCGCACAGGATGAGGTCGGGGTGCACCCGCTTCGCGACATCAACACCGTCGAGGCCGTCCACTGCGGTCGTGACATCGTATCCCAGCAGCGTGAGAAGATCGGCCGTGAGTGTGCGCAACGGCTCGTCGTCCTCGATGATCAGGATATGTTGTTTTCGCGGCGACGCGGTTTCGTTGCTCATTGGGTTTCGGTGACGTTCCTGCTGGGGAGCCGGACGGTGAACGTGGTGCCCGATCCGAGGGTTGACTGAAAGGTCACGGTGCCTCCGTGGAGTGCGGTGAGGCGATGGACGATGTTTAGGCCGAGGCCGGTTCCCTTGGTATGCCCGACATTGCTGCCGCGCTCGAACATGGCGAACACGCGGATCTGGTCTTCGGGCGGGATGCCGATGCCTTTGTCGGCGACGTGGAGTTCAGCCTCGTCGGGGCGGCATGCGAGATGGATGGAGACCGGCTGGCCTGCGGTCGAGTACATGCACGCGTTGCGGAGCAGGTTGACGAGGATGTTCCAGAGGATGTCGGGGTCGATGGTGGCGGAGGAGGGCTCGCCTTCGCAAGTGAACAGGAACTCGTGGTCATGGCATTCGCCGTGCCGGCATTCGTCGAGGATGCTGGTCACCAGTTCCCGGACGTCGAGGCGGCGCGGGTGGAAGGGCATCTTGCCGTTGTCGGTCCGGCTGACGGCGATGACGGCGTCGAGCATGCGCTTCACGCGTTGGACGGCGGATTCGATGCGGAGAAAGAGTTCGCTGCGGCGATGGGGGGGGGTGGCCCCCGTGGAGTCCTGGAGGAGTTCGCTGGCCAGCTGGATGGCGCTGATGGGGGTTCTGAACTCGTGGGAGAGCATCGACAGGAACCGGCTCTTCAACTCGCTTGCCTCGAGCAGAGTTCTTTCGGCGCGCTTACGGTCGGAGATGTCGTTGAAGGATCCGACCCATCCGCCTTCTTCCGTTTGGCGGATCAGCATTTCTGCGGGGACGTGGGTGCCGTCGGCGCGGATCAGGCTGAGTTGGATGGGGGCGTTGGTATCGGTGGTGGTGAGTGGGGGGGTGCTGAAGGACCGGAGGCTGGAGGAATCGGAGGGATACAGGAAATCGAGCAGTGATTTTCCAAGCGTGGTGTCCTGCTCGTGCTGAAGGAGTTGCCGCCACGCGCGGTTGACATAGACGAGTCGGCCATTGCGATCGGTCTCGAAGATCGCCTCCCGGAGGTTGTCGAGCCGGAGCCTCGATGAGCGTTCCGTCGCTGCGAGGGCTTCGACGAGGCGGTAGTGGGTCTGGGCTATGAGCTCGTCACTCACAGGCTGCTATTCATTCGGTTGGCGGCGTCGCCGCATTGACGGTGATGGACTCGAGCAGTTCCGCGCTGGTGATCACCTGGCCATACAGCGGGTAGATCTCCGAGATGTAGAATCTTTGTTCGGTGAGCGTCCTGCCGGAGATGCAGTCCGAAACGAACCAGACGCGGTAGTTTCTCTCGTGGGCGGCGCGCCCGGAGGAGTCGATGCAGAGGGATGCCACGACTCCACAGAGGACGACGTTGCGGATGGAATGTTCCCTGAAGACCTCGTCGAGTTGGGTGTTCGAGAATGCATTCAGGCCGCGTTTGCCGGGGATTTCGATCACCCGTGAGCCGAATGAGGCGAGGCCGGGGACGGTTTCGGATCCGGGGCTTCCCGATCGGAAGGCGCCTGTGTCGCGGATGACCTTGAGGATCCCGACCGGTTCCTTCAGTTCGCTGTAGTCCGGTGTGAAAACGATGGGCGTGGTGACGATCAGGGTGGGGGTGGGGACAAGTTTTTCGACCAGATGCAGCGTATTGGCGAGGGTCGAGGCCACCTGTTCAGGGGACTCGAGGGCATGGTGGAGGACGCCCTTCGGGGAGAAATAATCGTTCTGGTATCCGACGAGGAGCAGGGCGGTGTCCTGGGCGGGCGGAGGCATTGGCGGGTGCAAGCCTCCCGTTCGAGGATGTCCGGCATCAAGGAGAAATTTGACGACAACGCGGTGATTGCGGCTTCCGTGCGCTTATGAATTGGGGCATTGCCACCCGCTAAACACTTTCCACCAAACATCTTGACCAAGCGCTGCGGTGGAGTTGCGATAGCCGGGTTGGCGTTGTTCGTGGGCACAAGGAACGCGATGGAAATCAAGCTGGCAATCATCGACGACGACCGGGATTTCCTGGCGACTTTCTCGGATTTCACCGAGCGGGTCTTCGGGTTTACGCGGCCTTCCGTGTTCGACAAGCGCGCCACGCTCCTCGCGGCGATGACGCGCGCGCGCTTTGATGTCATCCTCGTCGACTTGCTGCTGGGGCGGACCTCGGGGTGCGAGTTGATCCGGGAGATCAAGGAGCTGGATCCTGGGGCAAAGATCCTGGTCCTTTCGGGGCATTGTGATGACTATCTCGTGGACGAGGCGCTCGGATCCGGGGCGGATGGCTATCTGCTGAAGACACTTCCGCTGAGGGAGATTCTCTCCACCGTCCAGAGTTATCTTGCCGGTGGTGTGGCGATGGATCCGAAGGTGATGCGCCGCGTGCTGGGACGATTTCGAGCCGCGGGCAAGCCGAGTGTCGTGGCGGAGTCGCTGACTTCGCGCGAATCGGAGATTCTGAAGCGGCTGGCGAGCGGGCGGAGCTACAAGGAAATCTCGTTCGGCCTGGGGATCAGCACCCAGACCGTCTACAGCCATGCCAAGCGGCTGTTCCGGAAATTGGGTGTGAGGTCGAAGACCGAGGCGGTTGCGGTCTATCTGCGGCAGCCCGGGCTGGGTGCAAGCGCCGTCGCGGAGACTCTCGACGAGGCGCCGCCTGGCGGGGATGTGCCGCCATCACCCGATCCCGATGAGGGAGAGGAACCGACCGGTACGTCGCGGATCGTGAGTTTTCCGGATGTGCCGCCATCGCCCGGTTCTGTTGGCGGAGGCGATGGAGGCAAAAGAAATCCATGATTCCCGGGCCGGAGGGCGGGTATTTGTCTGGATTCGGTTCCAGGTCAGATGTTGGAGATCCTGATGTTGTCGTGTTTGTCTTCCTGGCGGGATTGGGGCCGGACCTGGAGGCGAGGTGACCACCGGTGTGCGGTTCCCGGTGGCGGGTGCCTATGAAGATTGGTGCTTGGCTGGGAGGGTTGTGGCTTAGCCGACGCGCGCGGCCTCTGCGGAGGCAGCTCGCGGATGGCATGGTGCTTGTGGCGTCGCTCCCGCTGGTTCTGATGAGTCTTTATTATTGCCGGCTGCTGATGTTGGACCATCGGAAGGAGTCGGGTGCGAGGCTGGTGGATGCGGCGCGGGCGGGTTCGCGTGGAGTCAACGAGTATCTGACGAAGCATCTCGTGGCATTGACCACGCAGGCGGATCATCTCAGCCGTCTGGGGATCCTGGACGGGTCCGGGATCTCCCCCTGGCTTGTGGAGCTTCAGAAGCGGTACCCTGGTTTTCTCACCCTTCTCAGTGCTGATTCGAGCGGTCGCATGGTCGCTGCACAACCGGCGCGGAGGCTGGAGGGCGATTCGGTGTTGGCGTCGAACCCGGGTGTGTCGGATCGCGAGTATTTCAGGGTCCCGATGGCCAAGGGTGAGCCGTATGTTTCGGGGGCGTTTCTCGGGCGTGGTTTTGGCACGGACCCCATCGTGGCGATCAGTGCGCCGCTTCGGGATGCCACCGGCCGGGTGGTGGGGATCATCGAGGGTTCCCTGGATCTGGGGCGGTTCCGGGGGCTGGGCGCGGAATTCACCACCATGGCGGGGTCGGAGTGGGTATTGCTGGATCCGGCGCTTCGCGTGGTGAATGCGACCGCTGCAGATGCCTATCCGACCTTGAGTTCGCTGGAGGGATCTTCGTTGATGCGGTCCGTGGAATCGGACAGTTCGGAGCGCAGTTTCGAGTACAACCGTCCCACGCAGGGCCGTCGTGGCGGGGTCGAGGCGATGCTGGTGGGTTGGTGGACGGAGCCTCGGGATGGGGGGGCGCGTGGGTGGACGGTCTTCGTCCAGCAGCCGATGAGTGTCGTCTACGGGCAGGTCTACGTGTATCTCGCGCTGTCCGTCTGGTCGGTGGCTGGGGCACTGGTCCTGGCCCTGGTGTCGTCGCGGTATCTGGCCCGGCGTATCACACGGCCGCTGGAGCAACTGGTGCAGGGGTTGGAGCATTCGGTTGCGGACGAGGTTCCGCGGTTCAGTTCCGTGCCTGAAGGTCGCGGGGTGGCGGAGATCGAGAAGTTGGTCCTGTGCTTCTCGAAGATGTCGTCGCGGCTGACCGCGGCGTTCGAGGGGGCCCGACGGGAGTTGTTTGCGCGGGAGGCCTTGAATCGTGAGTTGTTGGAATCGCAGGCGGCGCTGAAGTCGGCCCATGCCGACCTCGAGATGCGGGTGGTCCAGCGAACGCGGGAACTTTCCAGCCTGAACGCCACGCTTCGGACCGTGGTGGACCACCAGCGTGCAGGGATCGTCTTTGAAAATCCGGAGCGTGCGATCGTCTTCATGAACCCCGCCGCCCGGCGGTTGCTCCGGATTTCCGCCGATGCGGCATTGGCGGATGCCCTGGGTCCGAGGTTTTCGGATGCGGCGAAGGGTGCCTGCGGAGACCCGGTGCGGGCGTTGCAATTCATCGGGGATGCGGTGGCGCGTGGGGAGTCCTCGGGTGACGTGGCTTTCGAGCTGGGGAATGGGGGTCACGTCGAGGTGGATTACACGCCGGTGCGCGCCGAGGGGGTGTTGCTGGGGCATCTCTGGCAGATCCGGGACACGACGGAGCGGGTGCGAGCGGAGGCGGCTTTGCGTCGGCTCTCGATCGCTGTGGAACAGAGTCCGGTGGTGGTCTTCATCACCGACAGGCTCGGGGTGATCGAGTACGTGAATCCTCGATTCGTGGAGCAGACGGGATACAGCGCCTCGGAGGCGATCGGGATGACTCCGCGGCTGTTGAAATCCGGAGTTCATGAGCGCGACTTTTACCAGCAATTGTGGGAGCGGATACGCGGAGGGGAGTCGTTCTATGGGGAGGTCTGCAACCGGCGGAAGGGTGGGGAGACGTACTGGGTGTTTGCGGCGATCGCGCCGATCCGCGATGCGGACCATCGGGTGATCGGATTCGTGGCGGTGGAGGAGGATATCACGGCGCAGAAGGCGGCCGAGGTCCAGGCTCGGCAGGCGCTCGACCGGGAGCGCGAGGCGAGCGAGATGAAGACACGGTTCATCACCACCATTTCCCACGAATTCCGCACACCGCTGGCGGCCATCCAGCTTTCCTCCGAGCTGCTCGAGGACACCCTGGATGAGGCCAGTCTTGGACGGGTCCGGCCCCAACTCCAGCGGATCGCCGCAGCCATCCAGCGGCTCAAGCGGATGTTGGACGAGGTGATCACGGTGAACCGGGCGGAGCGTGGAAAACTCGTGTACGAGCTCGTGCCGGTTCATTTGGAGAGCCTGATCCGCGACGTTGTGGACGAGTGCGGGACGGATAAGCGTTCGGGATTGCTCCAGTTGGTTTTCGTCGGGGTGAGTGACAGGACCCCCGTGTTGACCGATCCGGAGTGGTTGCGGACGGTCCTGACCAATCTCATCACGAACGCGAGGAAGTTTTCCCGTCCCGCGGACGAAGTCCGGATCGAGGTGCGGCAGGACGACATGGAGTACGAGGTCTCGGTCGTGGACCGTGGCATGGGTATTCCGGCGCACGATTACGATCGCATCTTCACGCCGTTCGAGCGGGGCAGCAATGTGGGGAACATCCAGGGCACCGGCCTGGGGCTGAGCATTGCCAGGCGGCTGGTGGAGATGCTCGGCGGGCGGATCACCTTCGAATCGCGGGTCGGTGAAGGAACGCGGTTCACGGTGAGAATGCCGCGCAACGTGAGGCCGCCCGGGGACGGACTTGGGTTTGCCCAGGACGGGTGATTGGCGCGATGTCGATCGGTTCAACCCGGGGCGATTGACTGGGAATGGTCCTCGCGGAACCGTCCCACGCACGGCGAGAGTCGGGGAGGTGGGCGAGGTTGCGAGCCCCTGGGTCTGTCATCCTGATCAAGGGCAACGACTGCAGGGAACGGCTCGGATGCGAAGCAATGTCTATGGGGCAAATCCATGAACCAGAGGGGGAAGAGGCCTCCAAAAAAGGGCGGTCCATCGGGCTTTCCGCCGATGTGGCGCACAAGCTCCGCGGTCGGCTTGCCAGCATCGCCCATGCGGCTGAGCTCCTGAAGTGCTACGGCGCCGAGCTTCCACTGGAACGGCGCGAGAAATACCTCGATTACATCCTCGACGGGACCAAGGGCTTTTCCCGGCTGATTGATGACCTCGCCTGGTATGAGAAACTGAATTCGGGCCGCCTCCGCGCGACGCCAGGAACCTACCCGCTGCGGTCCCTGCTCGAGGATGCCCGGCAGCTGTTGCCTGAGTTCGATTCCGACCTGCGGCTCAAGGTGGAGTGGGGCGGGCCTCCCGTGGATGTCTTCCTCGACGGCTGCATGGTCGCGGTGGCCCTCAGCAAGGTGTTGCGCAATGCGTGGGTGTATTCCCCGCCGGCCGGCGAGGTGAACCTGGTGGTCCAATCCGAGCCGGGCTTGGTCCGTGTGATCGTGAGAGACCATGGCATCGGCATCCCTGCCGGGGAACTGTCGAGAATCGGTGAACCCTTCTACCGGTGCAGCAACGTCGGGGAGGTCGCGGGCTCAGGCATGGGCCTCGCCATCGCCCGCGCCTGCGTAGTATCACTCGGTGGCCAGATTCGCATAGAGAGCGAACCAAAAAAGGGTACGGTGGTGCAGATGAATTTTCCGTGGGCCCCCAGCGTGGCGCACCCTGAATCTTTCCCGAAAAATTCCCTAGCATGAACCGAATCCTGGTCATCGAGGACGACTGGATCACCCGCGAATCGATCGTGGACCTTTTGCGCCTCGAGCGTTTCGATGTCTCCGCCGCAGGGGATGGAACCGAGGGTGTGCGTGTCGCGAGGGAATCCCCGCCGGACATCATCCTTTGCGACATCACGCTTCCAATCCTGGATGGCTACGCCGTCCTCAAGGAACTGCGGAGGGATCCGAGGACGGCGCATATCCCGTTCATTTTCCTGACGGGCCGGGTGAGCAATGCGGAAGTGCGACTCGGCATGCAGTCGGGGGCCGACGACTATCTCTGCAAGCCGGTCTTTCGCGACGAACTGTTGGCGTCCGTTTCCGCGCGGCTGGCGCGCAGCCGCAGTTCGGTGACTTTGTTCAATCACCGGATGGAGGCGTTGTCCGCCGACATTGGGAAGGCGGTGACCCACGAGTTGCTCACGCCGCTGAGTGGTATTTTCGGATGCGGCCAGCTCCTGGAGCAGTATCCCGGATGCGTGACCGATCCCGAGATCCAGAATCTGGTCGGCATGATCATGAAGAGTGCCGGACGGCTCCATGACACCCTGCGACACCTCCTGGAGTACGTCGGGCTTCGAACCCTGCAGGACCAGCCCGCCCGGCTGGAGGATCTGCGGAGGAATCCCCCCGAGGATGCGGGTGTGACGTTGCGTACGGCGGCGATCAACATGGGCAGCGTCGTGAACCGGGGTCGCGATCTCCACCTGGACATCGCGTCCCACCCGCTGCGGATCCCATCGGCCTACCTGTACCTTGCCGCGAGCCAGTTGGTGAGCAACGCCTTCAAGTTCTCGGATCCCGGAACCGAGGTGAAGATTTCGTTTGTAGTCGAGAATGGCCGCGCCCGCTTGGGCGTCTCCGATCGTGGACGTGGCATGTCGCGGGAGGAAATTGATGCCATCGGACCGTTCCGACAGTTCCGCCGCGAGAAATTCGAGCAGCAGGGCCTGGGGTTGGGACTGGAGATCGTGCGTCTCACCGCCGTGATTTTCGGCGGCGAACTCCGTGTCACCAGTGACGCGGGCGTCGGGACGCTCGTCGAGATCCACGACATGGTCTGAGCGGCAGTCCAGAGGCATCCCGGAGCCCACGCGCCGGATGCCCCTGAACCGGGGGTTGACGCGGAACCGGGGGTTGACGCGGAACCGGGGTCAGGTCACCGCGCCGCCTCGAGATAGAGCTCGGCCAGCTTGCGCCGGAAGAACTGTTCGCGATCCGGAACCCGTCGTCGAAGTTCTGCGAGCGGCAGTGCGCCGTGCTGGAATCGGCGCTTCGGGAACACCGGGAAGTCGATGCCGCAGACGTGCTTCATGCCGCGCCGGATGATCTCGCCCTTGAGCGCGTAGAGTCGCTCATGGTTGTAATCCGTGAGTTCGATGAACGGAATTCCCTCGGCCACTTCGATGACGTGGGGCCGGGTGAACGGGCTGAATCCCTCGAAGCCGAAATGCCGCGCCGGCGCGTACGTCCGGGCGTAGCTGCGGCTGAGGCCGCCGCTGTAGGTGAGGCTGTGCTTGATCTTACCGACGCCCCAGCCCTCCTGGTACAGCATCTGGTTGTGGACCACCGAGCGTATGGTCAGCTCGGGGTTCTCCTCGATCGGGTAGTCCTTCAGGTTTTCGTCGCCGCCATCCCCGTCCGCAATGTGACGCCATCCGGGATGTCGCGCGCGAATCCCGCGGAGCAGCGCGACAAGCATGGTCGCGGCCTCGATGTCCAAAGGCTTGTAGTCCTCCACGATCCGCACCGTTTCCGCCGGATCGAGACTCGCAGGGTCCGCCTCGATCGGTTCGTGGAAGAGTGAGAGTCCCAGCTGCTCCAGGAATACGCGGGCCTGCCGGACGTCGTCGCCCCCGAGATCGAGCGTGAACGCCTTGAGCCGGCTTGGACTCATCCCCAGTTGGCGCATGCAGTGATAGGCCAGGACGAACACCGCCCCGCTGTCGATCCCGCCACTGAACGCCACGCCGACCGGCTCGCGCTCGGGGATCGTCTGCAGCCACTTGATCATCTCACCCGCCAGCGTCGAAACGTAGGCCGTGCCGATCTCGTCGAGGTCGGCGGGAAGCGCGTTCCGCGGCGGGTCGAAAAACCGGGTGTAGACGGGATCCGGGTCCGGGCAGCCGATGAGCTGGATCTCGACCACATAATGGGCCGGGACCATGCGGGTATAGCTCGGGTGGAATTGTTCGTGGAGTCCCTCGGACTTGAGCCACGCATAGATCGAATCCATGCGGTCCGCGACGATCAGGGCCGGGCCCTCGAGGCGCTTGGCGAGGAAGTACCGGAGCGGGCGGTCCAGGGATCGGGCCATGCGGACGGCTTTGCCGCGCTTCACGAGGAGGGTGAACGATCCGTCGATGTCGCGGACCGATGCCGGCGTGCCGTTGAGGATGCGTTCGCGGGCATCCTCCAAGGTGACGTTGTGGAGGCGGTTGAGCGCGGGATCGAGCAGGTCGACAACACGTTCGAGGTAGGAGTGGTTCATGGGTGGACGGTCCTGTTGGTGGGCGCGGCAAACGGTTCGGCGGCGTTGATCCGGTCGCGCCAATCCTGCTCTCCGCGTGCGTGCCGCCAAATCCAGAAGACGCCGAAAGCCACCATCACGAACAACGCCGCGAGAGAGATCGCCACGAATCGCCCCAGAACAGGCGATCGATCCGCAGCGGGGTCTTCCGGTTGGTCGGGCACGCCCCCAATCTGCCGCGTGACTGGAGCCAGTAAAACGCGAAATTCAACGTCCGCCGCTCCCGGAACAGAGGGATTCCGCCCTGCACCGACGTCGCCCACGGGTTTTCCTCGAGACCCCACGGGCCCGGCGACCCCGTCCATGCGCCTGGAAAGGGTCCCGTCTTCAACGTCGACCCGATCGTGGCCACTGCCCGCCCTCCCGCGGATGGCGTGGTTGCTTCCGATCGGCTTGCCGGTGCAACCAAGCGGTCGGTCGATCCGTCCCCGACCAGGGTGAGTGGATCCAACGGCTTCGTGCATCCGTCCAACGCGCGTGTCAGACCGTCCAATGATGATGCAAGTTGAGGCAATCTTATGGTCAGGCATTCCGTCGCCGCTGCACGGACGTATTTTCATCGTGCACGACACAAGAATGACCGTGCATGAGCCATAATGACCCTATCACGTCGCGGAATGACGCCGTCAGATACGAGAACGAACTAGTCACAGAGCTCAATGACCGTGTCAGGCTTCAAAAGGATGCTGCTATGTGAAGTAATGCTTATGTTCGGGACGATCTGGGTTCCGCCAGGTGTCGGCTTGGGTTGGAACGATGCGATTCTACCTTCAGCCTGTGGATGTTGCGTGTTTGGATGCACCGGAAGTCCCACAGAAGATCCTCGGACTCTCGGGGGTAGCCGCCACGGTTCGCGAATCGCGCATTGGGACCATGAACCACGCGGGGATCTACCACGAAGGTCACGAAGAGCACGAAG
>CAIMTB010000398.1 GCA_903844265.1 uncultured Verrucomicrobiota bacterium
CGGATGCCGGGCTGGTGCGAGATGGGGATGGCGGGAGGCCTGGGTGCGGTGGTGGCACTTTTCCTGGTAAGACTCCGGCCGCTTGCGGGGGCGCTGGTCGCCCTTGGAGTGTCGTCTGGGACCGCTTGTTTCGCCGCGGCGCTCTGGGTCGGGATGGGGGTGTGGTTTTCGTGGCTGGTGGTCGCGGCGGTGATCGTGCCGGCAGGTTGGATCCTTTCCATGGCCCATCACGGCCTTGACTGGCAGCGCCAGCGTCGGCGACTCGAAGCCCAACGAATTGACGACCAACGGAAGATCGAGCGCCAGGCCGCCCTCATCGACAAGGCGCGTGATTTCATCGTGGTGTCCGACCTCGAGGGCCGGGTCACCTACCTCAATCCCTCCGCGCGACGTCTCTTCCGCGGCCACGGCCCCACCGGCTCCGACGTCGAACCTGTCCCCATGTGGGTTCCTGATTTTGTCGAAAAGCGGGACCTTCTCCTCTCGGCGGGGGAGTGGTCGGGTGGCCTCGAGTTGACGGAGCCCGGCGGTGGATGCCATCTCCTGGAGAGTCGATGGACGCTGATCCGTGACTCGAAGGGATCCCCCGATGCGATCCTGATGATCGGATCGGATGTGACCGAACAGCGCCGGCTCGAATTGGACTTTCTGCGGGCGCAGAAGTGGGAGGCGGTCGGCTCGCTTGCGGGCGGCATGGCGCATGACCTGAACAACCGCCTGGCTCCCGCCTTGCTGGGATTGCAGCTCCTCGCTGAGGCCGAGCCCGACACTCAGAAGCGCCGGATGCTCTCGACGATCGAGTCACACACCCGCCGCGGTGCTGAGACGGTCCGGCAAGTCCTGCGGTTCCTGCGGGGCGGAACCCTGGAGTTTACGGAACTTCACCCTGGCGAACTGGTGCAGGAGTTGGAGGTCCAACTTCGCGGGTCATTCCCGGCAGGCATCCGTGTCGCCTGCCTGATCGCGCCCGACGTCGGCCATGTGCACGGCAACGCGACGCAATTGCAGCAGGCCCTCCTGAACCTCTGCCTGAATGCGCGCGACGCCATGCCCGACGGCGGTGAACTCACACTCGCCGTCGACGATGTGGATCTCTCCGAAGCCGAGGCCGCCACTCTGCGCGGGGGTCGTTCCGGCCGGTATGTCCTGATCGCGGTCAGCGACTCCGGGACCGGGATTCCACCGGAACTCATCCAACGTATCTTCGACCCTCTGTTCACGACCAAGCCGGAGGGGAAGGGAACCGGTCTTGGGCTTCCCTCGGTGGCGCGTGTCATCGAGCAGCATCAGGCCTGTCTTGGCGTCACGAGCGAACCGGGCGTGGGTTCGACCTTCGAGGTGTACCTGCCGCGGGTGGATGGGGGGACAACCCGACCTGGGGACCCGGTTCCAGGCTGAGGGAGGCTGCGGCCCTTGTCTGAATTTGCTTTTGACCGCCCGGGCCGGGCCGCCAACCTCGCTGCGTGTCGAAGCCATCCACGTTCGCCGCGTTCCTCCCCGTCCTGCTTTTCGCCGTGTCCTGCGCCCACCACCCCCCGTCGTCCGGCAAACTCTCGCTGACCTACCCTTCCACCCGGAAGGAGGCGGTGATGGACACCTATCACGGGACCGTGGTGCCGGATCCCTATCGTTGGCTGGAGGACGACAATGCCGCCGAGACCAAGGCCTGGGTGGA
>CAIMTB010000399.1 GCA_903844265.1 uncultured Verrucomicrobiota bacterium
CAACCCGCGCGGTCGAGCCCGCGCCACCGCACGGACATGATGCTCCATGTCCGCCATCGTCACATGGGTCGTGTCCGGATGCCCCAGCACCACCATCCCAAGGGAATCCCCCACCAGCAGCAACGGAACACCCGCCTCATCAAGCCAGCGCGCCATCGGATAATCGTAGGCCGTCAACGCCGCAATCCGCCGTCCCGCACGCTTCCACCCCAGCAAGACTTCGATTGTAATCTTATCGCCGTCCATGCCCGCAACTTGTGTGCGGAACGGACCCGGGAACAAGGAGAAAGCCGGACCGGGTCAAGCCGCCTGTTCGATGCGCCCAATCGCCCAGCGCGCATGCTCCGCGACCAGGGGCTCGGAATCGCGCGCCGCACGTTCAAGGGCCGGCAACGCCGCCGGATCGCGGAGATTGCCAAGGACCACGCACGCGTTCCGGAGCACCCCGCGGCGCTTGCCGCGCATCAGCGGCGTTCCGGCGAAGCGCATCTTGAACGCGGCGTTGTCGAGCGCCAGCAGACCCACCAGATCGGGCGTCCCGAGATCGGGTCGACGGTGCTCGGCGAGAAGCCGGGCTTCCTTCGCGAAACGGTTCCAGGGACAGGCCGCGAGACAATCGTCGCAGCCAAACAACCTGTTCCCGATCGCGGGCCGAAGCTCCTCTGGAATGGATCCCTTGAGCTCGATGGTGAGATAGGAAATGCATCGCCGCGCATCAAGCTCGTACGGCGCCGTGATCGCGCCCGTCGGACATGCAGCCAGACACCGCGCGCAGCTCCCGCAATGATTGCGCGCAGGCGGATCCGGCTCGATCTCGGCCGTGGTCACCAGGCCCGCGAGAAAGAACCAGTTTCCAAGTCCCCGACCGATGAGGTTGGTATGCTTGCCGACGAACCCGACGCCCGCGGCCTCCGCAATATCCCGCTCCAACACCGGCCCCGCATCCACGTGCCACGCCGTCCGTGTCCCCGGCCCTCCCCAGCCATCCACCGCCTCGGCGAGCTGCCTCAACCGCGGCGCAAGCACCTCGTGATAATCCTCGTGGCGCGCATAACGGGCCACCATCCCACGCCCAGAGTCCAACCCGTCGCGCAGAGGAATCAGGTCCGCGCCAGCGTGATAGGAAACCGCCAGTGCAACAACCGTCCGGGCGTCCGGAACGAACAGACGTGGGTCGACGCGAACGTCGGCGGTACGTTCCAGATAGGCCATCGTCCCGTGACGCCCCGACGCGAGCCAGTCCCTGAACGCCTGGCGATGCCTTGCAGGCTCGGCACGGGCAAATCGGCACGCATCAAACCCAAGCTCGACGGCGCGCTGGCGGAGACGCTCTTTCACGCAACAGGAAGCCGACGCCGGGCCTCGGCGAAATGATGCGCCACCTGCACCCCAACCTCCCGCATGCTCCGCAACCCGGAGTTCACAAGGACATCGGCCTCCCGGTAGAACGGCTCACGAATCACCAGCAACCGCTCGATCTCCGCTCGCGGATCCGCAACCTGCAACAACGGCCGATGTGTCTGATGCCGGACGCGCTCCCAAATCGTGTCCGCGGATGCCCACAAACAAACGACGAGCGATGTCTCCTTCAGAAGGTCCATGTTGCCCGGTTGGCAGACAAGGCCGCCCCCGGTTGAAACCACCTGGTCGCGCCCCTGCCCGATCTCCTCGATGACATCACGTTCCAGCTGGCGGAACGCGGCCTCTCCATCCTCGGCAAAGATCATCGCGATGGTCCGCCGTGCCCTCGTCTCAATCGCCTCGTCGGTGTCGACGTAGGTGAGGTGGAGATTCCAGGCGACAAGACGTCCCACCGTGGTCTTCCCGGCCCCCATGAAACCCACGAGAGCGAGATTCCGGATGTCGCGAGTTGCCGTCACCCCCCTCCGATGCCACCGCCCGACCCCGGATTGCAACGTCGATCACCGAGTCTCCACGCAAACCGCGCGCGCGCACCGCAAGCTGCGGCCTCCCCCCGACGCCGTCGGGCTGGCCTTTCCAGAGATCGCCGCGGAACCCGCCCCCCATGAACCTTCACGCCGGCAAAACAGGAGGCATCTCGGAGCGGCCACTCGGACGCCTCAAAGCGGCCTGGATCAGCATATAATCGGAGACGTTGTCCCACGTGAGCAACCCCACGAGGACTCCGCGATGGAGAACGGGAATCGGCTCGAACGTCGGACCTGAACGCGATTGGAGCGCCGCCGAGAGCAACCCGTCCGCGTCGGCCACCACGAACTCCCGGTTCATCGAAGCTCCCACGGGAGTCCACCGACCCGACTCCGACAATGCCCCGAGAAGCCTCTTGCGGGTCAGAATCCCCACCACGCGCAGTTCGTCCACGACGGGAAAATCCTGTTGCGACCCCGCCATGACAAGGTCGACCGCCCGTGCCAGGGGATCGGCAGGAGCCAGTGTCCAATAGCTCGTCAGCATCGCATCGCGAACCCGGGCCCCACCCAGCTGCGAACGCAATTCAACCACGCCGGCCTCCTGCCTCGCGGCGATCCACACAAAAAGCGCGATGAACAAGAGGAGCGGATTCCCCATCCCACCGAAGATCCCCATCAATCCCACGAAGGCGAACAAAACCGCGATGACCTGACCCAGCGTGGCGGCGATCCTCGTCGCACGACTGTAATCCATCCGCAGCGCAAGAAGGGCTCGCAGGACCCGGCCGCCATCCATCGGGAAGGCAGGCACAAGATTGAAGACCACCAAGGTCACATTCACCAGGAGAAGACGAAGCGAGAGAGGAAGCGACTCCGCCTCCAGGTCGTCCCAACCGATGACCCCGTGATTCGCGAGCATCCACGCGAAGAACACGCCGGCAATGACGACGTTCACCGCCGGACCCGCCAGGGCCACCCAAAACTCCTGCTGCGGCCTGTCCGGCATCCGCTCCAGACGCGCCACACCACCAATCGGCAGGAGAGTGATGTCGTGTGTCCGGATCCCGTACCGCGCCGCGGCGAGGGCATGCCCGAACTCGTGGAGCAGCACACACGCAAAAACCGAACAGAAGAAGACCACCCCATCCATCGCAGCCCACACCGACCCACGCCCCATCACTTCGCTGGCAATGACGAAGCCCAGGACCAGGAGAAACGTGGCGTGAAGTCGAACTTCAATACCCGCAAAGCGGCCGATGCGGACGGACCATTTCATGGAAGCCTCCCCGAAAACATTCCCCCGATCTTCAATCTCTCGATCGCCCCACCCCCACGAGCGGGAGCAGGTAGAGAAGCAGGAAGAGAAGTGAACTCACAAATGCCGCGAAATAGGTCAGCGCCGCGGCATTCAGCACGACTGCCACGCCACCAGCCTCCTCGCGCGTACGCACGAAACCCAACCTCGAAAGCATCTCCTTCGCGCGCCTGGACGCATTGTACTCCACCGGCAGCGTGACCAGGTTGAACAACATGATGACACCCCATCCCACGGCCATGAGCGTAAGGCCAAGCGTCGGCTTCATCAGCCCCCCCACCATCCCAAGCGCAGGAATCCAAAAAATCATCTGGCTCGCAAAGTGGGTGGCCCCCACCGCCAAGGTCCTCAAATGCAGCGGAAAATACCCCTGCTGATGCTGGAGCGCGTGCCCCACCTCGTGGGCCGCCACACCCAGCGCCGACAACGACGTCCCGTGAAAAACCGCCGACGAAAGCACCACGCGACGCCTCGAAGGATCGTAGTGGTCCCCAAGGAAGCTGTTCGATTCAGCGATCCCCACGTCCCCAAGCCCGTTGCGACGAAGAATCTCCGAGGCAACCTCCGCCCCCGAATAACCGCTCGAACTGCTCACCTGGCTGTACCTCCTGAACATCGACTGCACGTACCCCTGTGCCAGCAGCGCCAAACCCACAGTTACGAGAATGATCAGAATGTGCATGTTGCGGGGTTCCTCCCCACCCACCTCTCTCGCTCACGCGACCTGAGACCCAATCGCCTCCCACCAAAGAAAAAGCCGTCCCGTTTTCGGGACGGCTCCAAATTTATCGTACGCTCCCGCATCGGAAGCAGATCCGGAACGGCCTAGGACCCAGCCGCGGCGTAATTGGGATCGCGGGCGTGGTCAAACGCATCGTGATAGTCTACGGCGCCCGGAGGCCCGAACAGTTCCGTGCCATCCAACTGGAAACCGATTGGGACAGAATTACCATTCGGGTTAGGATGAGGTGG
>CAIMTB010000400.1 GCA_903844265.1 uncultured Verrucomicrobiota bacterium
GCGGACAAGCCTGTCCGCCGACGATTTACTCTTTGTTGGTTGATCCTCTGCGAACAATCGCAGAGGAAATCGGGTGATTGACGGATGATCTCTGCCGACCGATCAAGCCGCTGGGGCGGTGGTGTCGGTGGTGTCGGCGCTGCTGGGGGCCTCGACCGTTTCAGCCTTGTCGACCGTTTCAGCCTTGTCAGCCTTGTCAGCCTTGGCCTTGAGGACGCGGGCGAGAGAGGCCGCGGGTTCGATGAGCACGCGGACCAGCTGGGAGGCGGGCGCCTGGAGGAGACCGAGCAACTGGCCACGAAGAACGTCGACCGAGGGCAGATCGGCAATGGCGAGAACCGACGCGGCGTCGAGGCGCTTGTTGTCGAGGATGCCGAAGCGGATCTTCGGGCGATCGAACTCCGAGGCGAAGGTCTTGAGGACCTTGGCAGCGGACGAGATGTCCTTGGGTCCGGTGACGACGGCCATCTGGCCTGTGAGCGCGGCGCCGAGGTCGGCGAGTCCGGCTTCCTTCACGGCGATCTTGAAGATCGTGTTCTTGACCACGTGGACTTCAGCGCCCGACTTACGGAGCCGTTTACGCAGCTCGGTGAAGTGATGGACCTTGAGGCCGGTGTAATCGGCGACGATGAAGAACGGCGATTGGTTCAGCCGCGAGACGTACTCGGCGTTGATGAACTTCTTTTCGTGACGCATGGCAGGGGGAGAAGGGGGTTAGTTGACGAGCAGCTCCCGGATGTCCACACGGATCCCGGGGCTCATGGTCGCGGATAGAACGCACGTGCGGACGAAGATGCCCTTGGCCGTGGCGGGGCGTGCCTTGAGCACGGCCTCGATGACGGCGCGGGCGTTTTCCTCGAGTTGGCTCGGGATGAATGCGAGCTTTCCGACGGGAACGTGGAGATTGCTTGTCTTGTCGATCTTGAATTCGACGCGACCGGCCTTGAATTCGCGAACTGCCCTGGCGGTATCCTCGGTGACCGTCCCCGTCTTCGGGTTGGGCATGAGGCCGCGGGGTCCCAGCACCTTGCCGAGCTTGCGCACTTCGATCATGGCTTCGGGCGTGGCCACCGCGATGTCAAAGTCGGTCCAACCGTCTTGACACTTCTTGATCATGTCGTCGTAGCCGACGAATTCGGCACCTGCGGCGACTGCAGCGTCGGCTGCGGTGCCCGGTTTGGCGAAGACGAGGATCCGGACGACCTTGCCGCTGCCGTGGGGCAGGGGGACGGTGCCGCGGACCATCTGATCGGACTGGCGCGGGTCCACTCCAAGGCGGAAGGAGAGTTCAACCGTTTCGTTGAACTTGGCCTTCGGGAACTTGACTAGAAGTTCGATGGCCGCCTTGAGGTTATAGTTGCGCTCGGGTTCGACGAGCGCTTTGGCTTTGATGTATCTTTTGCTGGGCATTTTTGGGTGCGGTGGTGACGGGCTGTTGAGGCCCTCCCGCGGTTGATTGTTATCAGTCGACGACGTCGATGCCCATGCTGCGGGCGGTGCCGGCGATCACGCGAACGGCGGCGTCTTCCGAGGCGGCGATGATGTCGTCCTTCTTCGTCTTGATGATCTCAAGAATCTGTTTCCTCGTGACCTTACCGACCTTCTCCTTGTTGGGTGCCTTGGAGCCGGATGCGATACCAGCGGCCTTCTTGAGGAGGGCCGAGGCGGGCGGGGACTTGGTGATGAACGTGAACGACTTATCCTGGTAGACGGTGATGACGACCGGGACGATCATTCCGCCACCGTCCTTGGTGCGGGCGTTGAACTCCTTGCAGAAGCCCATGATGTTGACGCCGTGCTGACCGAGGGCGGGGCCGACGGGGGGGGCCGGGTTGGCCTGACCGCCGGGGATCTGAAGCTTGATCTGAGCTGTTACCTTCTTTGCCATGACAGTGACGAGTTAGGCCTTTTCGACCTTCCAATATTCCAACTCGACCGGTGTATTCCGGCCGAACACATTGACAGTGATCTTTAGTTTGCCCTTATCGGGTTCGATTTCCTCGATGACTCCGTTGAAGTTGAGGAAGGGCCCGTCGTTGATTTTGACGGTTTCGCCGATCGCAAAGGCGACCTTGGGGCGTTCGGCCTCGGCCGATTCCGCGATCTGTTCCTTGATGGCCAGGATTTCCACTTCGGGGACCTCGACAGGGCGTTCCCCGCCGACGAAGCCGATGATTCCGGGAGTCTCGCGCATGAAGTACCACGGGCGGTCGAGGAGACGGTGCTCTTCGTCCACAAGCGCCATGAGCACGTACACATAGCCCGGGTGCAGCTTCCGCATGGTCACCGACTTTTTGCCATTGCGGACCTCCGTGACCTTTTCCATGGGCACGAGAACCTCGGAGATGAACTCGGTCAGCTCCTCGGCGCGCGCGCGCTTTTCGATGCTTTCCTTGACCTTCATTTCCTGGCCGGAAAGCGTATGAAGGACGAACCAGCGGTGTCGCATGGGGATTGTTGAGGGGGAGGGGAGGATTGGGTGGTGTGAGTTGCGGGGTTCGACAGGATCGAAGAGTGCGCTGCGGCCTAGACGATGCTGCTGACGACCCAGGTCATTACCATTTCCACCACAACCGTGAAGAGTCCGAGAAGGGCTGTCGAGACCATGACGAGGATGGTGGACCCCCACAATTCGTCGTAGCTGGGCCAGGCGCACTTGCGGAGTTCCTCGCGGGTATCTTGGACGTATTTGGTCAGTGTGGCGAGCCAACCGAGGCGCCAAGCGAAGGCGAAGGCTGTCCCGATGATGACCGACCAGACGATAAAGCTTGTCGCGTTTTTCATTTTGAACTGGCGGAGGGGGAGGGATTCGAACCCCCGGTGCGGTTGTGCCGCACAGCGGTTTTCAAGACCGCCGCAATCGACCACTCTGCCACCCCTCCGGGCGGACTGCGCTGGCAGGGCGTGAGGGACTTGAACCCCCAACCAACGGTTTTGGAGACCGCTACTCTACCAATTGAGCTAACGCCCTGTGATGCGCAGTTGGCGATTTCGCACTTTGCACCGAATTCAGAACCGGGCCGGGACGTTGAGCGTCGCCGGCCCGGTTTGAAACCGGAGAATCAATTAGCGACGACCTCGCTGATACGGCCGGCACCGATGGTACGGCCGCCTTCGCGGATGGCGAATCGCTGTCCTCTTTCCATCGCGACCGGTGCGATGAGCGTGATTTCCACCGAGACATTGTCGCCGGGCATGACCATTTCCACGCCGGTCGGCAGCATGACCGTGCCGGTCACATCTGACGTCCGGAAGTAGAACTGCGGACGATAATTGGTGAAGAACGGAGTGTGGCGGCCGCCTTCTTCCTTGGAGAGCACGTACACCTCGGCCTTGAACTTGGTGTGCGGCGTGATGGAACCGGGCTTGGCCAGAACCATGCCGCGTTCGACGTCTTCCTTCTTGGTGCCGCGGAGGAGCACTCCGACGTTGTCGCCTGCCTGGGCGCGGTCGAGAAGCTTGCGGAACATCTCGATGTCCGTGGCAACGGTCTTGCGGGTGTCCTTGAGGCCGACGATCTCGACGTCGGTCATGCGCTCCAGGACGCCACGTTCAACACGGCCGGTCACGACGGTGCCGCGACCTTCAATGTTGAACACGTCTTCGACGCACATCAGGAACGGCTTGTCGACTTCGCGGGGCGGGAGCGGGACGAAGGTGTCCACGGCGGCGAGCAGATCCGCGATGGCCTTGTCGCCCTCGGGCTTGGCGGCCAGGGCGGCTGTGGCGCTACCACGGATGACCGGGGTCGTGTCGCCGGGAAACTGGTATTTATTGAGGAGATCGCGGATTTCCATCTCGACGAGGTCGAGCAGTTCCGGATCGTCCACGAGGTCGACCTTGTTGAGGAAGACGACGATGGCGGGGACGCCGACCTGACGCGCGAGGAGGATATGTTCGCGGGTCTGGGGCATCGGGCCGTCCGCGGCGCTGACCACGAGAATGGCGCCATCCATTTGGGCGGCACCCGTGATCATGTTCTTGATGTAGTCGGCGTGGCCGGGGCAGTCGACGTGGGCGTAGTGCCGCTGGTCGCTTTGGTACTCCACGTGCGAGACGGCGATCGTCACCGTCTTTGTTTCGTCACGGACAGTGCCCCCCTTGGTGATGTCGGCGTAGGAGATTCGATTGGCAAGACCCTTGCGGGCCTGGACCTCGACGATCGCCGCGGTGAGGGTCGACTTGCCATGATCGACGTGGCCGATGGTGCCGACGTTGACGTGGGGTTTCGTGCGTTGAAAATTTTCCTTTGCCATTGCCTGACTCCTGGACTTGCTGTCGTTCTATATTCGCGAGCGTTGGTCGTCGTTCCTACCTGCCAACCATCTGATCACTGCACTCACATTGATCTGGTGGAGCCCATGACCGGGTTTGAACCGGTGACCTCGTCCTTACCAAGGACGTGCTCTGCCAATTGAGCTACATGGGCGCCCGTCCGCAACTGAACACCACAGACAACAAAAATACAACCAGCCCGTTCCAACTTCTCCGGCGCGGGCTGATGTCCGTTGCGCTGCGTCCCAGTTTGGAACGCTTCAAATAGAGTTCCGGAATCAAGGTGTCAAACAGTTATTCCTGAATTTGGCTGGAGCGCCCCGTTCAGAGTGCAATTGAAGCACTGACCGACCTTCGGGCGGCGCACCGTCGACGCCAAGGGCCTCAGCGACGCTGGCGGTCAAATCGAGGCAAGAGCAAGGTTGTTCCCGTCGGGATGGAGTGCCATCGTGACCGCGTTTGCCTGACGTCGCTGACAAACCTGCTCACCTGGCTGCCCGGGATCGTGATCCCGGGGTGCCTGGGGGGGAGGACATTTCGCGCTGGATCGAGGCGGTTCGACGGCGGTTGGTATTGTTTGCGTTGGCGGAGACCGCGCTTCGCCTGACCGGGGCGGTTGCGGCGGCGGTCACCGTGGTGGTGATCCTGGATTACGGGTTTGAATTTCCGCGGTGGCTGCGGGCGGCGAACGGGATCGGAATGCTGCTGCTGGCTGTAGGCTGGGCGTGGAGGGTCGGGTGGCGGAGGTGGTGCCAGATTCCGCGGAGCGATGGGCTGGCCCTGTGGGTCGAGCGGCAGCGTCCCGATCTTCGGAGCCGGCTGATCAGTTCGGTTCAGCTTTCGCGCGTGGGATGGGAAGTGGCGGAGGCGAGGGCGTTCGTCGACCGGATGCGGGTGGACGCCGGGGAGGCGGCGCGACGCATTTCGCTGCCTGAGGTTGTGCCCGTGGGACGCGTCCGCTTGCTGGCGATCCGGGCTTTGCAGATCCTGATGGTTCTCGGGGTGTTCCTGATGTTGCTGGGTCCGACCGCGTGGATCCTGCTTCGTCGGGCGTTGTTGGAGGAGGTGTCGTTTCCTAGGCGCACCCAGATTCGGGACGTGACTGGGGCGTTGGTGGTCGGGCGCGGGGAGGACGTCACGTTGCAGGCCTCGGTGGAAGGTGTGGTGCCGAAGTCGGGGCGTCTTGTGGTTCGCCACGAGGGCGGGCGGGTTCAGGAATTGTCATTCGATGCTGAATCGCCTGGGGCGCCGCGGTTCACCCGGATTCTCGGTGGGGTTCCGGCTTCTTTCCGCTACCGCATACGCATCAACGATGCGGACAGCGACGAATTCGCGGTCGAGGTATTGCCGCGTCCGGTGCTGACCAATCTCGTGCTCACGCAGATCCTGCCGAAGTACACGGGAGCGTTGCCGCGGCGTGTCGTTCCCGGGGAGCTCTCGATTCTACGGGGCAGCAGGTTGCGGGTGGAGGGCACGGCGGGGCAGCCTTTGCGCGAGGCTCGCGTCCGTTTGTCCGGGATTGATCGTGTCATTGAGCTGGGGGTGGGCGGGGATTCGATGGATCGGGTGGTGGGTGAAATACCGATGGATTTGGCGACCATCGGTGGGTTTTCGGTGGAGTTGACGGACCGGCGCGGCATTCCGTCGCGGGATCCGGCGGTGTATGCGTTGAACGTGGTCGAGGACAAGCCGCCTGAGGTTCGCATCGTGGTGCCGTCGCGGCGGGAGGATCTGGTCACGACGCACGGGACGGAACTGATCTCGTTCGAGGCGAAGGATGATTTCGGCCTGGGTGCGCTCCGGTTGCGGTTCGAGGCGGCGTCATCGACGAACGGGAGTCCGGCGACGATCGACCTGGACATGGCGGGCGGGGCGGATGGGGTTGTGCGGCGGCGTTTCGATTGGCGGCTGGTGAGTCTTCAGCCCCCGCTTGTGGAGGGGGCGATGGTGGAATTCTGGATTGAGGCGGTGGATCGCAATGACGTGGATGGTCCTGGAGTTGGCCGGAGCGAGCGTTACCTGCTGAGGGTGGTCACCGAGGCGGAGAAGCGGGCCGATCTCCTGGGGCGCGCCGGGGATGCGATTGGGCGCCTGGGGGATGTGGCGCAAGGGCAGGAGCGGTTGAACGATTCTCTGGGGCGACTCATTCTCGCGAGACCTGCGGCACCCTGAACCGAGGCCATGCAAAACTGTCATTCAACCTCGATGCTTCTTCGCCTGTTCCTGCTTGGCCTGCTGCCCGCGATGCTCCTGTTGTGCGGGGGGCTCTCCGGGGCGCTGGGGCAATCGTCCGGGGCGCTCGGCACGTTGCCCGTTCCTGCGGCGCCCTCCGTGGTGGGTGCGGAGTCGGGTCACCGGGTGGACGGTCTGACCCAGACGGAGGCGGGCCAGCAGCAGTTGAGGAGCACGACATCCCGGGTCGGTGAGCAATTGGGGGCGATCATCGAGGAATTTGGACGGAGCGGTTTGGGAGGTGAGGACGTGCAGTTGCTGGGGTCGATTCGGGGTCTTCTCGGGCATCTGAGTGAGGAGGACATGGCGCGGGTGGTGGAGTTGCTGCAGCAGGCCCGGGGCGGGGAAGGGGTGGTGGCGCGTCGGACCCAGTTGCTTGAGGCCTTCAGCACGCAGAAGAGCGTTGGTTTGAAGCTCCGCCAGATCCTGCTCGAGTACCAGCGTCAGCAGGAACTCGCGGGGGTGGCGGCGCGGCTTGAGGAACTGGCGGCGCGGGAGCAGTCGTCTTTGCGCGAGACGGTCGGGCTCGCGGCCACAGCCGCGGGTCGCAAGCGGGAGTGGCTCAGTGAGAACCAGCGGATTCTCCTGCAATTGCAGGTTCGCGAACAGCAATCGGTTCGTGACGAAGCCGCTTCGGTGCTCCAGCGGTTGCGGTCGTGGAAGGGAGCCGGCGCCGATGCGGGGGACAATTCGGATGATTCCGTGGCGCGGGCGGCGGAGGCGATGGCAGGTCCCGAGGCGGCGCGGGTGGCGCGTCTGCTGGAAGGGGCACTGGTGGATCTCAACAACGGGCGGCTCCTGAGTGCCATCGGTCGACAGCGGGCGGCGCGGGTTGCGATGCGCGATCTGGCCCGGCAGTTGGTTCCGCCAGCGGATGAGTTGGAGGCATTGCAAGCCGGGGTCCGCGACCTTGATGCGTGGATTGCCAGGCAGGAGGCGGTTCGCGGGGTGACCCGTGAACTGGTTGGAAAGAGGGATGACGTTTCGAAGACTGTTCAGCAGCAGGTCGATCTATTGGACGATGTGGATTTTGCGAGGCGCATCATCGGTGGTCTCGATGCGACCGCGGGGGAGCAGGTCACTGCGGCGGCGGGGCGGATGCAGGAGGCCCGCGGCGTCATCGAAGCGGCGGGGCCGGATCTGCGGCTGCGACGTTTGTCCGCGGCGACGCAGCAGGAGATGGCCGAGGCGCGGTTGGGCACCGCTCGACGGCTTTTGCAGGAGCGGTTGGACAGCCTTGAGAAGCAGCGTGCCGCGGCGTCGGATCCGCAGTCCAATCTCAAGCAGGTGCGATCTGACGTTGCGGAGTTGTTGCGACTTGAAACGGCACTGAAGTCGGAGGCCGCGAAGGTTGAGTCCGATCCGCTTCAGCTTCGTCCGCTCGCGCCCAGGCAGGGCGATCTCGGGGACCGGAGCCAGGATGCGGGGGCACGTGCGGCCCTGGATTCGCCGACGGCATCGGAGCAGCTTGCCGTGGCCACGCGGCAGATGCGCGGATCCCAGAAAGGCCTCGGCGAGGGACGCAACCAGGCGGGTTTGCAGCAGGCTGCGATCGACGCCCTGGGCAAGGCCCTGGAGAGCTTGGACAAGCAATTGGCCGAGCTGGAGAAGGCGCAGGCCGAGGTCGCGGAACTGGAGAAGCTTCTGGAGCGGCTCATCGTGCTGATCGAGCAACAGCAGGGATTGAATTCCGAGACGGCGCGGCTTGCGAGGAAGGTCCAGGGGAGGAGCCCTGGGGAGGTTGGACGGGAACAGAGCGGCTTGCAGGTGGAGACGCGCAAGCTGCAGGGCGACCTCCCGGACACCGTCCCGCAGGCCATCACGTACGTCGACGACGCGGCCACGCAGATGATTCTGGCTGGCAACGAACTGGCTGCGGCCCGCCCGTCCGAGGCGCGGTCATCCCAGGACGAGGCGCTTGCGGACCTCCAGCGGGCGCGGCGCGAACTTGAGGATCGGCTGGCCGCGTTGAAGGAAATGCTGGGGATGCCGCAGGACCCTGGGGCGTTGGAGAAACTTGCACAGACCATCAAGCAGGCGCAGGCCGACGTGAATTCGGCGATGTCGGCGGAGGAACTGGCGAACATGGGCAAGGGCCTGAAGAACGCGCAGAAGCGGATTCAGCCTGCGACCTCGGGGCGGATGGGGCGGATGCCGCGGAGCCTTCGCGAGGCTTTGCAAAGGGCCGAGCAGGCGTTGAATGAGGGTTCGGCCGCTGCGGAAGGGCAGGATCAGGCGGCGGCTGAAACCGATGCGGGCCAGGCGCAGGAAGCACTCGCTGCCGCCGCGGCTGCCGTGGATCTGGCGATGGCGGGCATGGGGCAGCCTGGCGAGGGGGAAGGCCAGGGCGGCCAGGGCAACCAGCCTGGACAGGGGCAGGGGAAGGGGCGCGGCAAGGTGCCGGGCTCACGATCCGGGAAGGGAACCGGGGATGCGGGGAATTTCTTCGGGTCGGGGGGTGCCGATGGGCCGCGTCGGAACGGTTCGGGCGCGGGACGCTTCATCGGGCTTCCGCCTCGTGAGCGTGCTGCGTTGTTGCAGTCGCAGGGCGAACACTATCCGCAGGAATATGCGCCGATGATTGAGCAGTACCTGAAGAACCTCTCCGACCAGGTGCAGGGGGCGCCGAAATGACGACTGCGCTGCGCGGGATTCTCGCCGCTGTGGGGATCGCGGCCTGTGAGGTTTACGGTTGGGGCAGGGTGCATGCCGCCGAGGCGACGGGGCCTGCGGCGACACTCCCGGCGAACCCGGCGCCGGCGCGGGGTGCTCCTGCAACCGTGCCTGGGGTGGAGCTTGCGGGTTCGATTACAAATGAAGTCTCGATGCCGGCGGTGGATGCGGCCACCGAGGCGGTGATTCGCGGCGCGATTCGCTATCTTGCATCGAAGCAGTTGCCGAATGGTTCGTGGGGCGTGACGGATTTCGAGCGTCGTCATCCTGTGGCGATGACCGGCTATACCCTGATGGCATTCCTGGCGGCGGGGAGTCTGCCGGGTGAGGGTGAGGAGGGGAAGGTGGCCCGGGCCGGGCTCCAATACCTGCTCGAGTCGGCCAAGCCGGACGGGACGTTCGGAGACCGTTCGCTGGGGCAGTACATGTACAACCACGGGGTGGCGACCATCGCGTTGGCGGAGTTGTACGGCCAGACCCAGGCGGTGGACATCAAGCCGAAGCTCGACCGCGCCATCAAACTCATCGTCAGTTCCCAGAATCCGGAGGGCGGCTGGCGTTATCGGCCGATCGCGCAGGACGCCGACGTGTCGGTGACCGTTCTCCAGGTGGTGGGTCTGCGTGCGGCGAAGAACGCGGGGATCGACGTGCCCCAGGCGACGATCGAGCAGGCGGTGCGGTACGTGAAGAGCTGCTTTGATCCGGGCAGCGGGGGCTTCACCTATCAGCCTGGGAACCGGGCGCCGGGATATGCACGGACCGCGGCGGCGATCTACAGCCTGCAGGTTTGCGGCCTTTACGAGGATCCGCTGGTGAAGCGCGGTTCCGAGTATCTCCTGAAGAATTTCGGCCAGCGCGAATGGTTCACCTACGGCACGTTCTATGCCGTTCCCGCACAGTACATGCTGGGCGGCGATACCTGGAAATCGTGGTATCCGCGGATGAAAACCCAGTTGATGAGGCAGGTTCTCCGCGAGGGCGATCGCGCGTATTGGGACGGGTCCATCGACATGGGATCGAACGGGCTCGGTCCGATCTATGCCACCGCGGTCTACGCTGCCGTGCTCGCGATGCCGTGGAATTATGTCCCGATCTATCAACGCTGACGATGAGAGTTCTTCCCCACCTCCGAGCCCTGCCCGGTCTGGTCATTGCCCTGGGGGTTCTATGCGCCCATGCCCGCGATGGCACGGTCCGAACGACCGCCGGCTTGTCCCTCCGCGGCGCCGTTGAGGTTGGCGCCAAGGGTATTTCCGTCACCCCGTCCGGCGGTGCGACCTCGGTCGTGCCCATCGCGGATCTGCTGGAACTGCTCATCGACGACGTCGCGGCCATGGCGGCCTCCACGAATCTGAGCGGGACCACCAACGCTCCCACGCCGGCCTTGGGCACAAATGGCGTCGTGGGTTGGGAGTCGAAGGCGATTGGTCCGGGAGCGGGCGGGACCTACACGCCGGTGGCAGCGGGGGGGTGGAGCGTCTCCGGTTCCGGGAGCGGGTTGAAGGGGAATTCGGACAGCTTCCTGTTGGTGGGGCGTCGCATGGAAGTGTCGGGACAGGTCTTCGGCGCGATGACCTCCTTTGCCACGACGAACAACGAGGCGATGGCGGGGCTCATGCTGCGGGACAACCTGGGCGAGTCCGCTGCCTATGCGTTTGTCGGGGTGCGGGTGGGGTCGGGGCTTTGCTTCCAGTATCGGCAGATTGCGGGCGGCATGACGATGCGCGTGACCAACACGGTGGCGTCCTTCCCGATGTGGCTCCGCATGAGCCGGATGGGCGGCTCGGTGGTGGCCGAGGTTTCCGGGGATGGTATCAATTGGCGCCCCTTCGGCCAGGCCAACGTCAACCTCGGCCAGGCCGTGCGCGCGGGCCTCGCGGTGGCGAGCGGTGTCGATGATGTGCCCGCCATGGCCGGCTTTCGCGAGCCGACCGTCGGGACCGCGGGCCTTCGCTACGCGGCCTCGGAGGGTTATCCCCGGGTGCTCCTCCGCGGCGGTTCGGTGCTGGTTGGCCCGATCGAGTCGGCCGACGAATCCGTGGTCCGGTTGGGCGGGTCGCTTGAGGGTTCGATGGTCGCTGTGCTGAACGTGGCCCGGATCGAATTCCTGCCGCCGAACGCGGAAATGGCGGGCCGTCTTGAGTCGGATCGGCCGGGGGTTGTCCTGACCGATGGGGATTTTCTCGAGGGCAGCCTGCGACGGATTGCGACGAACACGGTGACCGTCAGTTCGTTGCTGCTCGGATTCCGCTCGTTCTCCGCCGGCAACGAGGTGGCGACGCTGCAAGTCGGGGGCATCGAGGCCGAGGAGGGTGCCTTCCGATTGCGTACCCGGAATGGCTCGGATCTCCGCGCGCGCGCCCTTGAGCCGGGAGATGGAACCCTGCGCGCCGAGTCGCCGCTGCTGGGTGCGCTGACCGTGCGTGTCTCGGAGATTACAAGTGTGCGCCGCACACGCTGAGCGGTGACCGATCAGTGACGAATGGGGAGCAGGCGCGCGGGTATCGCGTGGCCGGCGGGCTTCCCTGTTCAGCCTTGGGCGTCGATCCAGACGAGTGCGCCGACTTGGATCCTGTCGAACAGGGGCATCAGGTCGGCGGCGGCGAGGTGGATGCAACCGTGCGAGGCTGGGCGGCCGAGGGTGGGTTCGTCGGCGACACCGTGGATGTAGATGTATCGTCGAAACGTGTCGACGTCGCCTCCGCGGTTGAAGCCGGGCTCGAGTCCCTCGAGCCAGAGGATGCGATGCGCGATAGTGGCTTCGGGCATTCCCTGCCAGGTGTAGCCGATGGCCTGGCGTGCCTTGAACACGGTACCGACGGGCCAGCCGGCGCCAATCTTGCGTGCGATCCTGTGGAGGCCGAGCGGTGTGCGGTGGGTGTCGCGGACCTGTCCGATGCCGAAGCGCGAAGTGGAGGCGCGGAAGGTCCGGTGGTGTTGAAAGTGGGGGTGGCCGCCGGGGTGGCGTGTGAACCAATCCACGGATTGCCGGGCCACGGAGACGCAGAGGAAATCACGGGAAGGCCCGATGTGAAGTCGGCGGCAGGCGAGGACGCCCGCATTGGGGATGCGAGGTTTTGGAGCCACGGGCTGGGGTCAGGCCAGTTTCTTGACCAGCACCTTGGAGCGTCGGCCGTTGGATTCGTAGCGTTCGCGCCGGCCTGGGGGCAGGTCGTCGAGTGAGCCTTCGGTGAAACCGCCCTTGGATTGGAAATAAGTGAAGGCCTGGGTGGAGAGGGCGAGGAGGTGTTGGACGCCGGCCTCGCGTGCCTTGGCCTCGACGAACTGGAGCAGCTTGCGGCCGATTCCCTGGTTCTCGTGGGCGGCCGAGACGAAGAGGTAGGCGAGTTCGGCCTTCTTGAGTTCGGGATAGATGTGCAGGGCGACGCAGGCGACGGGGTTCTTGTCGATTTCGTAGAGGTAGTAGTCGCCGATCTGACGTTCGATTTCGGTCCGGCTTCTCTTCACCAGTTCGGCGTTGTCGACGGATTTCCGTGTGAGGAGCAGGAGTTGGCGGATGTCC